>CACGMC010000003.1 GCA_902574035.1 uncultured Pelagibacteraceae bacterium
CTGCTTTTTGAGGATTATTACCCGGTTTTGGCATTGGCATTAACTGGGCCTCACCTAAAATTCTTGAAACCCTTAAAGTTGGTTTCGCCCCTTTACTTATCCAATATTTTACTCTTTCGGCCTCTACCTTTATTCTCTCTTTCTTGTCTTTCGGAAGAAGTGGATTAAACAATCCAATCTTTTCTACAAATCTTCCGTCTCTAGGCGCTCTACTGTCGGCTACAACAATTTTGTATACTGGTCTTTTTCTTACTCCCCCCATTGATAGTCTTATTTTTAACATGTGTTACCTCTCATTTTAGTTGATTTAATAATTCATCAGGAATACTTCCTGATGGAATTCCTTTTCCTTTAGACATCTTTTTCATCATGTCTGACATCATCTTAAATTGTTTTAGAAGTTTATTAATTTTTGAAATATCTAAGCCACAGCCTGTTGCTATTCTTTTTTTTCTTGATCCGCTTATAATTTTAGGATTTTCTCTTTCATTTGGTGTCATTGAAAGAATAATCGCTTCATTATCATTTAACATTTTTTCATCAAACGATGAATTTTCCATTTGCTGTTTAATCTTATTAGCTCCAGGCAACATAGACATCACACTTCCCATGCCACCCATTTTTTTCATTTGTCTTAGTTGGGATAGATAATTTTCCATTGTGAAAATTCCCTCTTTTAATTGAGCTTCAGTGTCTTTTAACTTTTTTTCATCAAGGTCTTTAGTTGCTTTCTCAACTAGCGTAACAATATCACCCATCCCTAAAATACGCTTAGCTATTCTTTCAGGATGAAAGCTCTCGAGTTCGTCAATCTTTTCACCAACACCCATTAATTTTATTGGTTTACCAGTGACCTCCTTCATGCTTAAAGCGGCTCCACCTCTTCCGTCGCCATCTACTCTAGTTAAAATTATACTTGAAATATTAACTGCCTTATCAAATTCACTTGCTACATTTACTGCTACCTGACCAGTAAGAGAGTCTGCTACTAAAATTGTTTCTATTGGTTTCACTAAACTTTTAATTTGCTTTACTTCTGTCATCATTGGTAAATCTATTTGAGTCCTTCCAGCTGTATCAAATATAATTACATCTGCTCCATTTAGATTTGCTGTATTCATTGCACGACTAGCAATTTCAGAGGGTTGCTGATTTTGAACAATTGGTAAACTTAAAATATCATTATTATCTGCAAGAATTTTTAATTGTTCTTGAGCAGCAGGTCTATATACATCCAAACTGACTAACATGGTCTTTTTCTTAAATTTATTTTCTATAAAATAAGCTAACTTTGCTGAGGTTGTTGTTTTGCCGGAACCTTGTAGTCCTAAAATTAATAAACTAACTGGGCTTGAAGATTTTAAATTTATTTCTTCACTTTTGTTACCCAATAAATTTATTAATTCATCATTTACAATTTTAACCACCATTTGACCTGGAGTGGTGGACTCGATGATTTCTTGTCCTATAGCTTTTGGCTTAACTCTTTCTATAAAATTTTTTGTGACTTGAAGCGAGACATCTGCTTCCAGTAATGCCTGTCTAATTTCTACTAAACCAATATCAACTTGCTCCTTGGTTAAAGAAGGAGCCTGTTTTAATTTAGAAAAAATATTTTCTAATCTATTTGTTAAATTTTCAAACATTTATAATCACCCAACACCTATCGCACCAGTGGGCGAACCCTCGCTGACTGGTGTCGATCCTCTTATTTCTAAGAGCACCGCAAAAACACATGTATTTGCGGAAAGTGGCTGAAGTTACAATTAGGGGTTTTAAAAGTCAATGAATAATTATACTAATCAATAATGGTAGCGATTAACGCTTATAGAATGGATGGATTAGGAAATGATTTTATCATCATAGATAGAAGAGAAAACTTTATAGAAATAAAAAAGAATAAAATCATTGAGCTTGGGAATAGGGCTAATATTGGCTTTGACCAAATAATCTTTATCGAAAAACAGAGAGAAGAGTCTTATCCAATTACAATTTATAACTCTGATGGTGGGGAAGTAAGTGCGTGTGGAAATGGGGCAAGATGCGTGGCTTATCTTTTAAGTGAAAAATTAAATACAAAAAATATACAAATTAAAACAAATAACAGATTACTTAATGCAAAAATAATTGGTAATTTTCAGGTAGAACTGGAAATGGGGAAACCTTTATTTGGATCTGAAGAGATACCACTGTCAAAAAAAATTAATCCTAGTAACGTAGTTTTGGATATTAATGATCAAAAGTTTTCTGAAGGTTTTTGTGTAAACGTAGGGAATCCGCATATAATTTTTTTTGATAAAGATTATCTGAAGCATGACTTAAGAGTTATAGGTCCTAAAATTGAAAATCATGATCTATTTCCAGAAAAAACTAATGTTACATTTGCTAATGTAATTGATAAAAAAAATATCAAAGTTAATGTTTGGGAACGTGGTGCGGGACTTACAAAAGCTTGTGGCACAGCTGCTTGTGCAACTGTTGTTGCTTCTTTTTCTAAAAATCTCACTGAAAGAAAAGTACAAATTGCTTTTGATCAAGGGTCTTTAAAAATTGAATATAATAAAGATAAAGATATTTTTATGACAGGACCTGTTTCAAAAATTAATGAATTGAGTATTTCAATATAATGAATTTATTAGAAAAATTTAAATTAGGATTAAATAAAAGTTCCTCCTCTTTATCTGAGGGAATAAATAATATCTTTAAAAAAAGAAAAGTTGATCAAGATATTTTACAAGAATTTGAAGATTTATTAATTGGTTCAGATGTTGGTATTGAAACTGCTCAAAATCTTAAGAATGATTTTGAAAAATTTAGAATAGATAAAAAAATAGATGATCACAAAGAAATTCTTAAATTGTTAGCTGATAAACTTTCACTAGAACTACTTAAGTACGAAAAGAATTTAAATGATCTTGGAAATAATAAATCCGCTGTTATTGTTGTCTCAGGTGTAAATGGAGTTGGAAAGACTACAACGATTGGAAAAATTGGAAAATTTTTTAAGGACAATAATAAGTCAGTTGTTTTTGGAGCCGCAGATACTTTCAGGGCTGCTGCTATTGATCAATTAGAGCTTTGGGCTAGAAAAATAAAAGTGGATATTGTCAAATCTGAAACTGGTAGCGATCCCGCGTCTGTAGCTTTCAAGACTGCTGAATTCACCAAAAAAAATCGTATTGATATTGCACTAATAGATACAGCGGGAAGATTACAAAATAAAAAGAACTTAATGGAAGAATATAAAAAAATAATCAATGTTCTAAAAAAAATAGATAATGATTATCCTAATGAAATAATTTTAGTTCTTGATGCTACAACAGGACAGAATGCTTTAAACCAAGTAGAAGAATTTTCTAAAATACATGACTTGACTGGCTTAATAATTACTAAATTAGATAGTACTGCAAAAGGTGGTATAGTTTTAGCAATCTGTAAGAAATACAAATTACCAATAATTGCTGTTGGGATGGGAGAAAAAGAAGACGACCTTCAACCCTTTAAAGCAGATTTGTTTGCAAAAACTTTGCTATCAATTAATTAATATTTATTTATAAAGTTTTTAATTTCTGAAAGTAAATTATCATTAAAAGTAAGCATGTGATCATCCTCTTCTACTTGTAAAAACTTTTTTGGTTTATTGGCGATTTCAAATAATCTTTTTCCCATATAGAATGGAACGATGTTATCCCTTTTGCCATGCATTATCAAAATTGGGGTTTTTATGTTTTTAATTTTTTTTTCTGAATTGTATTTATCTTTTAATAACAATTTCACTGGTAAATATGGATAATAAATTTTTGCTGCTTTTTCCATTGATGTGTATGGTGACTCCAAAATGATACTATTAAATTCATTTGTTTGACCGATTTCAACCGCAACTCCTGTTCCAAGTGATTCTCCGTACAATATAATGTTTTCGGTTGCGACGCCCTTGTCGTTTAACCACTTCACTGCCTTTTTTGCATCGTCATAAAGATTAATCTCATTAGGCTTTCCGGAGTTACCACTAAAGCCTCTCCAAGAAATAATTAAAACGTTCAAGTTTAGTTCATTAAATCTGTTGAGCTTGTATGATCTATTAAACAAATTTCCTGCGTTTCCGTGTAGAAATAAAATTGTTTTATTTTTTTTTAAATCTTTTTCAATCAACCAGGACTTTAGTTTAATATTTTTATCAACTTCTATAAAAAGTTCTTTGTATTTAAAATTAATAGGATCGTCTAAATAATTGTTTTCGCTGGGAAGATAAAGTAATTTTCTTTGATTTACATAAATCAAAGTTAACAAAATCAAATAAATTACTAATGCAGAAGAAATTAGAATATAAATATATTTCATATTGTTTTTATTTTTCTTGCTATATATACACCAGCAAAAACTAATGCACCTCCATAATAATGAAAAGGCAGTAACATTTCTTCAAAAAGAATAATTCCAAATATTGCACCATAAACAGCAAACAAATAAAGCGTGAATCCTGTTAACGATGCACCTAAATATCTTTGTACCTTTGTGTACAAACTAAATGCGATTATACCTGGTGAAATAGCAGCAAACAAAACCCATGCTAAAAAGGTAGAATTGAATTTGGTATCAAAAAATAAAGTTTCTTCTAATATATAAAAAGGAAACAATGAGATGAAACCAAAAAAGGCGATTAAAGTAAATCTGCCCATTAAACTAAATTTACTTTTCCAGTTTAAAAGATAAATTGAATATAGGGCCCAACCAATTGCAGCACCTAACATCCAAAAATCTCCGGTAGTAAAACTAAAATTTACTAGGTAATTAAAATTACCTTTTGTAATTATGGTGATAACTCCAATCAAACAAATTATGAGACCTACTATTCTATTTAAACTAATTTTTTCACTAAACAAAAATACTGACAGAATTACAATAAAAACTGGAGAGGAGGTGTATATGATTCCCATATTAGCCATTGTGGTAGACATACCAGCAATAAAAGGGAATGCTCCACAAACTCCACACCCCATTAAACCCAAGAAAAATAATTTATAAAATTCTTTTTTTAAAAATTTTCTTTTTTTATAAATTTCAGAATAAAAAAAAGGTAATAAAATTAGAAATACAAAAAACCATCTCCAAAAAGCTAATGAAATCGGCGGAACATATTCTACACCGCCTCTTGCAACTATTATATTTGTTGCCATAAATATAGGCTGTACAAATAATAGTATATAAGGAAAAAAATTATTATTTTTTGTCGTAGAAGGCTTCATAAAGCATCATGACAATTACTATTCCCATAAGAATATAAACTGGCAAAACATCGGTGAAACCAATCATCATAGATCTTGTTAAAGTAGTTGCTAATCCAAGTAGAAAAGCAATACATAAAACACATCCGGTAATAGTAGCAAATTTTCTATTCATCTTTACAATTTTTCTCCAACCAATTAGCAGTTCCTAAAAATCTTAAATCATCTAACTTGTCGCCAACAAGCTGAACACCTAATGGTAAGTCATTTTCACCGGTAAGTAAAGGAAGTGAAATAGCTGGTAATCCCATATAGGTCCAAATTTTTTGAAAATCCGCACTGCCAGTAGACTTCAAGCCTTTGTCTGCAACTCCGCTGGAAGATGGAGTAATAATACCATGGTAGTCCTCAAAAACTTCTTTATAAGACTCATAACTTCTTTTCATAAAATCTATAGCATCTGTATATTCTTTAGCTGAATATTTTAATCCCCTTCCAATCGCCTCTCTCATCTCTTTTGAAAGTTTTGTTTTATCTTTATTATAGTAAACCTGAAAATTATTAGCTAAATCAGTTTCGTGAATAATTTGGTGATATTTAGGAATTTCTTTAAAATATGAGGGAGTATCAAATATTTCAATATTTTTTTTGAAATTTTTAATAAGAAATTCAAAAGCTTTTTGAGACTCCTTGCCAATATTTTTCCACTTGTCAGTTTTATAAAAAATAAATTTTGGTTCAAAATGTGGTCCTTCATCACAAACTTTAAGCATGTCATCTGAAGCAAAATGAACTGTGGCTGGATCGTATAAATCTTTTTTAATTAAAGATTTTGCTAGTAAAGCCACATCTTTAACTGTTTTACCAAAAACTCCCATTGTGTCTAATTTATCAGAACACTTTAGCACTCCACTTCTCGAGATTAAGCCGTAAGAGGGTTTATAACCAACTACCCCACAGTAGGAAGCAGGTCTAATTATTGAGCCTCCAGTTTGAGATCCAATCGAAAGATGAGCCATGTGAGATGCAACTACAGCAGCTGATCCACTTGATGATCCACCGGGAGTTCTTGTATAGTCGTGAGGATTAGTTGTTTTGCTAGGATGTATATATGCTAATTCACAAGTTACTGTTTTACCCATAATAATCGCACCAGCATTTTTTAAAAGATTTACTATTTCAGAGTCTTGAGAACTTGACATTTTTTTTCGAAAAACTGTGCCACATTCTGTCGGCATGTCAAACGTACCAATAATATCTTTTACAGCTATAGGTAGGCCATGAAGTGCGCCTAAGGGTTTGCCTGATTTTCTGTACTCATCCTTTTCTTTTGCTTTTTCAATGAGAAGTTTTTTGTCAAAGAAGGCCCAAGCCTTGACATCTTTATCAAATTTTTTAATTCTTTCTATATAAGCTTCGCAAACTTCGACTGAAGATATTTCACCTTTTTTAATTTTCTCAACTAAATCGTGAGCCGAGGTTGTTGTAATATTTTCCATGGAAAATTAATTTGCAAATAATGTGTCGGGTAACCACAATGCGATACCTGGAAATAGGTACATTAAAACCATTGATAAAATTACTATCGATAAAAATGGCATTATTCCTCTAAATATTTCCATTAACTCAACATTTTTAGTTTGAACTCCCTTTAAATAATATGCTGACATGGCCATGGGGGGAGTTAAAAATGAAGTTTGAAGATTAAGTGCAATTAACATAGCAAAGAAATACGGGTTAACACCAAAAAATTCTACAAGAGGTAAGAAAATTGGAACAAAAATAATTAAAATTTCTGTCCACTCTAATGGCCAACCTAAGAGAAAAATTATTATCTGTGTAATAACCAAAAATTGCCAAGGTTGTATATTCATAGATTTAAAGAAATGTTCAAATACCTCGTGACCACCTAAGTACGAGAATACTGATGCAAATGTCCATGAACCAATAAACAGCCACATTATCATTGCTGTTGTTTTAGCTGTAAGAAATACTGACTCTTTAAAATTTTTCCATTTAAGCGTTTTATAAAAATAAGATAGTACTAAAGACCCGAAAGCTCCAACTGCTGCTGCCTCTGCAGGAGTAGCTAAACCTCCAAGAATTGTACCCAAAACGAGTATAATTAAAGAGAACAATGGTAAAAATGATACCAGAACTTCTTTTAATATAACTGCTCTTGGTGGTATTTCTTCTGCAGGCGGCTTCGGTGCAAGTGAAGGGTTTAAATAAGCTCTAGTAATTGCATAAAGTATATAAAGACCTGCTAACATTAATCCTGGAAAAATTGCAGCTGCAAATAATCTTAAAGGTGATAGCTGTGCAATAACAGAGTAAACTATAAGCATAATACTTGGGGGAATTAGTATTCCTAAACAACCACCTGAACAGATAACTCCCGAAGCAAATTTTTTATCATAACCGGCTTTCACCATAGCGGGCCATGCTAGCAATCCCATTAGTGTTACAACAGCTCCAATAATTCCTGTTGCTGTAGAAAATAAAGCGCAAGTAATTAATGCTGCCACTGCCATTGAAGCAGGGAGTCCGTGGCAAGCCAATCTTATTGCAAAAAATAATCTTGAAACTATTCCAGCTCGCTCCACAAGATATCCCATAAATAAAAATAATGGGACGGCGGTTAGTACTGTATTGTCCATTACAGTATAAGTATTTTGAACAAATAGTTGAAAAATTCTATTATCCAATAAATGCTCCATACGAGTTGGATCAAAATAAGCATAGTATCCGAAGCCAACACCCATTGCCATTAACGTAAATGCTATTGGGAATCCAAGAAGCACTGCAAATAAAAATATTACCATCATTAAAATTGCAATTTCTGGATTAGTTAAACTAAATAACATCTTTTTGATCCTCGTCTTGAGAAGTTCTCATTAAAATTTTTTCCGTTTCTTCTGCTACAACCATCCTTGCAGGCCAGTGGCCTGTTTGTATACATATGATAGATCTACAAACCTCACTTATACCCTGTATGATTAATAAAATACCTGCTGCTGGAATTAAAGATTTCGCCATATAAATCTGTATTTGTGCTGGACTATTCCAGCTAGTCTCTTTTATTTTCCAAGCTAAAGACGCATATTCATAACCATAAAAAGCAAGTGCAATTACGCCAGGAAAGAAAAATATAAAATATAATACTAAATCAATATAACCTTGTGTTCTAGGTTTAAAAAGTCTGTAAATTACGTCTCCCCTTACATGAGCTTCGGTTGACAAAGTGTAAGCACCTGCCATCATAAATATTGCTCCGTACATCTGCAAACTAAAGTCAAAATTCCACAGTGTTGGAGCGTTAAAAGCTTTTGCCATGAAGACTTCATAGCATGTCCCGCCCATTAAGATAACGATACACCAAGAGAATGCTTTCCCTACTGATGTACTTAATTGATCTGCAAAAAAGATAAAAGAACGCATAGAAATAAACTATTCCAATTTTTATAAAATTTCCATAAAAAAAGGGGGCAAAAATGCCCCCTCAATTTTTTTAGTTAAATATTAGATTTTAACTTTAGCTAAAGAGCCGAATTCATTCTCATAAGCCAATTTATAGTTAGGCTGATTCATGAGTAAGTATTTCATAACTCTTTTCGCATAAGCTTTTTGTGAGTTCACAACTTTCTTAAAGAAAGGATCTTTTTTGTTAAAGTCACCTATAACTTTGTCCCAACCTTTAAGTTGTTGCGCTAAAATCTCATCTGAAGTTTGATAAACATTTACTTTATGTTGATTCATCAACTTAGATAAGTCAGCTGAGTATCTCACTAGAGCTTTAAAGTAGTTGTCTGTGTTCGCAGCATAAGCAGCGTTTTTAAGGATTGCCTGATGTTGAGGGCTTAATCCATTGAACGTTTTCTTATTTACTGGAATTTCAAACATCTCTTGTGATTGGTGGAAGCTTCCTAAGTGATAATGCTTAGAAACGTCTTGCATACCAAACTGTGAGTCTGAAGTAGGGTTGTTAAACTCCGCAGCTTCAATCAAACCTGTTTTCATTGCAGGTTGAATTTCACCGCCTGGAAGTTGTCTTACAACCATTCCCATAGCCGTTAAAACGTTAGTAGCTAAACCAACTGTTCTATATTTCATACCTTTAACATCAGACACTTTAGTTACGTTCTTTTTGAACCAACCAAATGGCTGTGCAGGCATTGGCATATGGAAGAAACCAATATAATCAAAACCTACTTTTGCAAGTGTTTCGTCATAAAGTTTTCTACCTCCACCGTACTCCATCCATCCCATTACTTCTTGAGATGACATACCGTACGACGGACCTGTTCCGAATAGAGATGCTGCTGGATTTTTTCCATACCAGTAAGCTGTTACCCAGTGTCCCATATCTAGAACTCCAGAACTTACTGCTTGTCCGATCTCTGATGTTTTTACAACTGCACCAACTGGCTGAAGGTCAATTTTTAATTGTCCACCAGACATGTCGCTAACCATTTTTGCATAGTCTCCTGCCATTTCAAAAAATATGTTAGCTCCTGAAGGCCAAGCTGCTTGCATCTTTAAAGTCTTAGGAGCTCCTAAAGCAATGTTTGGCATTGCTACAGTTGCTGCCGCTGCTGCACCTGTTGCAGCTGCTGCTTTAAAGAACTTACGTCTTGAAGGAGTTTTAACTCCTTTTATCTTTTTAGACATATTTGTCCCCCCTTAATTATTAATAATTAAAATTATTTAAACATATTAATTTTTGAGAGTCTCACCAAAATTTAAATAATTTGACGCTTACAACCTTTGCTAGAATATAAGAATAAATGTTTAAATTACTTTGTTTTTGCAGCTACCAGTTTTAAAAAACTCATCGATATTATCTATGGCTAAATTCCCCATAGCAGTTCGAGTTTGTTTTGAGGCACTACCTAAATGAGGAAGAATAAAAGCACTTTTATGTTTTAAATAACCTGGATTTAAATTTGGCTCTCCCTGATAAACGTCTAATCCAACAGCATAAACTTTTCTAGAATTAAGAGCTTCGATTAAAGCTTCATCATCAACGATATCACCCCTTGCAACATTTGTTACGACGGCTCCAGTCGGCAAATATTCTAAAGTTTTTTTGTTAATCAAATTTGTAGTTTCCTTTGTTGCAGGGCAACAAACGGACAATACGTCAGCAACGCTCATCAAGCTTTTTAGATCCTTATGGTAAGTGGCTCCATTTTCTTTATCTTTACTAAGTTTTGATCGATTATGATAATGTATTATCATTCCCAAAGATTTTGCAATACTTGCTATTTTTTGACCTATTCTGCCCATGCCTAGAATACCTAATCTTGTTCCTGTCAATTGTTTTCCTATCAAATAATCAGCAGACCATTTCCAATTGGACTCTCTAGCAGCTTCAATTCCTTCAGGCGCTCTTCTGCAGGCACCTAATATTAATAAAATTCCAATTTCAGCTGTAGCGTCAGTCAAAACGTCAGGGGTGTTGGTTACAATTATATTTCTTTTTTTGGCTGCTTCTAAATCAATATTTCCGAATCCTACTGCAAAGTTTGATAATATTTTAATACTACCTGGTAATTTATTTATAGTTGCAGCATCCAATTTATCCGTTAGAGCAGATAAAATTCCGTCACATCCTTCACTTAGCTTAATCATTTTTTCTTGTGAATGTAATTCATCATTTGAATTAAATTTTGCATCAAAAATTTTGCTAGCTTTGTCTTCACAAGATCTAAGTAGTCTTCTAGTGATTAGAATTTTTTTCATTTAGAATATTAGTTTAAATCAAAAATCTTGCCAGGATTCATAATATTATTAGGATCAAGAGTTCGTTTTATAGATTTCATTACTGGGATATTATCTCCATGTTCTTTTAAAAGATATTCTTTTTTATGAAGTCCTATTCCATGTTCACCAGTAATAGTTCCTTTTAATTCTAATGTTTTCTTAATTAGTAAATCACTGAACTCTCTAATCTTTTTGTAAGTTTCCTTTTTTTTAGGATCATAGGGCAAAATCACATGAAAATTCCCATCTCCTAAGTGTCCAACCATTGGAGCTCTTAGTCCAAATTTTTTTGTTTCCTCTTCCGCAAAATTTACGCACTCAGTTATTTTTGAAATCGGAAGACATACATCTGTTGAATAAACTCTTCCATTTTTGATCAATGCTTTCACTGAATAATAAACATCCCACCGAGCTTGCCATAATTTGTTTCTTTCTGCTAAATCTTTAGCCCACTTGAAAGAGCTTCCGTTGTTGTCATTAGATATTTCTTCGACAACTTTTATATTTTCTTTATTAGAAGACTCTGATCCATGGAATTCAAAAAACAATGTTGGTAATACCTTAAGATCCTTTAACTTCGAATAGTTAATACTTATATCCATTTGATCTTTATTTAGCATTTCAATTCTTGCAATAGGCACACCGTATTGAATAATTTGTTGTGCAGTTTTAACTGCATCTTCTAATGATTGGAAATGGCAAACTGCACTCATAATACTCTCTGGTATAGGGGACAATCTTAATTGTATTTCAGTGATGATTCCAAGCGTACCCTCTGAACCAATAAACAAATTTGTTAAATTATATCCAGCTGAAGTCTTTTTGGTTCTACTTCCAGTATTTATTATATCGCCATTAGGAAGAACAACTGTTAAACCTGTAATTACTGTTTTCATGGTTCCATATTTTACAGCCATCGTTCCAGAAGCTGAGGTTGAGGCCATACCTCCAATTGCAGCGTTAGCGCCAGGGTCAATTGGGAAAAAAACTCCATCCTCTCTTAAATAGTCATTTAATTGTTCTTTAGTCACACATGCTTGAACTCTACAATCGAAATCCTCAACATTTACACTTAAAATTTTATTCATCTTTTCTAAAGAAATAGTAATGCCTTTGTCATTTCCTACAACATTTCCCTCTAAAGAGGTTCCTGTTCCAAATGGTACAACTGGAACTTTATGATGATTACAAAGTTTTAAAATTTTTGAGACTTCTTCGTTTGTTTCTGGAAAAACTACTGCTTGAGATAAAACTGGATCAAAGGTGTCCTCGCCTCTAGCGTAATTAGACCTTGTCGAGACAGATGTAGAAAATCTGCCGTTAAAAATTTTTTTTAGTTCTGATTGAACTTGTTCATTCATAAAGAGAGATATTAATTGAAATTTGAAGAAAATACAGCCTATTTAGCTAACATTTTTTTTATGTTTTCAAGAGCTTGTGAAATATTAGCTTGTGAGGCAGCAAAACTAAATCTTACATAATCTTTTGCAGTCTTTCCGAATGCCGTTCCAGGCACTATGGCAACACCAGCTTCATGCATACATTTTTTTGCGAACTCCGCACCATTCATCCCTGTACCTATAACCTTTGGAAAAGCATAAAAAGCTCCGCCTGGCAAACTACATTCTACGCCTGGAAGATTGTTTAAACCTTCATGAATGAGTTTTCTTCTAATTGTGAACTTATTCATCATGTGATCTATCGATTCGTCCGAACCATCTAAAGCAGCGATGCCTGCAAATTGTGCAGCTGCATTTACACAAGAAACACTATTTATTAATAATTTATTTACATGTTCAACTAATTTTTCTGGCCAGAAACTCCAACCGAGTCTCCATCCTGTCATAGAGTATGCTTTACTCCATCCTTCAAGAACAATTAATCTCTCTCTGAGTTCAGGGTAATTAAAAAATGTAGGCATCTCTTTTCCGTCAAATATTTGTCTACTATAAATCTCATCACTTAAAATAGTAACATGAGGATGCTTTTTGAGTCCTTCTGCCAAAACATCGATATCAGATTTATCAACAAAACTTCCTGTAGGATTATTTGGATTGATTAAAACTAGTAGTCTAGTTTTATCAGTTATTAATGATAAAATTTTTTCTGGATTAAATTTCAAATCTTTATCCTCAGTTAAATCGTAAGGAACAGGTTTTGCTCCTGTAAAATTTATCATAGACTCGTAAATTGGAAATGCTGGTGTTGGGTGAATTATTTCGACGCCAGGTTCGCCAAAACATTGAATTGCATAACTCATCGTCGGCTTTCCGCCTGGCATTATTATAATTCTTTCTGGGTCAACATCTTGATTGTATAGTTTTTTAATCTTTCTGGTAACTGCCTGTCTACATTCTAGAATTCCATTCGATAAAACATAACCGTGATGACCGTCATCTAATGCTTTCTTTGCAGCATCAACGATATGTTTTGGAGTTTTAAAATCTGGCTGACCTAATCCAAGGTGTATCATCGGCTTGCCTGTTGCTTCTAATTTTTTAGCCTCTGCCAGAACGCTGAAAGCAGTTTCTGTTCCTAATCTATCTAAACTTTTTGCTAATTTCATATCTAATATTAGAATCCTTAGTCCCTAAATGCAAGATTCTCTTTAGACAAATCTCCTATGTTTTTTTTACCCAAAAGTATCATATCTCTTCTTAGTTCCTCTTTCATTCTTTGAAGCATAATTTCTACACCTTTTTGCCCTCCAGCACTTAATGCAAATAGAAATCCTTTTCCAAAGCTACAGGCTGTTGCCCCAAGAGACAAAGCTTTTAAAACATGAGTTCCTCTTCTTATGCCTCCATCTACTATTATCTCTATTTTGCCGCCGACAGCATCAACGATTTTTTCTAGTTGATCAAACGGCGCTCTTGATCCATCAAGTTGTCTACCTCCATGATTTGATAACATTATTGCACTGGCGCCTATATCAATAGCTCTTTTAGCGTCCTCGACTGACATAACACCCTTTAAAGCAAATGGCCCACCCCATCTTTTAATACAATATTCAGCATCCTTCCAACTCATAGCTGGATCATATTGTTCATTAATATATTCCATAACTCCTTTAGCAATAGAAGAACTTTTTTTTACAAACTGAGAAACATTTGGTAATTGAAATTTTTCATGAGTAAGATAATTAATTGTCCACATTGGATGGGTTGCAAAACTCATTAAACTTTTCAAAGTTAATTTTGGAGGTGTTGTAAAACCCCATTTATGATCTCTTTCGCGGTTTCCTGCAACTATTGTATCTACGGTAAGACACATTGCATTAAAACCCGAGCTCTTACATCTATCAATTAAATTATCGGTTAATCCTTGGGTTTTGTGAATGTATATTTGAAACATTTTTGGTCCGCTTGCTGTATTTGCGATTTCTTCTATAGAAGAGGTTGCCATTGTTGACATGCTATAAAAAGTACCAAACTTTTCTGCAGCTCTTGCGCTAGCTTTATCTCCTTCATGATGAAAAAGTCTTTGCATAGCTACTGGCGATAGAAATAAAGGCATATCTATTTTAGATCCTAGAACTTTAGTTGATAAGTCAGGCTCGCCTACACTAGCCAAAATATTGGGTACTAAATCACACTTTGAAAAAGAATCCGTATTTCTTTTAAGAGTTACCTCATCGTCAGATCCTCCATCAATATAATGAAATATTGGAGCGGGTAATTTTTTTTTAGCTACTCTTCTAAAATCTTCAAAATTAAAATTATCTTCAAGACTCATTACTTTCTGAATCTTAAATTTTTTCTACTTAGTTCGCTTATCTTTGTACAACCCATTAGTTTCATATCTCTCTCTAGCTCAGCTTTGTACTGACCTAGAGCTCTTTCAACGCCAGCTTGACCTGCTGCAGCCAAAGCGTATAAATAAAGTCTTCCGCCAGAGCATGCTTTTGCACCTAATGATAAAGCTTTCAGCATATGGGTTCCTCTATGAATTCCACCTTCACAAATAACATCTAGTTTATCTCCTACGGCGTCAACTATTTCAGCTAATTGGTCGAAAGGAGATCTTGACCCATCGAGTTGTCTTCCTCCGTGATTTGAAACCATAATTCCAGTACATCCAATGTCTACAGCTCTTTTAGCATCCTCAACACTCATTACACCTTTTAGTGCAAAATGCCCTCCCCACTGGGCACAAAGTTTTTCAGCGTCTTTCCAATTCATAGATTGATCTAGCATTGTAGAAAAATAGTTTCCTATTGAGGTATTGGTGCTAGTTCCAGCTTCGAGATGATCTTGTATGTGTGGTAATTCAAATTTACCTTTAGTGAGATAATTTATACCCCACATTGGCTTTGTTGCGAAACTAAATAAGCTTGCTAGAGTTAATTTTGGAGGAGATGTGAAGCCTGTCCTTAAATCTCTTTCTCTATTTCCTCCTGTAATTGTATCTACAGTTAAAGCCATCACATCGAATTTTGCGGCTTTGGCTCTTTCTAAGCAAGAAGTATTTAAACCTCTATCTTTATGAAAATAAAACTGAAACATCTTTGGGGTGTTAATCATAGAAGATATTTCTTCAACGCTAACTGTTGCTAAGGCTGAAACACCAAACATAGTATTAAATTTCTGCGCTGCTTTTCCTACAGCTCTTTCACCATCATAATGAAAAAGTCTTTGTAATGCAGTTGGTGCTAGGTAAAATGGTAAGTCTAGTTTTTTTCCAAATATTGTGGTTGATAGATCAACATTCTCCACACCTCTTAAAACATTAGGAACTAAATCTACATCATCAAACGCACTTGTGTTTCTAGCATACGTAACTTCATCATCAGCAGCTCCATCTATATAATGAAATATTGGACTAGGCAGTTTTCTTTTTGCTAATTTACGAAAGTCGCTAAAGTTATGACAATTTTTTAATGACATTTAAAACTTTGATGAAAATATTAATTGTTGATTGTCTGTTCCAGGATTGGTATTTCCCCAATCATTATTTGATATATGGCTGTAACTGTAACCAAGTTTTGAATCTTTAAAAATATCAAAGCCGACTTTAATCTCACTTTTGAATTCTAATGCGCTGCCAAGATCTTTTCCGCTACCTTTTTCATAATAGCCCGGAGTAAAACTTGGAGAAATATTCATAGGACCTAAATTATATTGTCCTTCAACTCCAGTATAGAAATACGCTGAATTTTTTCCAGTTACAAAAGCTCCACTTACAGGTGCAAGCTTGCCTAAAAAAGTATTTCTGAATAATTCGGTGTTTCTGTGTTCAATTCCAATTAAATTAGTTTGGTCATCTCCTTCTTTATCTATAACATCAAATGTTCCAGTATAAACTGAGATGTCTAAGTTTTCACTTAATACAATTGTTTGTTTAAAAGCGAAAAGTAAAAAAATATATACAATAAACTTTAATTTCATAACTATAAATTACTACGTAAATTCAAAAATGTATAGTCAGTAAGACAAAATTACTGTTTACCTCTTTTTAGATATTTGAAAATCAATAATCCACCAAAAACCAAAACTATATAAGGAGAAAACCACAATAATGAATTTATATAATTAAATTTAGGTTTATAAATAATCCATTCCCCATATTTTTCGGCCAAAAATTCATAAATTTCTTTTTCATTATCTCCTTGATCTATTTTATCTCTAACTACAATTTTAATAGTTTGCGCGAAATCTGAATTGGACTCTGCGATAGATTGTCCTTGGCATACTATACATCTAAGATTTTTGAAAATTTTTGTCTCTAATTTATTTATATCGGCAGAGCTAGGCTCTACGAAAAAAATACAAAAAAATATTATTAAAAATTTATTTTTCATTTACTAATTGTAATATATCTTCAGAGTCTTTAACATTAAGGGGCCCAATAAATTTTCTAATGATTTTATGTTTTTTATCAATTAGTATACTTTCAGGTATCCCATAAACGCCAAATAAAATTGATTGTGTTCCATCCTTATCGCTTAAAGAAAAATCATATGGGTTCCCCAGTTCTCTCAAAAAATTGTTAGCGTTTAATTTTTTATCTTTAAAATTCATACCAATTATTTTTAATTTATTTTCTTTTTTTAAGGTCATTAAAATAGGATGCTCTTTTCTGCATGGAAGGCACCAAGATGCCCAAATGTTTATTAGATGAAATTCGTCATTAGCTAAATCTTGTTTTTTAAATACTTTATCATTGTTAAGAAATTCTAATTCAAAATTATCTACACTTTTTCCAATTATTTTTTCGGTGCTATATCTTTTCTCAATATTTAAAGCTAAGAAAAAAATTATAAGAGCAAATGCTACCAAAGAAATTAAAATTAATTTTAGAAAACTTATTTTCATTTTTTTAAAAAAGTTCTTAGTAAAGCTCCACTAGATGTAAGTAATGCAGCAAACCAAATCCATAGCATAAACGGTTTTATTTGAAATTTAACATTATAAAAATCTGATCCATCAATATTGCTCATAGTTAAATACAGGTCTTGCTTAAGATTAGTCTTTATCGCTGACTCAAACGTCAATGTTTGGGGATTGTCGTAAATTCTTATTTCAGGATTTAAATTTTTCCGATAGTTTTTTTTTAAATCTAGAATATTAAAGTTGCCTATTATAGCATTATAATTCTCTCTTTTTTCAATTTTCAAATCTTTAAACTTAATTTCAATATTATCTATTTTTTTTGTTTCACCCACTTTAATATTAAGGTCGTATTCTTTACTAAAGTTATGATTTAAAATTATAAACAACATTAAAATACCAAAACCTGTATGAGATAAAAAACTTGGCAAGTTATAATATGATTTAGTCTTTGAGTTTATTATAAAGTCCTTAAGTGAGTGTAAAATTAAAAACAGAGATGAAATTATAATTAAATTTGATAGTAAATTGTAACTTTTTAAAAAAGAGAAAATAAGAAAATTAATAACGCATGATAAAATTAAAATGAAAATTAAGGATTTAAAATCATTATATTTTTGTTTAATCCAGCTTATTCTTGGTCCAATTGCCATCATTATTAGAAATGGAATGATTATCGGTGCGATTACAGAATTGTAAAAAGGTGGCCCAACTGAAATTTTCGTGTCGTAAAGAACTTGAGTAAAAATTGGATAAATTGTGCCTATAAATACAGTTGCTAAATAAAACATCATAAACCAATTGTTGCTCAGAATAAAAGTTTCTTTACTGATTGGCTCAAGATAGAAATTATCACTAATTTTTCTTTTAAAAAAAATTACGAAGGAAAAAAATATCATTAAAGATAAAAATATTAAAATATACATTCCCCTAGCTGGATCATTTGCAAAAGTATGAACAGAATTTAATATCCCAGATCTAACTAAAAAGGTTCCAGTAACACTAGAAATAAAAGTTATAATTGATAAAATCAAAACCCAATTATAAAGATAACCTCTTTTTTCTAAAACTAATACTGAGTGAGCTAATGCGGTCATACAAAACCATGGTATTAGAGATGCATTTTCAACAGGATCCCAAAACCAAAAGCCACCCCAACCTAATTCATAGTAAGCCCAAATAGAACCAACAATGATGCCTAATGATTGAAAACTCCAGGAAATTAATACCCAAACTTTTATTGAGGAGGCGAAGTTTTTACCATTACTGTTAGAAAGTATTGCGGCCATCGCTGCAGAAAAATAAATTGATGATCCGACAAAGCCTAAATACAACAATGGTGGATGAATAGCTAAAGCAGGGTCTTGTAAAATTGGATTCAATCCTAAACCTTCTAAGGGAATAGGTAAAATTTTAAAAAATGGATTAGAATTAGAAATTAAAAATACTAAGAACCCTAGAATTAAAATATTTTGTATCAATAAAGTGTAAAGGCTATAATTTTTGTTAAGCTTATAATTAAATAAAAAAAATGAAAAAGAAAAGATTACCATAATGTTTACCCATAGGAGTAGACTGCCCTCATGGTTGCCCCAAACACCTGCTATTTTATAAAAAATAGGTTTTGCTGTATGAGAGTTTTGATAAACGGCAAGAAGGGAAAAATCTGAAAAAACAAATGCAAAAATTAATAATAAAAATGATGTAATTATAAATGTTATTTGAAAAAAAGAGAGATAGACTAAGTTTTTTCCAATTAAGATATTTTTTTCTTTTATATTTTGGTAAGCAAAATAAATAATTGATAATGTAATAAAAATACTTCCAAAAAGTAAAATATTTCCTAGGTTACTTAGCATTTTCCTTCAATATTTTTTTCATTTGTGGAGGCATATAATTCTCATCATGTTTAGCCAATATTCTATCGGCTATTAAATATTTTTTATCATTAAGAATACCCTCCACAACCGCTCCTTGTTCCTCAGAGAACAAGTTTGGAACGGTGCCACTATAAACAACAATTAGCTCTTTTTTGTAATCTGTTAAGATAAACTTTATTTCTTTATTGTTCTGTCGAATAGAATCTTTTTTTACCATCCCACCCACTCTAATCATAGAGTTTCCTTTTATTGGACTATTCATAAAAATTTCAGACGGGGTTTTAAAATATAATATGTTTTTCTTAAGATTGAGGTAAATAAAAACCAAAAAAGTTAGAGTGATTATAATAATTGAGACGAGAAATATAAGTCTTGTTTTAATTTTTTTTGTAAGCATGCAAGATGCTTTAGCTTAGTTTATTTTGCGATGCTAAAATACTGCTAATAACTTTAGATGATTTGGCAATTCTTTTTTTATGTTCTGCAGGTAATTTCTCTAATTCCTTAGCAAATTCTTTTTCATATTTTTTTAGAGTTTTTCTTGTTTTATAAAAGAGAAAAGCGCAAGAAGTAATAACTATAAAAAAGGATGACCAAACATAAATTCCATATCCTCCCATTTTTAAAAATTCAGTAATCATAATCTTTTAATGTTTTGTTTCTTTATTTTAATGATTTCTGTTTTATATTTCATTAGAAAAATTAACGCACAATACAGCAATAAAACCAATAACATCAAGAATAATGGAATTAACATGCTTGGATGAATGCTAGATGTGCCCAAAAATTTAATACTAGCTGGCTGATGTAGAGTAGACCACCACTCGACTGAATATTTAATAATTGGAATATTGATTATTCCTAGAATTGATATAATTGACAAAATTTTTGTTAAGTTTTCATTGTTCTTAAAATACTTTAAAGAAAGAATAAATAAAACATAGAATAACATTAATACTAACATCGAAGTAAGTCTCGCGTCCCAGGCCCACCAAGTTCCCCAGGTTGGTTTACCCCATATTGACCCGGTAACGATTGAAAGACACGTAAATAATAATCCTATTGGTGCAAAGCTTTTTATAAATAAAAATAAGTTTTTTATTTTAAATATAAAATTTAATATTGTACTTACTGCAATTAATGAAAAAATTGAGAGCCCAATCCAAGCTGAAGGTACATGAACATACATAATTCTTACGGAGTCACCTTGTAAATAGTCGACAGGAGAAATAATCAAAGCAAAAGAGATTCCAATTATTAAAATCACAAAAAAAATTGAATTGATGAATTTAATAAACTTGTCGATATAAATTATTATATTTCCAAAAGAAAAGAATTCCATTACCAGTTAATTACTACAGTATTTTTTTTAAGGGAAGGTGCATTTTTGCCTAATTGAGAATTGAGAGGGAGTAAGAAGTATGAGTAATCCCCAATTAGGCTTAAGCATAAAAAAAAATATATAAATTTTTTGGCCGAGTTTTGAACCAAAAATGTTTTATTTATGGCGGTAGTGTTTAATTAGAAGGTTTAAGATAACTAGCCCCTTTTTTTCCCACAAAAATTTCCTCTATTAATGGATGCTTTACCGGCTCATTAGAGTCATCTATTAATAGATTTTGCTCTGAAACGTAAGCTTCATAGGTTACCTCGTTGCTTTCAGCAAGAAGGTGGTAAAAGGGTTGATTTTTTCTCGGTCTTACATCTTTAGGAATGGACTGATACCACTCTTCAGAATTATTAAATTCAAAATCAACGTCATAAATTACGCCTCTAAAATCAAAATGACGGTGCTTTACTACTTCTCCTATTGCAAACTTTGCTATGTTAGTAGACATACTTAATACTTAATAATTTTTTAGTTAAAATCAATATATAAATTT
Organism: uncultured Pelagibacteraceae bacterium; assembly: GCA_902574035.1. Lineage (GTDB taxonomy): Bacteria > Pseudomonadota > Alphaproteobacteria > Pelagibacterales > Pelagibacteraceae > Pelagilacustribacter. The sequence goes on from CACGMC010000003.1 coordinate 21,084, forward strand.
AATATTAAAATAATTTATGTTAGAGTTTTAGTGTGAATAAGTCCTTATTGAAAATTGTCACAGACTTTGGGCCTTTATTAATATTTTTTTACTTTTATAAGACGAGCGGCAATAATTTAAGTATTGCCATACCTCCGCTCATAATTTCAACAATATTAGCAGTAATTATAGTTTATGTAGTCGAACGGAAGGTTCCTTATGTTCCTCTTATAGGTGCAGCGCTTATATCATTGTTTGGTGGATTGACACTATATTTTAACAATCCAATTTTTATATACTTGAAACCAACAATTATTAATTTAATATTTGCGGCTGCTTTGCTTATAAGTGACACTCTTCTCAAAAAAAATCTTTTAAAATTATTTCTCAATAATGCTTTTAAATTAAATGATTTTGGTTGGACGTTGCTGAACAGAAGGTGGGCTTATTTTTTTATTTTTTTAGCAATTTTGAACGAGATTGTTTGGAGATCTTTTGCTCCTGAAAAAGAATATATTTGGGTAAATTTTAAAGTTTGGGGTATTTTACCTTTAACTTTTATATTTACAGCGTTACAATTGCCATTAATTAATAAATATAAGAAGAATGAAGAATATTAGATTAATTGTAGATAATGATCGTAAGGCAAAGCAACCTTATTTTATCAAAAAAGAACTTCAAACAATTTTGAATTTGTATGCAAAAATGGTTTCAAATGGAACTTGGAAAGATTATAGCCTTTATACAGGAAATAAAGAAATATCATTTAATATATATAAAAGAGCCTCAGAAAAACCAATTTTAAGAATTCTGAAAAATTTAAAACCTAACTATAAAAATGAAAAGTATTTAATTAAAGATAAAAATGGTAAGGTTATTCAAAAATCAGAAAATTTAAAATTACTTATTGATAGAACCAGTTTAGGAAAAATTGAATTAATTAAGTAGACTATCTTCTTTGGCCAAAAAGTCTTAAAAGCATTATAAAAAGATTTATGAAATCAAGATAAAGAGTAAGAGCGCCCATTACAGCCTTTTTGCCCATTAGTTCACCGCTGTCACTTACTAAATACATATTTTTAATCTTTTGAGTATCATAAGCAGTTAGACCTACAAATACCAAAACACCAATTATAGAAATTACGAAATGCATCATTGTAGATTTAATGAAGATGTTTACTAAAGATGCGATTATAATTCCAATCAAACCCATCATTAAAAATGAACCTAATTTTGTTAAATCTCTTTTAGTTGTATAACCATAGATGCTCATAGCTCCAAAAGTACCAGCAGTAATAAAAAATACTCTTGCAATACTAGGCATTGTGTAAACTATAAAAATTGATGATAAAGAAGCTCCCATTAATGCTGCAAAAATCCAAAAAACTGTTTGAGCTTTAGACGCACTCATTTTTGCGATACCAAAACTCATATAAAAAACTACACCAAGCGGTGCTAGCATTACAATCCAAGCAAAACCAGAATTATATAAAGTGTTTCCTAATTGCGTAAGTCCTAAAATTTCTCCGTTCGGACCGCTTACGACTGCCATCTTAAACAAAAGCAGAGCTATAAAGCCTGTAAGCGCAACTCCAGATGCCATGTAGTTATAAACTTTTAGCATATAGGCTCTTAAGCCCTGATCAATTATTGCCTCAGATGCTGAAGATCTTGTTGCTGAACTTTGTTTATTAAAAACCATAAGATTAATATAAGAAATTTTATTGACTTTTCAATAGGCAAATTTTCCTTTAAAAAAACATTACAATTATATGAAATTCAAAAAATTAGGCAATACTGATCTTAAAGTGAGCCTTATTTGTCTAGGAACAATGACCTGGGGTACTCAAAACACTGAGAAAGAAGCTTTTGAGCAAATGGATTACGCGCTTCAAAATGGAGTAAATTTTTTTGATACAGCTGAACTTTATTCAGTACCGCCCACACCAGATTCATACGGAAAAACTGAAATAATGATAGGAAACTGGTTTAGGAAAAGAAAAAATAGGGATAAAATAATTTTAGCTACGAAAGTCGCTGGACCTGGTTGTGACTGGATAAGAGGAGGTGGAAATAATTTCTCCGAAAAAAAAATAGGTTTAGCTATAGACGACAGTTTAAAAAGGTTAAAAACAGATTATATAGATCTTTATCAATTGCATTGGCCAGAGAGATCAACAAACTGTTTTGGCAGAAGAGAATTTTCTGTTAATGAAAACGAAAGAGACTGGAACGATTTTGAGTCTATTTTAAAAGCGTTAGATAAATTTATTAAAAATGGAAAAATTAGATATATTGGAATGTCTAATGAAACTCCTTACGGTCTGTCAAAATATTTAGAATTATCAAAAAATAAAAACCTTCCAAGAATGATGTCAGTTCAAAATCCATATAGTCTAGTAAATAGGACATATGAAGTTGGTATGTCAGAAATATCGATCAGAGAAAAATGTGGTTTGCTAGTTTATTATCCTTTGGCTGCAGGAGCACTTTCTGGAAAATATATGAATGGCCAAATGCCAAAAAATGCGAGAATGAGTTTATTTAAAGGATGGGAAAGAATGATTAATCCTTTAGCGATGAAGGCATATGAAGAGTATTACAAGCTAGCAAAGGAAAATAATATTACTATGGTACAACTTGCACAGGCTTTTGTAAATTCAAGGCCATTTGTAACTAGTAACATAATTGGAGCTACATCTATGGATCAATTAAAAGAAAATATTGGAAGTATTGATATTAAACTAAATCAAGATACGATCGATAAAATCAATTTAATTCACAATAATAATCCAAATCCTGCACCATAATACAAACCATTGAATTAGATTTTTTTTAGTATAAAAAAGAACTTATGAAATTAAAAATTGTAATATATTTTTTAATGTTTTATTTTATGGCTTCAAATAGTTTTGCTAATTCACCTAAATCCTCCGGTAAGTATAAAAATTGGGAAAGTTTTACGATGATGACTGATAAAGGAAAGGTTTGTTTTGCGCAAACAAAACCGGTTAAAAGAGCTCCTGCAGCGGTAAAGAGAAAAGACTCTAGAATATTCGTGACATTTAGACCGAACGAAAATATTAAAGACGAAATAAGCGTTACAAGTGGTCATGCCTATAAAAACTCTACTGTTTCTGCAAAATCAGGGAAAAGTAATTTTTCTTTTTTTTCACAAGGAGACTTTGCCTGGTTACTTGATGAAAATGAGGAAAAAAAATTTATAAAGTTAATGAAAAGAGCAACAGATCTGATGATCAAAGGTAAAACAAAAGATGGTGCTGAAACAACAGACCACTACTCTATGATGGGATTTACAAAGGCATATAACACAGCCAAAAAAGTTTGTAGTTAATGAAAAAAATTGTTTTAGCTTACTCTGGGGGTTTAGATACCTCAATAATTCTTAAATGGTTGCAAAAAAATTATAAATCTGAAGTCATCGCTTATACCTCAAATATAGGTCAAGATTTAAATAAGAAGAAAATAATTCAAAATGCAAAAAGACTCGGTGTTAAGAAAATTATCATCGAGGATTTAAAAAATATTTTTGTTAAAGACTATGTTTTTCCGATGATAAGAGCTCATGCTGTTTATGAAGGTGTTTATTTGCTTGGAACCTCTATAGCAAGACCCTTAATAGCGAAAAGACAAATTGAAATTGCAAAAAAATTTAAAGCTTTTGCAGTTTCACACGGTGCTACTGGAAAAGGAAACGATCAAGTAAGATTTGAACTTGGATATTCTTTTTTTGGTAAAAAAATTAAAGTCATTGCACCTTGGAGAGAGTGGAAGCTACAGTCTAGATCAGATTTAATTAAATATGCAAAAAAATATAGAATTCCAATTCCAAAAGACAAAAAAGGGGCTCCCCCATTTTCTGTTGATGATAATTTATTTCATGTTTCGACTGAAGGCAAAGTGCTAGAAAATCCAAGGAACGCAGCTCCAGAATTTATTTTTCAAAAAACTATTTCACCAGAAAAAGCAAAAAATAAAGCGGTTAAAATAAAGATAGGTTTTAAAAATAGCGATCCTGTTTCAATTAATGGAAAAAAATATAAACCAGAATTTTTGTTAGAAAAATTAAATAAAATTGGAGGAGAAAATGGAGTCGGTAGAGTCGATCTTGTGGAAAATAGATTTATTGGTATAAAATCCAGAGGAGTTTATGAAACGCCTGGTGGAACTTTATTGTATTTTGCACACAGAGCGATTGAGTCTGTAACTTTAGATAAAGCCACAATGCATGCTAAAGAAAGAATAATGCCATTGTATGCTGAACTAGTTTATAATGGGTATTGGTTTTCGAAAAAAAGACTTAATCTCCAAAAAATAATTGATAAAAAAAGAAATCAAGTAAATGGTGAGGTAGTCCTTAAAATTTACAAGGGTAATATTACTATTTTATCAAGAAGATCAAAAAACAATGCTTATTCATTAAAAAAAGTTTCTTTTGAAGAAAACAAAACATTCAAAAAATCTAAGATTGAGAAATTCATAAAATTTCATTCAAAACAATTACATAAACAATAAAAATTTGTTAAAAGAATAAGTATGAATGCAACGATTCGGAATATTCAGTTAGTAGCAGTATTAATCGTCCTGGCTGCAACGGTCATTGCTTTCTTTCTTGAAATTCATGAAATGTATCAGAACAGGAATATAAGTTTAGCAGATCTGCTTCTTATGTTTATCTATATAGAGGTTATTGGACTAGTCAGATCTTATTGGGAAACAAGATCAGTTAGAATAACGTATCCTATGATCATCGCAATAACTGCTTTGGCTCGATTTATAATTCTTCAAGACAAAGACCAAGACCCAACAAATTTAATATATATATCTCTTGCAATTTTAATTGTAGCAGCGGCAACTGTTATTATAAGATTTAGAAATAGTAAGATATTAAAACTAGATTCTTCAAGATCTAACGAGCTTTAAAACATTCCAAAGTATTACTTAGTAAACATGCTATTGTCATAGGTCCTACTCCACCAGGCACCGGTGTAATTGCTTTTGCCTTACTTTTTACTTCATCAAACTTGACATCACCAACAATTTGACCACCTAGTTTATTAATTCCTACATCTATTACAATGCAATTTTTTTTCACCCAATCAGATTTAACTAAATTCGCCATTCCAACGGCAGCAACTAATATATCAGCTCTTTTACATTCTTCTTTAATATCTCTAGATTTAGAATGAAGTATAGTTACTGTGCAATTTTCTCTTAATAAAAGTTGAGCCATTGGTTTTCCATTTAAATTAGATCTACCAATTATTGCAGCGTGCAAACCTTTAAGATCTTCTTGAACAGATTTTATAAGTTTAATACATCCTAATGGTGTGCATGGCACAATGGCATCGTAGCCTGAAGCTAAGTTTCCAACATTAAGCGGGTTAAAACCGTCAACATCTTTTTTGGGATCAATTGAATTTATTATCTTTTTCTGATTAATTTGTTTTGGTAATGGTAACTGAACCAATATACCAGTAACCTCTTTGTCATTGTTAAGAGATTTTATCTTATCTAATACTTCTTTTTCTGAGACTGTTTCTGGATATTTTATAACTTCAGATTTTATACCTACTTCTTTAGCCTTCTTTTGTTTATTTTTTACGTATATCTGACTTGGTAAATAATCACCTATTAGTATAACGCTTAACTTAGGAACATCTTTTGTGTTTTGGCATATTTTTGTTAATTCATCTTTGATTTTTTTTCTTAATTTTGCAGAATGTGATTTGCCATCTATAATCATATTTAAAATAAACTAGGAGCTAAATATTCAAAAACTAGGTTTCTAAAAAACATCAATGCTAATATTAATACTACGGGTGAAATATCTATCGATCCTAAATTTGGCATATATCTTCTAATAAAATTTAAAGGAGGTGCAGTAAGTCTATATGATACATCAAGGACTGCATAAACAAATCTATTACCTGTATTAAGTATATTAAATGCAACTAACCAACTTAAAACAGCATTAATTATTAAAATCCAAATATAAAGTGTAACAATATTATCAAACAAAATTAATGCCGACTTCATCAGTTTTTCTCCACATAAATTGATGTACTTGGGAATGCAAATGATGCTCCATTGCTCTCAACAATTTTTTTAACTTCCACAGCTAATCTTTCTTTTACTTTGAGCCATTCACCCCATTCATTAGTTTTCGTAAAACATCTGACATATAGGTCTATTGAGCTATCTGAAAATTTATCAATTCTAACTGCGTGTTCAGTGTCATCTCCAATTTTAAAATCTTTATTATTCTCAATATATTTCTCAATTTGATCTCTTATATTTTTTAATTGATCTATTGTAGAGTTGTACTGAAGTGTAATTATCCAACTTATTCTCCAATTGGTGGTCTCGCTAATATTAACCACTGCATTTTCAGCGAACGAAGAATTGGGAATTGTTGCAATTGATTTATCAAATTTTCTTATTACCGTTGATCTAAAGCCAATTCTCTCAACAATACCCTCTGTAATTCCTTCAACATAAATCCAATCACCAATTTTAAATCTTTTTTCTACTAAAACTAAAACTCCTGAAATTAAATTTTTAAATAAATCTTGGGCGCCTAAAGCGACTGCAACACCAAATAAACCTAATCCAGCAATTATGGGTGCAATTTTTATGCCCCAAATATCCAATGTTGCTGCAAAACCAAAAAAAATAATTAAAATCTTATTAGCTTTTACAACCCAATTTAACAAGTCTTTAGATAAAAGTTCCTCTACCCTTCTTATTAAATAAGTCAGTGGTTCAACAATTTGGTGAATAAGCCAAAATATTAAAATTGTTATTAGAGAACGATTGATATTATCTACAAAAACCAACATTTTTCCATCAAATTCCATATATGAACTTGCAACGAAAATTCCTAAAACAATCGGAAGAAATTTAATTGGCCCAGTAGAAGCTTTAACTAAAGCATCATCAAACTTGTTAGTCGTTTTGTCGACATAGTTTTGCAATCTTTTTAAAATGAAATTTGAAATTAAACCTCTTAATAAAAGGAACAATAAAAAAATTACTATGCCTACGCCTATCTGTGTAAAATTAATTCCAGCTATTCCTTGCTGCCAAATTTCAATAAATAAGTTTTTAAAGTTTTCCAGTACATTCATTTTATTTTTTCAAGTTCTATAATTTCATTTCCAGGGTTAAAAATTTTGTTATTTTTCCACCCAGCTTTATTAAAAAAATCTACAATTTTTTTACTTATACACATAACAACTGATTGTGTCATCATTGGAGCTAAAGAATAATTAGCGACAATACTGTTAAAACTCTCTGCACTTCTTAATGAATAAACAAATATTACGTTGGGTGGATATTTTTTGATTAAATCAATATTAGCATCATTTAAAGAGGTTATTTTCTCTGAATAATAGTTAATGATTTTTTTAACTTTAAATCCCTCTCTTCCAAGTTCCTTATCTAGCTCTAAAGTTATTTGATCCCCGCAAATATAGGCTAATTTGTCATTTTTCTTAAGCTCTTTAGAATTAATAATTAAATTTTTTAAAGCGTTAACATTTCCACTTGCTGATATTGTTTTTGTAAATCCACTTAATCTTGCAATTTTTTCAGTAACTGAACCTACACAAAAACATTTAATGTTTTTTTTTTCTCCATTTATATTTAAATTTCTCACCGCATTTGAGCTTGTAAAAACCAGTGCGTTATAATCTTCTATATTGATTTTTTCTATTTTAGCTTTTTTGATTTTTAAAGTTGGTACATGCATAATTTTGTGCCCTAAACTAAAAAGTTCTTGCATCAAATTTTCAGTATCATTCAATGGTCTTGTTAAAATTATATTCATCTTTTTTTTTTATATTTGCCCTCAGATTGTTTCAATAAATCTTTACCAGCAGAAATTCCAAGTTGTGCTGGAAATTTTTTATCTCCACTTTTTTGTACCGAAAATGATTTGAGGCCATCATCTGAAAACAATTGTGATGTTATAGTAATATTGTCTTTATCTATTTTTGCATAAGCCCCCACTGCTGTGTGGCAATCTCCTCCAATAGTCTTTAATAAACTTCTTTCTGTTAGCGCACAAATTTTTGTATTTTCATCATTCATTTTTTCCAAAATTTTTAGATTTTCAAAGTCATCTTTTCTACATTGAACAGCTATCACTCCCTGACCAGCTGAGGGAACGATTTTTTTCTCTGAAAATATTTCATTAATCTCTTCCTCAAGATTTAATGTTTTAATACCAGCCAAGGCTAGAATAATACCATCATACTCACCTTTTTTTACTTTCGAGATTCTACTATCAATATTTCCTCTTATATTTTTGCAGGTTATATTTTTGAAGTGCAATTTGAATTGAAGTTCTCTTCTTTTTGAACTTGAACCAATTGTAAGCTTATCACTATTAAGTGATTTATCTTTTTTGAGAACTATAACATCTCTTGGATCGTTTCTTTTTAAATATGCACCTATAATTAAATCATTTTCCTCAAAAGAGTCCATGTCTTTTAATGAATGTACCGCAATATCAATTTTTTTTTCAGATAATTGTCTTTCGATTTCTTTACAAAAAATATTTTTACCTCCGATATCAGAAATCTTTTTATCATGAAATATATCTCCTGAAGTTTTGATGGTTTGAATATCAATTTCCATTTTTTGATCTGACACTGAAGAAAACAACTTTTTTACTGTTTCAGCGTAAGAAACTGAAAGTTTACTGCCGCGTGCACCAATTATGATTTTTTTATCCATTTAAGTATTTTAAAGTTTATTTTATAATATCTAATCTTATGGGAAAAAAACTAATTTTTTTAGGTATTGAAACTAGCTGTGACGAAACAGCGGCCTCAATAGTTCAAGAAAATTTAGATGGTACTGCAAAAGTTTTATCATCTGTAGTCTCGAGTCAAATAAAGGAGCATGAAAAATTTGGAGGTATAGTTCCAGAACTGGCAGCTAGATCTCATGTTGAAAATATTGACTTTATAATTTCAAAAGCTCTTAAAGACGCTAAAATAAATTTTGAGCTAATTGATGGTGTTGCTGCTACAGCTGGACCAGGTCTAATTGTCTGTTTAACGGTCGGATTAAATATTGGTAAGGCTATAGCAGGATTTAGTGAAAAACCATTTGTAGCTGTTAATCATCTTGAGGGGCATGCTCTGAGCCCAGCATTAAGTAATAAAATTAAATTTCCTTATTTGTTGCTACTAATTTCTGGAGGTCATTCTCAATACTTAATTGTTAAAGATGTAAACGAGTATAAACAAATAGGTACCACAATAGATGATGCTTTGGGTGAAGCTTTTGATAAAACAGCAAAGATGTTAAATCTTGGATATCCCGGCGGTCCGGCTGTTGAAAAATTTGCAAAACAAGGAGATAAAAATTTTTATAAATTACCGGAGCCCATAATAAATAAAGCAGGATGTAACTTATCTTTTGCAGGATTAAAAACAGCAGTTTTACTTCAGTCAAAAAAAATTAAAAATGATAAGAAACTTAAATTAAATTTAGCAGCCTCGTTTCAAAAAACTATAATTAATATTCTTAAAAAAAAAACTGAAGTTGCATTTAAAGAATTTAAAAGATTTTCTAAAAAAGAAAAAAATGTATTTGTAGTTGCTGGAGGTGTTGCTGCTAACCAAAGCATCCGAAGAAGTTTGGAACAACTGTCAAAAAAAAATAATTTTGAGCCAATTTTTTCTGATCTTAAGTTTTGTGGGGATAATGCGGCAATGATCGCTTGGACAGGAATACAAAGATATAAAAAAAAATTAATAGACAATTTAAATGTAGAGCCAAAATCAAGATGGCCGCTGGATAAATTTGCTCCTTATATGAAAGGGCCAGGACTAAAACTTTGAAAAATTACTGGTTAATAAAATCTGAGCCATATGTTTGGTCTATTGATCAACAAAAAAAAGCTGGTCATAAAGGAGCTACTTGGGATGGTGTTAGAAATTATCAAGCTGCAAATAATTTAAGAAAAATGAAAATTGGAGATGAATGTTTTTTCTATCATTCAAATGAAGGTAAGGAGATTGTAGGAATTGTTTTGGTCATTAAAAACGCCTTTGTTGATAAAACTGATAAAAAAAAAAGATTTGTTGCTGTTCAGGTTAGGTTTAAAAAAAAGTTAAAAACGCCAGTAACACTGGAAAATATAAAAAAAACAAAGCAAATTTCCCATTTACCGTTAATAAAACAGAGCAGATTATCTGTAATGCCGATTGATTTTAAAAGCTGGAAAATAATTTGTAAGATGGGTAAAATCTAAGAAAAAAATAAAAAAGGTTTGTCGTGGCAAAAAGATCAAAAAAGAAGAATAAACGAAAAAAAACTAGATCGAGAAGAAGATCGAGAAAAATTAAAAGATCTAGAAGAAAAATAAAAAAAATTAAGTCTTCAAAGTCAAAGGGTGGAAGATCAAAAAAAAGTATTATTGTAAAAGATGAAGAGGGAAATTCAGTTATAAAAGTTTCTGAAGCTTGGTCTAATCAAGCTTTAATAAATAGCTCAAAATATAAAAAGAAATATAATTTATCAGTAAAAGAAAATGATAAATTTTGGAAAAAAGAGGGAAAAAGAATTACCTGGATTAAACCATACACTAAAATTAAAGATGTGAAATATAGTAAAGATGAAGTGAAGATTAAGTGGTTTTACGATGGTACTTTGAATGTTTCAGCAAATTGTATTGATAGGCATTTAAAAAAAAATGGAAAAAAAACTGCAATAATTTGGGTGGGGGATGATCCTGCAGATTCCAAAAAAATAACTTATAAAGAATTACATAAAAATGTCAGCAAAGCTGCTAATGCTCTTAAAAGTATTGGAATACAGAAAGGTGATAGAGTAACAATTTATTTAACCATGATACCTGAGCTGGCATACACAATGCTTGCTTGCGCCAGAATAGGAGCGGTTCATTCGATAATTTTTGGTGGTTTCTCACCTGACTCGATAGCAACAAGGATTAATGACTGCGAATCTGACTACTTAATTACTGCAGATGAAGGTGTGAGAGGGGGAAAAATAATACCTCTAAAAAAAATTGCTGATGAGGCATTGTCTCAATGTCCAAATGTTAAAAAATGCATAGTAGTGAAAAGAACCGGAAATCAGGTGAGTTGGGATGATGAACGAGATGTTTCTTATGAAGAGCTGATAAAAAAAGTATCAGCTAAATGTGATCCAGAAGAAATGAGCGCCGAAGATCCGTTGTTTATATTATACACGTCAGGTTCTACAGGCAAACCTAAAGGTGTTCTTCATACTTCTGGCGGTTATTTAGTATATGCATCAATGACTCATCAATATATATTTGATTATAAACCTAAAGATATTTATTGGTGTACAGCCGATATAGGCTGGGTAACTGGACACAGTTATATAATTTACGGCCCATTATCTAATGGAGCTACAACAATAATGTTTGAAGGGATACCAAATTATCCAGATAGCTCGAGATGGTGGCAGATCGTCGATAAATATAAAGTAAATATTTTTTATACGGCTCCTACGGCTATAAGAGCTCTAATGAGAGAGGGTGATCAGCCAGTAAAAAAAACTAGTAGAAAATCATTAAAATTACTTGGAACTGTTGGAGAGCCTATTAATCCTGAGGCCTGGATGTGGTACTACAAAACAGTAGGCGACGGGCGTTGTCCGATTGTCGATACTTGGTGGCAGACTGAAACAGGTGGAATTTTAATAGCTCCACAACCTGGTGCGATTGACCTAAAACCAGGATCAGCGACGAAACCATTTTATGGAATTAAACCAGTTATAGTAGATGAAGCTGGTAAAGTTCTTAAAGGGGCATGCAAAGGAAGACTGTGTATGTCTGCTTCGTGGCCAGGCCAAATGCGGACGGTTTACGGTGATCATAAAAGATTCATAGACACATATTTTTCCCAATTCGACGGAAAATATTTTACTGGAGATGGATGTAGAAGAGACAAAGATGGTTATTATTGGATTACAGGAAGAGTTGATGATGTAATAATAGTTTCAGGACATAACTTGGGAACTGCAGAAATAGAAAGTGCTTTTGTAGCTCACCCTAAAGTAGCTGAAGCTGCTGTGGTTGGTTATCCTCATGATATCAAAGGAAATGGTTTGTATTGTTATGTTACTTTAAATGCCGGTGAACAGCCTGACGGTGATTTAGAGAGAGAGCTCAAACTTTGGGTAAGAAAACAAATAGGACCCATAGCTACTCCGGATTTGATTCAATTTGCTCCAGGCTTACCAAAAACAAGGTCTGGTAAAATAATGAGAAGAATTTTAAGAAAGATTGCTGCGAATGAGTACAACGAATTAGGTGATACTACTACGCTTGCAGACCCATCCGTTGTTGAGTCTTTAGTAGAAAATAGACAAAATAAAGATTAGTCATTTAAATTTACTGGTATTTTTTCTAAATCTGCAACTACTAACATCCATTTGTTTTTGATAGAGTTAATTACAATTTCTTTATCCAATTCTTTTAATTCATCAGCAATAGGTGCCCAATGAAATAAAGCGTTGCAACTATTTAGGAATGGATTATTGTTAGAATATTCTTCAATATTAAAATTTTTTAATTTTTCTTTAAATTGAATTTTATATTTTTCACAAATATCTTTTGGCAGACCATTGTGAATTTCGTTATTTAATATATTTTCATAAATTTTACTCGGGTCTAAGCTATCAATACTATATTTTTTTTTGAAGAATGAGATAGAAAAAAAAGTTAAATCTGCAACAGCCTCAGAAAAAATATTCCATTTAGATTTATTGACCGATTGTACAAACACATCATCAGTGAACATCATATATTGCTTTAAGCCCATTCTTGTTTTTAGATAACCGTATAAAGTTGACTGAGTAACGAAGGCTGATTTTTCTTTAATAAAAATTGACAAATCATCATCGTTGTTAATTTTCAAAAATCTTTTACTAATTTTTTCGTAAGGGAAAAGGTAATCTCTTACTGCTAATAAGACCTCAGATATCGATTTTAGATTCAATTTCAAGTTGTATGCTTTTTTGTCTCTTTTTTTTTCCTTATTTTTAGGGATTTATAGCACTTCAAAATAGGTTTTTTAACTTTTAATTACTCTCAAAATGGGTAGGATCCCAAGCATTAAGTTACGTTAACGTAAATATAGGGGGAAATATGTCAAATAAAGAAAAACATTGGCAGAAAACCAAGAGTCACATGATAATCACATTGTGTCTTTGGGCTTTCTTCTCAATGGTAATTTTCCTTTTTGGTCATGAAATCAACCATATTAAGATAATGTTCGGTTATCCATTAGCTTATTATATGACGGCACAAGGTTCGCTTCTTGCGTTCGTTCTCATCATTTTCTGGTTTGCAAACAGACAAGAAAAGATTGATGAAGAGTTTGGTTTCGGAGAGAAGGAGGATTAATGTTTAAAGGTGGATTTATACAAAACCTTCCTAAGATTTATGGTTTGTATACCGGAGGCTTTATAGTTTTCATACTTTTGATGGCTATAGCAGAACAAGCTGGTGTAACAGCACAAACTATAGGTGTTTTGTTTGTTGCATTTACCGTTGCGATATATGCCTTGATTGGTTATTTATCAAGAACGGTTCAGGTGGACGCATACTATCTTGCAGGAAGACAAGTCCCAACAGTGTTTAATGGAATGGCGACAGCGGCTGACTGGATGTCAGGTGCTTCGTTCGTAGCCTTAGCTGGTGGTGTTTACTTTGGTGGCTATAGTTATATGGCTTTCTTAGTTGGTTGGACAGGTGGTTATGTGCTTGTATCAACTTTATTAGCACCATACCTAAGAAAATTTGGATGTTACACAGTGCCAGATTTTATAGGAACAAGATACGGTGGAAACGGAGTACGTTTCTGTGCAGTATTAGTTCTTGTATTAGCTTCTTTCACTTACGTGACAGCTCAGATTAATGCTACAGGTACTATTGCTTCTAGAGCATTAGGCATTCAATTTGAACAAGGTGTATGGGTAGGTTTAGTTAGTATCTTACTATGTTCAATGTTAGGTGGAATGAGAGCCGTAACATGGACACAGGTTGCACAATATATCGTATTGATTATTGCTTACCTAATTCCAGTTTTCTGGATAGGTAACAAAGTCGGTGGGAATGTGTTTCCACACCTAATGTTAGGTAATGAGGTAGAAAGAATAACTGAGCTTGAAAGTCAATTCGGTTTAATCAAAAACAGTGCCGCTGATATAAAAGCAGCAGGTGTTCCTGGTGGATTAAAATCTATCGCGGTAGCACATGCTGGAGTGGGTGCAGGTGGAATGGCAGTATGGAAATATATATCGCTAGCTATCTGTATGATGGTAGGAACTGCGTCGTTACCTCATATTTTAATGAGATACTTCACAACTCCTTCTGTTAAATCAGCTAGAAAATCGGTAGCTTGGTCGCTATTCTTTATTTTCTTGCTTTACTCTTCAGCTCCGATGCTTGCAACTTTGTCTAAAATTTCATTAATGGATCCAAATTTACCTACGGGTATTATTGGAAAATCTATTGCTGATGTTCAAAGTATAGAGTGGGTCAAACAATGGTCTTCTCAGAAGCAAGTGTTTATTGCTGACTTTAATGGTGACGGCATACTACAGTTAAACGAGTGGTTCATGAGAACAGGCGTAGTAGTGCTTGCAACTCCTGAGATCGCTGGATTACCATACGTAATCTCTGGACTTGTGGCTGCCGGTGGTATGGCCGCTGCGATGTCAACTGCAGATGGATTAATTCTTGCAATAGCAAACGCATTATCACATGACGTTTACTACAACATGATCGATCCAAAAGCGGATGTTAGAAAAAGATTAATAGTTGCACGAGTACTATTAGTCGTAATTGGTGCCGCTGGTGCATACATTGCATCAATGCGTATCACTAGTATCCTTGGAGCAGTTGCATGGGCGTTTGACTTTGCGATGTCAGGCTTATTCTTCCCACTTGTACTTGGAGTATGGTGGAAAAGAGCTACTAGAGAAGGTGCAATAGCAGGAATGCTATCTGGACTTGCGGCTGGAACAGCTTATCTAATTTATGTATATCCTAAGTTTTTAGGAAACCCTGCATGGTTAGGTATTGACCACTTAAGATTTGGTCTAATTGGTGCTCCAGTATGTTTAGTAGTAATGGTTGTTGTAAGTTTAATGACCAAAGCTCCTGATGCTGCAACACAAAGAATGGTTGATGAAGTTAGGGTTCCTAGCGGAAAAGCTATTCTTGGTAGAGCGCACTAAGGAATAAGATTAAATGATTTAAAGGGGCGATTTATTCGCCCCTTTTTTTTTGTCTCAATAATGATAATGTAAGTCATGCCTATTTGGGTTTACGTATTAGACTATATTTTAGGAATAGTGATGTATACTTTAATTGGAAGAGCGGCGATGAATATCTTCCAAAGAGAAGACTCTAATTTTTTCTTCATGAGAATATTTGTGAAATTTACAAATCCTGTTTTGAAAATTTTTGATAAAATCACACCCGAATTTTTAGCAAGACCTATTGTTCCATTATATGTTGCATTTTATTTCTATTTAATAAGATTTTATTTAATGCCGTGGTTATTAGGTTATGGGTCTATGGGCATGTTATCTTTTCCTATAGATCATGAATTCTCTATAGAACTATACAGATTATTTAGCCCAGACAAATAATTTTTTTGACAAGATTATTATATAAAATATAAATAAAATATATGTCATCTAATATAAAGATTTCACCATCAATTTTATCAGCTGATTTTAGCAAACTAGGTGAAGAAATAATTTCATTAGACAAAGCTGGGGCTGATTACATACATGTTGATGTGATGGATGGGCACTTTGTTCCTAATATCACCATTGGGCCAGAAATTATAAAAAAATTAAGACCTTTAACCCAAAAAACTTTTGACGTTCATTTAATGATAGAACCAGTGGATAAGTACATTAAGGACTTTGCTGATGCTGGGGCAGATATTATTACATTTCATCCAGAGGCAACTCCAAGTACAGAAGAAACAATTAATCTAATAAAAAAATTAAATAAAAAAGTTGGAGTATCCTTAAAACCAAAGTCTGATATTAATCTGATTGAAAAGCATCTTGATAAAATAGATTTAATATTAATCATGAGTGTAGAGCCAGGATTTGCTGGTCAAAAATTTATGCCAGATGTTTTGCCAAAATTAAAAAAGCTTAAAGAGATAATTACTAATGAAAATTTGAAAATAGACCTTGAAATAGATGGTGGTATAAATTTTGAAAATTCTAAGACTGCAATTAATGCTGGTGCTAACATTTTAGTTTCGGGTTCTACTATTTTTAAAAAAAATAATGGAGATTTAAAAAAAAAACATTAGCTTGTTAAGATCGAGTTAACGATGATCAGCCTAAAAACTGCTTATTATTATATTTTGGCAGTTAAAATAAATTTAATTAAAATTTTTAAAAAGATTTATTTTAAAACGGGAATTTATAAAAAATCTTTAATATCGAAAGTTCCGAGTCAATTTTTTTTCTTTCCAAACCCTTTTTTAATGTCTTTTTTCTCAAACTATAAAAAATTTGCCTTTCAGATTAAAGATCTTGACCCGGACAAATTTTGGGATCAGAATTATTCTCACAAGGAAAAAAAAGAACTTCATAATTTTCTTTGGTTAAGTTCGATCGACCGCAAAGATGATGCCTCTACTCTTAGAAAAATTATATCTTTATGGAACCATAATAATCTTAAATATAAATCTCTAATTTGGGAAACAAGTGTAATAAGTAAGCGATTAATGAGTTGGATCTTAAATGCTGACATAATTCTTAAAAATTCAAATTTTGACTTTAAGAGAAATTTTATCGAGTCGATTATAATTCAAACAAATCATTTAAGAAAAAATTTTAAATACGAAATAAATCACCAAAAAAAAATTGAAGTAATTGCTGTATTGGTTCTTTCAGGACTGGTTTTTAGGGAGTATAAAGAAAATTATGAATATAGCTTGAAAGAATTAGAGAAATTAATTGAAACATCATTTGATGAAAGAGGTTTTCCATTAACTAGAAGTCCTTACGATTTACTAAATTATGCAAAACATTTTTTATTAATTAAAGAGGTTATAAAAGATGCTCAAAAATATGTTCCAGATACTTTAGAGAACACACTTGAAAAAAGCTTAGAATGTTTGAAACAAATAACAACACCGACTAACTCACTGCCGCTATTTAATGGTTCTATTGAGGACGATTTGACAAATTTTTATGATTACGTGAATCATTTTAAAGTTAAAATAAAAAAACCAAAAATTAATTCAGGGGACATCCATGTTCTAAAAAATAAAAAGGATGTCATTTATTTTGAAGCTGGAGTTCCTCCTAAGAAAAATTTCTCATCCTGTTACCAATCTGGCCCTTTATCTTTCGAGTATTTTTTTGAAGATCAAAAAATTATTACTAATAGTGGATTTGGAGTAAATATTTCAAATAAAGCAAGACTCTTAAGTCGACTAACGTCCTCACAGTCAACTTTATGTTTAAATGACACCTCTATCGTAGGTTTCGAAAAAAGTTACATGATGAATAAAGCATATGGATTTTTAATAAAAAGAGATTTTAAAATCATTGATTTTAAACATAAAAATGACACAAGCGAAATTCAGGTTGGAGCTAGCCATGACGCTTATCTCAAAAATTTTAATTGTATACATAATAGATCTGTATCCATTGATAAAATTAATAATAAAGTAATCGGCCGGGATAAACTCATGCGGAAAGGTGAAAATTCACCAATAAAGTATGATATTCGTTTTCATCTATATCCTGGCCTTACAGCTGTTCAGACTATAGGCGGAAATACTTTGCTTATTCAAATAAACAAAAATAAAGCTTTGTTGTTCTCATCGAATGAAAAAAACTTAAAAATTGAAAAAAGTATTTTTTTTGGAGGTCAGAAAGTGTTAGATAATTATTGTATATTAATTTCTGGAAATATGGAAAACAATGAAAAAACCTTTGAGTGGGAAATAATTAAAAAAATATAAAATGGGGAAAATTAAAAACGCTCTCATATCGGTCTCAGATAAAGAAAACCTTAGAGTTGTTTTGGAGGTTTTAAAAAAAAATAAAATAAACGTAATTAGTTCTGGTGGTACGTATAAATCAATTAAAAAATTAGGATTTAAGTGTAAAGAAATTTCAGAGTATACAGAGTTTAAGGAAATGTTAGAAGGAAGAGTTAAGACCTTACATCCTAAAATTCACTCGGGAATTCTCTTTAAAAGAGATAACAAAATACATAGAGAGCAGATGAAAAAAAAACAGTTTGATCGGATAGATCTAGTGATTGTTAATTTTTATCCATTTGAAAAAACTATTAAAACAACATCAAACAAAAAAAAAATTATCGAAAACATTGATATAGGTGGTCCCACTATGGTTAGGGCAGCTGCAAAAAATGCTGAATATGTAACAATTATCACGGATAAACAAGACTACTCTGAATTAGTTAAAGAATTAAATAAGCTTAAAGGTGGGACTACCTATGATTTTAGAAAAAGGATGGCTTGCAAGGCTTTTGGCTTAACTGCTTACTACGATGCTATTGTATCAGAGTGGTTTAATAGGGATGTTGGTTTAGAATTTCCTGAAAGAAAAACTTTTTTTGGAAAAAAAATTGGTGAATTAAGGTACGGTGAAAACCCACATCAGAGAAGTTCGATGTATGTTAATAGTCTTGAAAATGACGATATTAATTTAAAGCAAATAAGTGGAAAAGATTTAAGTTATAATAATTATAATGACATATTTGCTGGGCTAGATATACTATTTTCTGATTTAAAATCACCATCAACAGTAATCATAAAACATGCTAATCCATGTGGGGTATCTTCGAATAAATCTGCGCTTCAATCATTTCTAAATGCTCAAGCTAGTGACCCTATAAGTGCATTTGGCGGAATAGTTGCTTGTAATTATAAAATAAACTTTAAAATCGCAAATGAGATTAATAAAACATTTTTTGAGGTGATATTAGCAAAGGGGTTTGAAAAAAAAGCTTTATCAGTATTGAAAAAGAAAAAAAATATGAGAATTATTGATATATCAAAATATAATTACGAAACTAAAACAACAAGTAAATTTTTCGATGGTGCTTTTCTTATGCAAGAAAAAGATAATTTAGTTTTTGACAAAAAAAAAATAAAATGTGTTACAAAGAATAAACCGTCTAGAAAAGAGTTAAAAGACATAGAGTTTGCTTTTAGAGTTTGCAAATATGTTAAATCCAACGCTATAGTAATAGTTAAAGATAGTTCTACAATTGGTATTGGAGCAGGACAACAAAATAGATTAGATAGTTGTAGATTAGCTACTCATAAAGCAAAAAAGTTTCAACCCAAACATCTTATTAATTCAATAGCTGCGTCCGATGCTTTTTTTCCATTTGCTGATGGGATTGAAACACTAATAAATGCTGGCGTTAAAACTATTGTTCAACCAGGCGGATCAATTAGAGATAAAGAGGTAATAAAAGCAGCTAACAAATCAAAAGTAAAAATGCTCTTCACTCGGATAAGACATTTTAATCACTAATTAAATTTTATCAATTTTTGCTGCCAATACAAAATCACTCTCAGCCAAACCTTTTATTGCATGTGTTGAAATTCTCACGTTAGCATAGCCCCAGCCAAAAGTAATATCCGGATGGTGACCTTCTGTTTCTGCAATTTTTCCAACACTTATAACAAATTTTTCACTTTCCACGTAATTGCTAAACTTAAAATTTTTTTCAATATAATAATTTTTTTCCTTATCTTTTAATACATTCCAGCCATCTATTTTTTTCAAATATTTATGGATCTCTTTTATATCAAACGCTGGAATACCTCCTTCACAAGGTATACATTTTTTTTCCGCTAAATCTTCCATATTTAATTTTTAAAAATTTGGAGCGGGCAAAGGGACTTGAACCCTCGACCTTCTCGTTGGCAACGAGACGCTCTACCACTGAGCTATGCCCGCAAAACTTTAGTTATTATAATTAATTTATTGCTATTCGTAAACAGGTACTCTTTGACTAATTTTTAGGTACTTTATTATAAATTGACACTTCCAATTATATAATCATATTATTAGATTATGGATAAAAAATTCCCAAAACAGATACCTGTATTTCCTTTAAGTGGTGTAATTTATTTTCCTAAAACAAACTTACCGTTAAATATTTTCGAAGAAAGATACCTGGAATTAGTTAATGACTCATTCAGAAATAACAAATTAATGGGGATGGTTCAGTCGAAAAAAGAGAATAGTTTAGTATATAAGGTTGGTTGTCTTGGCAAAATTAGTGATTATCAAGAAACTTCTGATGGAAGAGTTCTCATCAATTTAACAGGTCTGACAAGATTCGAAATTACCAAAGAAGTCACTAATCAGAAAAAATACAGAGAGTTTGAAGTTGACTACAAAAAATTTTATAAGGACGTTTTGGACAATGATAAGTTAGCTTTCACTTACGATAAATTAAATTTCATGGAAAAAATAAAAAAGTTTTTTGAGAAAAACGGTCTTATGATTAATTGGAAAGAATTCGAAAAGCTCGACGAAACACAGAAAATCAATACACTCTCGATGATCGCTCCAATTTCTAACGAGGAGAAACAAAAGCTCCTAGAAACTGTTAGCTTTAACGACAAAACTAATACTTTATTAAATATAATTGAATTCTATTCTTACGATAAAAACTTAGGCAGAGAAACAATACAATAAGTTAAACGTAAATCTTGTCAGCTAAACCGTAACATAAAATTGCGCTCAAAATTACCAAAATAAGTGGCGCGTATATCCCGTCATCTTTAGTTTTCCTGGTTAAGCCAGTCTTATCGATTTTAAGAGAATAAAAATTAATAATTAAAATAGAAACATTAATTATGAAAACTAAGTTAAAAAAAGCCCAAGTGGCATTAAGACCACCAGATCTAATAAATGCTATGTAAACTGCCATCAATACTATTCCAATCATGAATGAACCGGCGAACCTAGTTATAAGAGTTGCAGTTTTATCAACTCCTCTACCTTTTAGAAATTTTTTTGTATCAAAGACTAGTTGGTAAGCATAGCTTCCAACTATAATAAAGTGGGCTAAATAAATTGTTAAATAAAATAAATTATTAAATTTATCAATCATGATACTATTTTATAAGAAAAAAAATAATATTTCAAACTAAGTTTAATTAGATTTGTTCATTGAATTAAAAAAATCTGAATTATTTTTTGTATCTTTAATTTTGGATATAAGAAATTCTATGCCGTCCATTGTGCCCATTGGGCTGATTATTCTTCTTAAAACGTTCATTTTCGTGAGATCGTCTTTTGCAAATAATAGTTCTTCTCTTCTCGTTCCGGATCTTGTTACATCTAGAGCTGGGTAAATTCTTTTATCTGCGACTTTTCTATCAAGAATTAATTCTGAATTCCCTGTCCCTTTGAATTCCTCAAATATAACCTCATCCATTCTACTTCCAGTGTCTATTAAAGCAGTTGAAATAATTGTGAGAGAACCACCTTGCTCTACATTTCTTGCTGCTCCAAAAAATCTTTTTGGTCTTTGTAAAGCATTAGCATCCACGCCTCCCGTTAAGACTTTACCTGAACTTGGTACCACTGCGTTGTATGCTCTACCTAGTCTTGTTATTGAGTCAAGCAAAATGACCACGTCTTTTTTGTGCTCTACAAGCCTTTTTGCTTTTTCGATTACCATTTCCGCCACTGCTACGTGCCTTGAAGCTGGTTCATCAAATGTAGATGAAACAACCTCGCCTTTAACAGATCTTTGCATATCAGTAACTTCTTCGGGTCTCTCGTCTATTAATAAAACCATTAAATAAATTTCTGGATGATTGGCTGTAATTGATTGAGCAATATTTTGTAAAATTATAGTTTTTCCCGCCCTAGGAGGGGAAACAATGAGAGACCTCTGTCCTTTACCAATAGGACTTACCAAGTCAATCAGTCTAGCAGTGTTGTCGGGTTTCTTTTCTACCTTAATGCTCTCAACTTCCAATTTAATTCTTTTATTGGGATATAATGGTGTAAGGTTGTCAAAGGCTATTTTATTCCTGCCTTTTTCCGGCTCATCGAAATTGATTTTATTTACTTTAAGTAAAGCAAAATACCTTTCTGC
This sequence comes from uncultured Pelagibacteraceae bacterium, assembly GCA_902574035.1. Lineage (GTDB taxonomy): Bacteria > Pseudomonadota > Alphaproteobacteria > Pelagibacterales > Pelagibacteraceae > Pelagilacustribacter. Next base: position 43,246 of record CACGMC010000003.1, read on the forward strand.
ATCTTTTGGCGCTCTTACCTCACCCTCTACTGTATCGCCTGTTCTTAATCCAAATCTTCGAATTTGGCTTGGGCTCACATATATATCATCTGGACCTGGTAAATAATTTGATTCGATCGCTCTTAAAAAACCAAAGCCATCTTGTAAAACTTCGAGTACACCTGAAGCACTTATTTGCTCATTTTTATCCGCCAATTTTTTTAGTATGGCGAAAAGTATCTCCTGCTTCCTTAGAGTACTAGGGTTCTCAATACCAAGTTTTTCTGCTTGAGATATTAAATCAGCTGGGCTTTGTTTTTTAAGTTCTTGTAAATTCATTTGAATGATTAGTTTTGAGGTAAGTGAGTTAAATATAGGTCTTTTTGATAAAATTTCAAGTACTATAATGGTTTAAAAATAACAACAAAAATGATGATAATAAGCAGTAATGTGGGCACCTCGTTGATAATTCTAAAAAATTTTGAGCTTTTTGTATTGTTGTCAATCTGAAAGTCTTTGAGAACAGCAAGTAAGTAGAAATGATAACTGGTAAGAATTATAACTAGTCCAATCTTAATTTTCATCCATAATAAACCCAAACTTAAAATGCCTTGAGAGTGGATAAGGAGCAAACCGAAAACCCAAGACAAAATCATTGCTGGATTCATTATGTAAAAGTATAATCTTTTCTCCATTAGCTTAAACGTTTCTGACTGTGCCCTATTTTCAATTGTCTCTGCATGATAAACAAATATTCTAGGCAGATAAAGCAAACCAGCCATCCAGGAAATGACGGCTATGAGATGAAGAGCTTTAAATGTTAAATATGCGTTCATTTATAAAACTTTTTTTGTTAACTTTTCTAGAAGATTAATATGATCATCACTGTCGTTAAGACAGGGAACAACATCAAAGTTCTTTCCTCCAGATTGTAAAAAGCTTTCTCTCCCTTGTATAGATATTTCTTCAAGTGTTTCAACACAATCAGAAGAAAATCCAGGACAAATTACTAGGACATTTTTTTTTCCTTCTTTTGGTAAATTTTCTAAAGTTTTATCTGTATATGGCTTCAGCCAAGCTTCAGGTCCAAATCGAGATTGAAAAGTAGTTAATATATTAACACTTTGAAATTGTTCTGAGAGCAATCTTGATGTTTTGTGACAATAGCAATGATATGGATCTCCTTTATCAAAATATTTTTGTGGTATCCCATGGTATGAAGCTACTACTATATCTGGTTTCCAACTCAGCTTGGTTATTCTTGAGTTCAAACTGTTTGAAAGGGCTTTTATATAAAGTGGGTCCGACTCATAATGGGGTATTATTTGTAAGCTAGGTTGCCACCTCATACCCATCAAAACTCTGTAAACTTCATCGCAGACTGTTGCCGTAGTCGCTGCTGCATACTGAGGGTATAAGGGTAAAATGACAAGCCTTTCGCAACCAGCATGATGTAGTTTTAAAATTTTACTTTTTATGCTCGGATTTCCATAGCGCATAGCATAATCAACGATCAGATCTTTATTGCTAATCCTGTCTAATAATTTTTTTGTTTGCATGATTGTATAATATCTTAATGGAGACATGTCCTCTTTTTCCATCCATATTTCTTTATAGGCTTTTGCAGTTTTAGACGGCCTCAAATTTAAAATAATTAAATTAAGAATTATTTGCCAAAGGAATGGGTTTACCTCGATTACTCTTCTATCAGACAAAAACTCTTTTAAATATTTTCTAATATCCAACCAACTAGTTGAGTCGGGTGTTCCTAAATTAACAAGTAGAACTCCAGTCTTTCCGAATTTAACTATTGGGTGATCTTTGTTCATCTTTTTATTAAATTCACTTTGTCTACAATTTTTTTTATAATCTCAGGATTTGTGTTGGGGAGAATACCATGGCCAAGATTGAATATGTAGGGATTATTCTTAAAAGTTTCTAAGTATTTTTCGGTCTCTTCTAAAGCTTTTTTTTCGTTCTCTAAAAGAATTTGAGGATTCATGCCTCCTTGAATACAAACGGTGCCTAATTCTTTTTTTGCCCATTTAGGATCGATGTTTTGGTCTATGTTAATAGCGGTTGGATTTACTTTTTCTATAAATTTTTTGTACTTGTCTTTCAATCCTTTTGGAAAACATATTGAAGGTATCTTCTGATCTCTACAAAAATCAACCAGGCTTTTATTGGGTATAAAACAGTACTCCTCTAAGCAATCTTCTTCGATGAGACCGGCCCAAGAGTCAAATATTTGTACTATTTCTGCACCGGCTTTTTTTTGATGTAGAATGTGTAGTTTTAAAAATTCATCAAGTTTTTTAAAGATTAATTTAATTTCTTCTTTATTTTTAATAGTTATTTTCCCACTGATTTTGTTCTGACTCTTTAGATTGTATAAATAAATTATTAAAGTCCATGGTGCGCCAATAAAAGCTATCAATGATTTTTCTTTTTTTAATAGATTTTTAGTATTCTTAATTGTATCATACACTGGCTTTAAAGTAGTTAAAAAATCTTTTTCTTTTGTTTCTAAAAACTTACCTATATTAAAATTTAAGCTTCTTGGTCCTTCTTTGTTCGCAAATTCTATTTGCTGACCCAGTGCATGCGGAATTACTAATATGTCTGAAAAAACAATTGCTGCATCTAAATTAAACCTTTGCATAGGTTGCAGTGTTATTTCCGTAGCTAAACTACTATTAAAACATAGTTTTAGAAAATTAGGATTTTGAAGTCTTATGTGTCTAAATTCTGGGAGGTATCTACCCGCTTGTCTCATAAACCACACTGGTACACAAGAGAAATCTTTATTATTTAAACAATTTAACAATTTACTCATAAAGTAAATAATATATTAATAAGAATAGTTATTGTAATAGGTCATGTTAGTATCGACTATATTTAATTATATCTAGTTTTGAACATTTTATACCCACTATCTTGCTGAAATCAGCCCTATTTTGAATTATTGAATAAATTATGCTCACATTTTATACTTTACGTGTATAAAACAATTCACATCGAATAAAATGTACTTAATATGTTAATTAGTGTGAGTAAATTTTTTTTATTTCTTAATTTAGAGTATAGAATAAGGTTATCCGATTATTATTAACAGAATTATGAACGAAAAATACAATGTATATCTCGTTTCTGACTCAACAGGTGAAACCCTGGACAGAATATTTTTATCCTTACAATCACAATTTAAGAACTTCAAATACGAGAAAAAAGAGTTTTTCTTTGTAAGAACAGAACAACAGGTAGACAAAATAATAAATGTTGGATTAAAAGGAGACAATCCGATCATATTGTACACTATAGTTGAAACTAAACTCGCAAAATATTTATCAAAGAAAAGCGAGCAAGCAAGCATTCCTTGTTTTGGTGTTCTTGGAAGTTTGATTTTAGCGTTTTCAAAGTTACTCAATCAGAAAGCTATTCATAAACCAAGCGCTCAGCATGTATTGGATGAGGAATATTATAAAAGAATCGAGGCTATACAGTTCACAATGTCCCATGATGATGGAAAGAAAACAGAAGATCTATCAAAATCAGATGTTATCTTGCTAGGCGTTAGCAGAACAAGCAAAACACCAACCTCAATTTATCTTGCTAATAGGGGGTTCAAAACCACAAACATTCCCCTTGTTCCAAACCAGGAAATACCAAATGACTTAAAAAATAAAGATTTTAAATCATGCGTAATAGGATTGTTTGCTGATCCAGAGAGATTATCGGATATAAGACGAAACCGGGTAGCATTAATGCAAGAAAACAGTTCTTCTAATTATACTGACATAAAGTCTATAAAACAGGAAGTAGAGGAGTCAAAGAGTTTATTTCGAAAATATAACTGGCCAACAATTGATGTTACTAGAAAATCTGTCGAAGAAACAGCTGCTTCAATAATTAAAATAATTGAAATTAAAAAAAATAAATGAAAATAGTTTTAGCCTCAAAAAGCGGTGTAAGAAAAGATATACTTGATAAGCATGGAGTTAAGGCAAATGTTTCACCATCTAATGTGGATGAAGATCAAGTTAAAGAGTCGCTTCTAGAAAAAGGAGCTGATCCCGAGATCATCTCTAAAAACTTGGCAGAATTAAAATCAATTAAAGTGAGCGCGAAATTTCCTGATCGACTTGTTCTTGGAGCAGACAGTGTAATATCGCTTGAAAAAAAATTAATTAATAAGCCTAATTCGAGAGATGAGGCTTTCAAAATTTTAAAGCTACTTAACGGAAAAAAACATTATTTAATTAGTTCTGTTTGTATTTCTAAAAATGCCTCAATGATTTGGAATTATACAGATAAGTCCGAGCTTAAAATGAAAAAAATGTCTGATAATGAGTTAAAATCATATCTTAATGAAATTAAAACAGAAACATTATTAGCCTATGGAGTTTATCAGGTTGAGGCTGGAGGCTTAAATTTATTTGAGTATATTAAGGGAAATAAAGATTCTATTATGGGATTACCAATAAAGCAAATAAAGGAATACATAGGTAATTATAAAGTATGAAAAAAACAAAATTTGTAATTATCGGAAATCCAATATCTCATTCTTTATCGCCCATTATGCATAACTATTGGTTTAACAAGTACAAGATTGATGCAAAATACGAATTATTAGAGACCAACGAAGATGAAATCCAAAAAGTTGTTAATAAAATTAAAGATAAAGAAATCAAAGGAGCAAATGTTACTTTACCCTACAAAAGGTCAATCATACCTTTTCTTAACAAAATTATTAATGATGCCAATGAAACTCATTCAGTAAATACTATTATGTTAGATGAGAACGATAACTTAGTAGGAGAAAATACTGATGTTTTTGGTTTTCAAGCCGCCTATTTAAAATCGATACCCAATCAAGAAAAAAAAAATAAAAAAGCTTTAATTTTAGGAGCAGGAGGTGTCGCTCCCTCAATAATACTTGCTTTAATTAAATCTAACATTTTGGACATATCTATAACTAACAGGACTCATGAAAAATCATTATTTCTTAAAAAGAATTTTAAAATATTGAAAACAATAAATTGGAATGATTTTTCAAAAGATCTTAGTAAATTTGATATTATAATAAATGCAACCAGTTTAGGCTTAAAAGCCAATGATGAATTTAAAAATGACTTTAGTAATTTTAAAAAAGATATGGTTTATATTGATACAATTTATAACCCAGCAGAAACTAAATTATTAAAGTATTTTAAATCTAACAAGATAAGATCCTTTAATGGATTAAATATGTTTATCTATCAAGGACAAAAAGCTTTTTATTTATGGAACAAAATTAATCCCGAAGTAGATGATGAATTACTGAAACTTTTGGAGACTAAAATTAATTAATGAAAATAGGTATTACAGGATCACTGTCCTCAGGAAAATCCACCGTCGCAAAAATTTTATCAAAAAATAATAAATTAATGTTTAGTGCGGACAAAGCGGTTATAAATTTGTACTCAAATAATAAATTTAAAAAAAAAATAAAAAAGAGATTCAAAATTAAAAAAAATAATATTAAAAGTGAGATTAAATCTAAGTTGTTAAATAAAGAAATATCTCTTAAAGAATTAGGATTAGTAGTTCATCCTTTTGTAAGAAAAAAAATGAGAGAATTTTATAAAAAGAACAGTAAAAAAGAAATTATTTTTTTTGAAATTCCATTACTTATAGAAAGTAAATTAATGAATTTTTTTGACTTTATTATTTTAGTGGCAGCCCCTAAAAAAAACAGGCTCAGACGATACTTGAAAAATGGGGGAAAAAAAAATATGTTCCGGCTTTTAGACAGTAATCAAATGCCTATTCAAAAAAAAATGAAATTTTGTGATTATTTAATTGTTAATAATAAATCAAAAAATATTTTAAAAAAAAAAGTAAATGATATAATCAAATAATGTCTGAAATCTTTTTAGATATTGAAACCACAGGATTAAACTTTAAAGATAATCACAAAATAGTGGAGATCGCTTGTATTGAAACCAATGAACTTATTCCAACTAAAAGAATTTTTCATAAAATAATTAATCCAGAGCGAAACGTTCCTGATGAAGCATTTAGGGTTCATGGATACTCATCGGACTTTCTAAAAGACAAACCTAAGTTTCGAGAGATAGCTGATGAACTTTTAAATTTTATTGGTGAAAATGATCTAGTAATACATAACGCAAAATTTGATATACCATTTTTAAACCATGAACTTAATTTAATTAAAAAAAATATTATTTCAAAGAATAAAATAATAGACACTTTAGAATTATCTAGAAGTAAATATCCCGGCTCATCAAATTCTTTAGATGCTTTATGTAAAAGATTTAATGTGGATTTGTCCAAAAGAACAAAACATAATGCCATTTTAGATTGTGAGCTATTAAGAGAGGTTTATATTCATCTTTTAGATGCTAAGGAGCCAAAATTGTCCTTTAGTACAAAAGTTGAAAAAGAAAATAACCATAGAAAAATTGTAAATTATTCAAAAAAAATAGTTATGCCTACTGAAGACGAATTAAAAAGCCACAATCTCTTTTTAAAAACAGAACTTAAAAAGAATTACTTTTAATTTTTTCTAGATAAGTAAAGTTTTTTAAAATCAACATTTGGGTCAATTTTTATTTCTCTGAAACCTGAGTTTTCAAAAATAAAAACAAATACCTTTCTTAGCTCAGGGTAAATTTTATTAGGTATTTCTACTAATATAATTTCCTCCAATTTTTTTTTATCAGTAAAGTTTTTATCTAATTCGATAAGCGTGGAATAAGTTACTGTTGCATCTATTTTATCTAAATTATCATCCTTAGGTTCTAAACCAAGTGTAGTTTGTATTTCTATAATGTTATCCTTAAACCTATTACTTTTAATATCTATCTTAAATTTATAGTTTGAAATATCCTTAGTAAGAGAAAAAAATTTATTTGGTTTAGAAATTTCAAAGTTTAATGTTTTTATGTACTTAGCTATAATTTTATAACTCATCTTTTTTTTCGTCAATTATCTCAGCTTCAATAATGTTATCTTCTTTTGTATGTTCTTTATTTTTCCTCATTATTGGTGATAGTAATAGTTTTCTAGTAAATGGCAGAAGCAATAAGAAACCAAAGGCATCAGTGAAAAACCCTGGAATAATTAGAAACATAGCTGCAATCGCTATTGAAGCTCCAGACAATATTTCATAAATTGGTAATTTGTTTTGATAAATGTTTATGAATCCAGATTTTATAGTTTTGATCCCTTGAACTCTTGCACAGTATAATCCGATAACTGCAGTAAAAATTATAAGCAAAATGGTATTAATTGCCCCAATATTCTCGCCGATTTTAATAAAAAGCAATATTTCTATGATCGGTATTGCTATAATTGATATTAGTATTGTGTTCATTTGTCTGATACAAAAATATATTAATAATGTATATTTAGCAAACAATGAGTAGCAATTTTGGATATATAGATATCATTTTACTAGCCATGATAGCTGGTTTCATAATCTTGAGATTAAGAAGCATCTTAGGAAGAAAAACTGGTCATGAGGACAAAATTTATCCAAGATTTTCAGAAGAAAAATTCGAAGAATTTCGGAATCAACAAGATATAAAATTTAAAAAGAAAATTTCAAATGAGTTAAAAGGTGAAGAAAAAGAAAAATTTATTAAAGGTGCTGAAATAGCTTATGAAACAATAATCACATCTTTTGCTAAAGGTGATAAAAAAAGTTTAAAGGATCTCTTAACACCAAGAATGGCCACTAATTTTAACCAAGCTATTTCTGATAGGGAAGACAAAGGTTTTAAATCCGAATTAACATTTATAGGTATGAAAGAGTCCAACCTTGAAAAGTTTGAAAAGGCTCAAGGTAATATTTTTGCTACGGTTAAGTTTGTATCTGACATAATTTCAGTCAAAAAGGACAAAAATAATAATGTTCTAGAAGGAAACCCAGACCGAATTAAAACCGTAACAGATCATTGGAAATTTTCTAAGAAAGAGACTAGTAATAGTCCAAATTGGTACTTAGCTGAAATTTTACCTAAGTGAAAAAAAAGGATTCTCTCACAAAAAAAGACAAACAAGATTGGAAAAACTTTTTAGAGGATACTTCTCGAGTTCTAGACAAAGATCAAAATTATCAAATTAAGAGTTCAAATAGAAGATTTAGGTTTGATTTACATGGACTAACTTTAGACGAGGCTAACGAAAAAGTTAGAGAAATTGTAAAATCTTGCAGTGAAAAAAATTTTAGAGAAATACTATTAATTACTGGCAAAGGAATACATTCAAATCAAGAAAACGTTTATAGGTCTTCTGACTTTAGTAAACTAAAATTTTCCGTTCCCGAATTTATCAATTCTGATAGCGAGATTTCAAAGTTGATTTTATCAATCGATAATCCTTCGCAAAAAGAAGGCGGAGAAGGTGCTCTGCTAATTAAATTAAGAAAGTTATAGAATAAATTTTGAAAGATCTGTATCTTTAACTAAATTTCCCAAATTCCTCTCCACAAATTCTTTGTCAACGACTATTTTTTCTCCAGCTTTATCAGTTGCATTGAAACTAATGTCATCTAAAACTTTTTCAATTATTGTATGCAATCTTCTTGCTCCAATATTTTCTATTGAAGAATTTACTTCGGTTGAAATTTTAGCAAGCATTTCAATGCCATCATCTTTAAATTCTAGATCTACATTTTCTGTTTTTAATAACGCCTTATATTGTTTGATCAAACTATTATCCGGCTCTTTCAAAATTCTAATAAAATCTTTTTCATTTAGAGCACTTAACTCCACTCTGATTGGTAGTCTTCCTTGTAATTCTGGAAGTAAATCTGACGGTTTGGCAAGTTGAAACGCACCTGAGGCAATAAATAATATATGATCAGTTTTTATTGGTCCATGTTTTGTGTTTACTGTTGTGCCTTCTATGAGTGGTAAGAGATCTCTTTGCACACCTTCCCTTGATACATCTCCACCTACTCTATCACCTCTCGCGGAAACTTTATCAATTTCATCTAAAAAAACAATTCCGTTATCCTCTGTTGATTTTTTTGCCTCCTGTACTATCTTATCTTCCTCGATCATTTTGTCTGATTCTTGGGCAACCAAAATATCATGAGATTCTTTTACGGTCATTTTTTTCTTCTTACCTTTTTTGTTTCCCATAGACTTACCTAATATTTCACCAATATTAACCATCCCGACGTTTGCACCAGGCATACCAGGAATTTCAAAACTTGGCATTGATGAAGTAGTATCCATAACCTCTATTTCAATCTGGTTATTATCTAAGTCACCATTCCTTAATCTTTTTCTGAAGCTTTCTCTAGTTGCTACTGAAGCTTTATTTCCAACCAACGCATCTAGAACTTTATCCTCTGCTAAGAGTTGAGCTTTTGCATGTACCTCTTTTCTCTTCTTTTCACGTTCCATTGCTATAGCTATTTCTACAAGATCTCTAATTATTTGTTCAACGTCTCTTCCAACGTAACCGACTTCGGTAAATCTAGTAGCTTCAACTTTTATAAAAGGTGCTTCAGCTAATTTTGATAATCTTCGAGAAATTTCTGTTTTTCCGACACCTGTGGGACCTATCATTAATATATTCTTAGGCAAAACCTCATCTTTCATTTCATCCGATAAGGCTTGTCTTCTCCACCTATTTCTCAATGCCACTGCTACAGCTTTTTTAGCCTCTGTTTGACCAATCACATATCTATCAAGCTCAGATACTATTTCTCTTGGAGATAGTGCGCTTACTCTACTTTGTTCAATCTTTTCTTTATCTTTTACTAAGTTGAGGTTTGTAACTTTTTTTGAACCCGGCATTTTATAATTTTTCCATTGTAATATTGTTATTTGTAAAAACACAAATCTCTGATGCAACCTTTATTGCTTTTTTTGCAATTTCCTCTGCTTTCATATCAGTTTCTATTAAAACTTTTGCAGCAGCTAAAGCATAATTGCCTCCTGATCCTATACCAATAATTCCATCTTCTGGCTCTAAAACATCTCCAGTACCCGAAATAATAAAACTTTTTTCCTTATCTGCCACTGCCATTAAAGCTTCTAATCTTCTTAAGTACTTATCGCTCCTCCAGTCTTTTGCTAACTCAACAGCAGCTCTCGAAAGATTTCCAGCGTGTTTTTCAAGCTTTGCCTCTAACCTTTCAAATAAAGTTAAAGCGTCTGCTGTGGAGCCTGCGAAACCAGCAATCACATTTCTTTTCTCAATCTTTCTGACTTTTTTTGCCTTGCTTTTAAGAACGGTATTTCCAAGACTAACTTGGCCATCTCCGACCACTATAGTTTCATTGTCTTTTCTTAAAAGAACAATGGTTGTTCCATGCCATTTTTCAGCTGTATTCATAGTATTCTATGTGGAGATTAAATTTATTTCTTCAATAGATATTTTGTGTTTATTGATTAAAAGCCTAATTATATATATATCATAAGGTTAATCGGCCATTTTATGAAAAGAAAAGCGAAAATATTAAGAAAAACAAAAGAAACTAGTATTTCTGTTGCGGTCAATTTAGATGGTAAAGGCAAATATAATATTAAAACTGGAATAGGTTTTTTAGACCATATGTTAGAGCAACTATCTAAACATTCTTTGATAGATTTAGAGGTAAATGCTAAAGGTGACACTCATATTGATTTGCATCACACCACAGAAGACACTGGAATTGCTATAGGGGAAGCTATCAAAAAAGCTGCTGGCAACCGAAAGGGAATTACAAGATATGCTTCAACAATGATACCGATGGATGAAACATTAAGCCGAGTTTCCATTGATGTATCAAATAGACCTTACTTAATTTGGAAAGTAGACTTAGCTGTTGAGAAATTAGGTGAAATGGATACTGAACTTTTTAAAGAGTGGTTCCAAGCATTTTCACAATCAGCTGGAGTTACTCTACATATCGAGAATATTTACGGTGACAATAGTCACCACAAAGTTGAGTCTTGTTATAAGGGATTAGCTAGATCACTTAAGGATGCTCTAGCAATCGATAAAAGAATAAAGAATTCTATACCTTCGACAAAAGGCTCTATATAAATTTGATGAACGTCACAATTGTCGACTATCAATCGGGTAATATAAGCTCAGTCATTAACTCTTTCACAGAGGTCGCTAAAGGCAAAATTAGTCTTGAGGTAACTTCAGACATAAAAAAAATTAAATCTAGCGACAAAATTGTTTTACCTGGTCAAGGTTCATTTAAAAGCTGTGTGGACTCTTTAAAAAGCATTAATGGACTAGCTGATTCTCTTAAAGAATTTGCAATAATTAAAAAAAAACCACTATTGGGAATTTGTGTAGGTTTACAAATGTTTGCTGATATAGGTTATGAAGAAGCACAAACAAAAGGACTAGGATGGATATCTGGAAAAGTTTCTAAAATTGATAATCAAAACGGAAAATTCAAACTTCCACACATAGGCTGGAATGAAATTGAATTACAAAAGGAAAGCAAAATATTTAAGGATATAAAAAACAAATCTCACATGTATTTTGTTCATAGCTATGAGTTTATTCCTGAAGATAAATCTGTTATTTCAGCAACAACAGATTATTCATCAAAAATTATATGTGCAGTTGAAAAAGGCAATTTATTTGGCACACAATTTCACCCTGAGAAGAGTGATAAAAATGGATTAAAAATAATTGATAACTTTTTAAGATTATAATGAAAATTTTTCCCGCTATAGATATTAAAGATAAGAAATGTGTGAGACTCATTAAAGGAGATTTTGAAAATAAAACAGAATATAAAACCTCACCAGTTGATCAAGCAGCAAAATATAAAGATCATGGTTTTAAAAACTTACATATCATCGATTTAGACGGCGCTCTCACCGGCAAAACAGTTAATTTAGATATTATAAATGAAATAGTAAGCAAATATGATTTTAAAATTGAAATAGGTGGCGGTATTAGAAACTTAGAAAGTATTAAACAATATATTGATGCAGGGGCTGAAAAAGTGATTTTAGGAAGTGGTGCAATCAAAAATAAAGAATTTTTAAGAACAGCTTGCGCTAAATTTAAAAACCAAATCGCTTTGGGTTTAGATGCCAAAAATGGAAATCTCTCTGTATCTGGTTGGAAAGAGAATCTTGACATTAAAACTATAGATTTTTTAAAAGAAGTTAATGAATTTGGAGTAAGCAGGATTATTTTTACAGACATTAATAGAGATGGAATGAAAACCAATCCCAATTTTGATGAGACAGTTAAAGTTGCTAAAATTTCTAATTGTCCTGTTGTTATTTCAGGTGGAGTTTCCTCAATTAATGATATTAAGAAAGCAAAAGATTTAAATAATAAAAAAATTGAAGGTATAATTGTTGGTAAAGCAATTTACGATGGTGATATTAAGCTTGAGGATTTGGCAAAAGAGATAAATTAAAATGGTTGCAAAATTATCTACGATTAGACGTAAAATAAGAGATGGAGAAAAACTTGGTTTTTCAGAGAGAGCTAGAGCAGTAAATAAAGGATTGTTACCAAGTAAAGCAAAAAAAAAGAAAAAATATGTTAAAAAATAGAATTATACCATGTCTTGATGTTAAAAGCGGAAGAGTAGTAAAAGGAATTAACTTCGTTGAATTAAAAGATGCTGGAGATCCAGTCGAACAAGCTAAAATTTACAGTGATGGTGGTGCTGATGAAATTTGTTTCTTAGATATTACTGCATCTAATGAAAATAGAGAAACTATCATAGATATTGTGAGAAAAACTGCAAAAGAATGTTTCGTCCCTTTAACTGTTGGAGGAGGTGTAAGAACTATTCATAATATTACTGATTTGTTGTTAGCAGGAGCAGATAAAGTTTCAATAAATACTGCAGCCGTAAAAAACATTGATTTTGTTAAAGAAGCTTCTAAAAAATTTGGATCTCAATGCATTGTTGTAGCTATAGATGCTAAAAAAGTTTCGGAAAATAAATGGGAAGTATTCACACATGGAGGAAGAAATAAAACAGGTATCAATGCTGTGGAATTTGCTAAAAAGGTAGAAGTTAGTGGAGCCGGAGAAATCCTCTTAACTTCAATGGATAAAGATGGGACTAAATCCGGTTATGATGTAGATTTATTAAAAGCAATTTCAAAAAGCACAAATATTCCCGTTATAGCATCTGGTGGAGTTGGTACATTAAATCATCTATATGATGGTATAGTTAAAGGCGGGGCAAGCGCTGTACTTGCAGCTTCTATTTTCCACTATGGCGAGTTTACAATCAAAGATACAAAAGAATATTTAAAATCAAAGAATATTCCAGTAAGGTTATAAAATGCTTAAAAATTTGGAAGATTTAATAAAAACAATCAGAGATCGAAAAAGTTCATCTTCAGATAAGTCCTATACCAATAAACTTTTAAATGATAAAAACTTATCTGTCTCCAAAGTTAAAGAAGAAGTAGCTGAGTTGATCGAGGCTGTGGAAAAAAATTCCAATAAAGTACACGAAAGCGCTGATGTGTTATATCATCTTTTGGTATATTTAGAGGCAAATAATATTAAAATTGAAGATATAATGACTGAATTAGAAAAAAGAAAAAAATAATGAAATACGATAGAAATAATATTTTTGCTAAAATACTAAGAGGTGAAATTCCTTGCAAAAAAATTTTCGAAAATGATCATGTTTTGTCTTTTCACGACATAAACCCGCAAAAAAAAATTCATGCACTTGTTATACCCAAAGGTGAATATATTGATTTGGATGATTTCAATAAAAAAGCCAGTGATATGGAAATTACTGAATTTCATAAAGCTATAAGCCATGTTTCAAGCTTGTTAGGCGCTACTGATAAAGGTTATAGAGTACTTTCAAATATTGGTTCTGATGGAGGCCAAGAAGTTCCGCACTTGCATTTTCATATATTCGCAGGAGAAAAAATTGGAAAGATGGTTTTGTAGAATGAAAAAAGTCCAACGATATTTTTTAGATTACGATTTTTTAAATAGCAACAGAACTCTTGAATACAAAAAAGAAAACTCGGTTAAAATTATCTTAAACGATAAAAAAAACTATGAGATAAATAAATTTTTCTATAAACAAATTGGCAAAGATCATTTTTGGAGAGATAGACTTGTTTGGACAGATAAACAATGGCTGAAATTTTCTTCCAACCCACTTCTAGAAACTTGGGTACTTAAAGATAATGAGGATGAATTAATAGGTTATTATGAAATTGAAAAGCATGAGAATAAAGAATATGAACTCATAAATATGGGAATATTGAGTAATTATAGATCCAAAGGTTTTGGATCTTATTTGTTAACACACGTTCTAAAAAAATCTTACGATAACAAAGCCGATAAGGTCTGGGTTCATACTTGTTCTCTTGATCATAAATACGCTCTTGCAAATTATTTATCAAAAGGTTTTAAAGTTTTTAAAAAAGAACAAATTGATTTTGTTGCTTAACTTCTATTAGGTAGGGTAAAAATTTTTTCATCGATTATTTGATTAACAGAAGTAATTTTAATATTAAATATTATCTTATTATTATATTGATCTGATGAAATCCATCCCGCTAACAAAAAATCTTTTTTATCAAATCTTATCAATGTTTTGCTATTGTCTTTACCAACAAAAATAATATTTAAATATTCATCGATAACAATATTACTTTCATTTATAATATTTATTAATTCATTTTTACTAAGAATATTTAGAAAAGAAGATTTTGATAATGGATAAAAAAGTGTTTTTCCATATCTTTTTTGTGTAATTGCCATCATTTTTTTATTAATAATAACTTCTTTTTGATTTTTGTTTTCATAATTACATTTTAGTTTACTTGGAAAAACAAGAATGCATTTTCCTGTTTCTATTTTTTTATTAGTCTGCTGAGAAAAATCAAACTGTATATTATTTGTACTATTTAATTTATTTATAATTTTAGATCTCTCGCTTGCTGTAGAATTTGTAAAAACAAAATATAAACTCAAAACAGTAATAATTTTTGAAAGTTTCAACTCTATAATACCTCTCGCTTGCCTACATGATTTGCTTTGCTTACTATACCTTTTTCCTCCATCATATCAATAATCCTGGCTGCTCTGTTATATCCAATTTGTAGTTTGCGTTGCAAAAAACTTGTTGAAGCTTTTCCTTCAGACTTAACTATATTTATAGCTTGGTTATATAGCTCGTCTATCTCTCCCTCTGAAACGTCATCTTTATGATCTGAAATATTTGAGAGTGTAGTAATATCCTCAATATAATCAGGTTCGCCTTGAGCACGTAAAACACTACTAATTTTTTCTATTTCTTTTTCCGAAATATATGGACCATGTATTCTTATAATTCTATTAGCAGATGACATAAATAACATATCACCTTTTCCTAACAATTGTTCTGCGCCTTGCTCCCCAAGTATGGTTCTGCTGTCTATTTTTGAACTTACTTGAAAAGAAATTCTTGTTGGAAAGTTTGCTTTAATTGTGCCTGTTATTACATCTACACTAGGTCTTTGAGTTGCCATTATAATGTGAATTCCAGCAGCTCTTGCCATTTGAGATAATTTTTGAATGTAATTTTCAATCTCTTTTCCAGCCACTAACATAAGATCAGACATCTCATCAACAACAACTACAATGTAAGGCATCTTTAATTTGTGCTTTTCATTATATCCATCAATGTTTCTTACTCCCACTTTGGACATGAGTTTATACCTATTGTTCATCTCTTTTACTGTCCATCCCAATGCGGAGGTAGCTTTTTTTGCATCAGTGATGACCGGTGATAATAAATGTGGTATCCCTTCATAGGCTGAAAGCTCTAACATTTTTGGGTCTATCAAAATTAATTTACAAAGCTCAGGACTCAATTTGTATAACAAAGATGTTATAATAGTATTTACACAAACAGACTTTCCAGATCCTGTTGTACCAGCAATTAATAAATGGGGCATGGATGTTAGATCGCCTATTACAGGAACACCCGATATATTTTTTCCTAAAGCTATCGGTAATTTTAAATCACGACTTTTAAATCGCTCATTTGATATAATTTCTCTTAAAAATACACCCTCTCTATTTTCATTTGGAATTTCTATTCCCACAGTGTTTTTTCCAGGAATTATGGCCACTCTAGCTGATGTTGAACTCGTATTCCGCGCCAAGTCATCAGACAGGTTTATTATTTTTGAAACTTTTACTCCAGCAGCAGGCTCAAACTCATACAAACTTACAACTGGCCCATTATTAATTTTTTGTATAATCCCATTAATACCAAAATCTTTTAAAATTCCCTCCATAAATTTTCCATCAGGTCTATTTTTATTCATTTCATGAGGAGATAATTTCGAATTATTTTTTTCAAGCAAATCGATTGATGGAAGTCGAAATTTTTTAGATTTCTCAACTGACTTAGGCTGTTCTCTAGAAAATAAAAAACTTTGTTGAGTTTCTGATCGCTCATTTAATGTATTTTCATTAGCTGACTCATCACCTATATTTTCAATCACTTCATTTTTTTTATCTGAAGAAAAAGAAAATAATTTTTTTGAAATTGATTTAAAACTAATATCTGAGCTGAGAATAAAAAATAAAATTGTTAAAGAAATTAGAGCAAAACTTGTATATTGATTTTCTATCAATGGCGTGTATTGATAAATAAAATTAAATACTAATTCACCGACAAAACCTGAATTTCCATTATCAAGAAGCCAAAATGAATTATTAAAAGTTATATGTAAAAAAGTGCATCCAAATATCAAATATAAAGTTAGAAAAAATATTTTGAATACTATATTTTTTAATTCCTTCTTAACGATTAATCTTAAACCCCAAGAAATTAATGTAAGTAAAATCAAAAATGAAATTAAGCCAAAACTTTGTAATAAAAAATCTGAGATCTTGCTTCCATATATGCCCAGTAGGTTTTTTACCTTTGAGCTAGATTCACCAAATACCAACGAAGGATCAGACGGCGAATAAGTCGCGAATGAAATTGATAAGGCTATTCCTAATGAAATAAGGATTAATCCAACAAACTCAAAGGTTCGCTTTTTTAAAAAATTTGTTAAACTATTTAAAAAGTTTGTATTCATATCGAATCGTAATACTTACTTTTTATCATTATTATGAAAAAACATAAAATATGCATTGTAGGTGGTGGTTTAACTGGCCTGATATCTGCTCTTGTTCTAAGTGAAAGAGGATTGGATATAGATTTGATACTTGAAAATAATACTTCTAAAAACAAAGATTTAAGAGTTACAGCAATATCTGAGAAAAATATGCAATTTTTAAAATCTACGATAAAAAATATCAATTTAAAATTATTTTATCCTGTAAAAAAAATTAATCTTTTTTTTGAGAAGAATAATCAAACGAAAAATTTTCTAAATTTTGATGAAAATAAAAATTTAATGTATTTTTTTGAAAACAGATTGACCAAAGATCATTTATCTAAATTATTGAAAAAAACCAAAATTAAAATTCAAAAAAAAACAATAAAATCAATCGATTTAGCGGAAAATAAAATCTTTACTAATTCTTCTTCAAAATCATATGATTTATTAGTTTTATGTTTGGGAGCAAACTCTCCAATCTATCAAAAGATAAGTGGCAACAGGAAAATCCAAAAAAATTATAAAGAACACTCCATAACTTGTTCTGTTAATCATCAGATTAAAAATATTGGAGCTCAACAGTTTTTTTTGAAAGAAGGACCTCTTGCAATATTACCATATAATATAAACAAGTTTTCAGTAGTATGGAGTATTGAAGATATATATTTTATAAAAAACAAAAAAAATATTACAAGCTATTTAAAAACTAAACTAACAAATTTATTAAAAACAAATAAAATATCTTTAGGGAATATTCAAAGTTATCCTCTAAAATTATCACTAAAAAGAAACTATTATAAAAAGAATGCAATAATTTTAGGAGATGGACTGCATGTAGTTCATCCTTTAGCAGGACAAGGGTTCAATCTAATATTAAGAGATATTGAAAAATTGAATGAACTAATTTCTAACAACCTTAGATTGGGGTTAACTATAAAAGATTCGAATATTCCAAAAGATTTATCAGACAGCAGGAAACCAGAAAACTTATTAATGGGTCTAGGAATTGACACAACTAGAAAATTTTTTAAAAGTAATAAATATTTAGATCCAATAAAAGAAAACATTTTAAATAACTTTTCCAAATCAACATTACTAAAAAAAATTACTAAAAGAGTTGCAAACCTAGGTTTAAGCTAATGAATATTTTTGCTTTGTCTTCTGGTAGAGGTCCATGTGGTATAGCTATTATTAGAATGTCGGGACCTGATACTTTAAGTATATGCAAACTGATTTCTAAAGAAAAAAAGATTAAAGAAAATGAAATAAACCTCTGTAAATTTTTTGATCCAAAAAATGGCACTATTATTGATCCTGAAGCTTTAATCTTATGGTTTCCAAAGCCAAATAGTTTTACTGGTGACGATTTAGCAGAATTTCATGTACATGGAAGTAACGCAATTATTAGTTATTTTCTTAAAGTATTATCTAGCCAAAAAAACTGTAGAATGGCTGAACCTGGAGAATTCACTAAGCTAGCTTTTCAAAATAATAAAATTGACCTTTTAAAAGCTGAGAGTATTGGGGATCTAATACACTCTGAAACCGAACTACAAAGAAAACAAGCAGTAAATTTAGTTAATGGCCATGCTTCCAAATATTACGATGATTTAAGATCTAAATTGATAAAGTCACTTTCTTTTATAGAGGCTAAAATTGATTTTGCTGAGGATGACCTTCCTGAAAATGTCCTAAAAGAAGCCCATAAATCAATTAAATCGATACACAGTGATATAAGTAAAATTATTAATGATAATAAAGTAGGTGAAAAAATCAGAGACGGATTCCGAGTATCAATTGTTGGCGAAACCAATGTTGGAAAATCATCTTTATTAAATTTATTATCAAAAAGAGATGCAGCAATAGTCTCTGATGAAGCTGGAACAACTAGAGATGTCATAGAGACATATCTAAATTTAGATGGTTATCCAGTTATTCTCGCAGATACAGCTGGGATCAGAGAAGCAAAAAATGATATTGAAAAAAAAGGAATATCATTAGCGTTAAGTAAATTTAAAGAGGCTGATTTAAATATTGTAGTAATTGATAATTCAAACAAAAAAATTAGCGACAAAATAAGTTCTATGATTAATAAAGACTCAATAGTTTTACTTAATAAATCTGATGTTCAAGCTAAAGAAAATCATAAATTTGATGTAGATGCCGTACTAGCATCTGTAAAGGATAATAAAAATATTGATAAGTTAATAAATTTAATCAAAAAGAAACTTAATAAAAAATTTTCATCTAATAACAGTGCTTTAATTACAAGAGAGAGACATAGGGTAAAGCTAAATGAGTGTTTGAAAGAGATAGATAAGTTTCTAAAGAAAGATCAAAATAAAGACTTAGAATTAGCTGCTGAGGATCTAAGAATGGCTACACGACACCTTGGTAGTATAGTTGGCAAGGTAGACGTTGAAGAAATACTTGGATCTATATTTAAGGACTTCTGTATAGGCAAATAAAATAGCTCTTGTATTATTAATTTAGAGCGTTACATTCATCTCATGACTAAAGAAAGCTATGATGTAGTAGTTATAGGTGGTGGACACGCGGGATGCGAGGCTGCTGCAGCTTCCGCTAGAATGGGCGTCAATACTGCACTTTTTACACATAAAATCGATACCATTGGTGAGATGTCTTGTAATCCAGCTATAGGCGGACTAGGCAAAGGACATTTGGTTCGTGAAATTGATGCACTTGATGGTGTGATGGGTGTTGTCTCCGATAAATCAGGCATTCAGTTCCGATTATTGAACAGAAGCAGAGGTCCAGCAGTTAGAGGACCACGGACTCAATCAGACAGGGCTCTTTATAAGGAGCACATGCAAAAAATTCTACTAAATTATAAAAACTTAACTGTAATAGCTGATCCAGTAATTCAATTTTTGTTTAATAACAATCAAGTTATAGGATTTTTATGCCAGAGCGGTAAGGAGATAAGATGTAAAGAACTTATTTTGACGACTGGAACATTTTTAAATGGATTAATACATATTGGTGAAACACAAATCCCAGCAGGGAGATATGATGAGAGACCATCCACCGGTCTGAGCGAACAACTTGCTAAATTTAAAATGAAAATAGGTAGACTTAAAACCGGAACACCTCCTAGGTTGGATGGGTCGACAATTGATTACGATGATTTAGAAATGCAACCAGCTGATGCGGATCCTTATTTCTTTTCTTTTTTAACAACTAAATTAGAAAACAAACAGATTTCTTGTGGTATGACACATACAAATGATGAGGTGCATAAAATTATTAGTGACAATATTAATAGGAGTGCGATGTATTCTGGTAACATTAAAGGCGTCGGACCAAGATATTGTCCATCCATTGAAGACAAGATTGTTAAGTTTAAAGAAAAACAAAAACATCAAATCTTCTTAGAACCAGAAGGGTTAAAGGACAATACTGTTTACCCAAATGGTATATCTACATCTCTACCAGAGGAGATCCAGCTCAAAATATTGAGTAAAATCAAGGGTTTGGAGAAAGTTAAGATGAAAAGGGCTGGCTATGCCATAGAGTATGATTATGTTGATCCTAGAGAGTTAAATCCGACTTTAGAGACAAAAAAAATTAGATCATTATTTTTAGCAGGACAAATAAATGGAACTACTGGATACGAAGAAGCTGCTGCTCAGGGACTAATTGCTGGTATAAATGCTGCTCTAAAAATTTTAAAAAAAGAGGAATTTATTTTAGATAGATCCGAGTCTTACATTGGAGTGATGATTGATGATTTAATTACTAAAGGTGTATCAGAGCCATATCGTATGTTTACGTCAAGAGCAGAATATAGATTATCTTTAAGAGCAGATAATGCAGATCAAAGATTAACTCCATCAGGTATTAAAATTAATTGTGTGGGGAAAAACAGAACCCAAATATTTTTAGACAAACAAAAAAAGTTAACACAGATTTTAGATTATCTTCATTCAAATTTAATATCTCCTAACGAAGCAAGTAAGTATGAAATTAAAATTGCTCAAGATGGTGTTAAAAGATCTGGTATTGAGTTGATGGCACAACGGAATTTAAATATGGCAAAAATAAGGCAGATATGGCCTTCAATACCATCGTTTGGAGTTGATTTGGATGATCAAGTTGAAATTGATGCTCACTACTCTGGATACCTTAAAAGACAGTCGCATGATATAGCCGCTTTCAAAAAAGATGAAGGTATAAAAATACCAGATATGATCGACTATGATATCTTCAGCGGTCTTTCTAACGAGATTAAATCAAAGTTAAAGACAGTTAGACCTAAAACATTGGGACAAGCATTAAGAATTGATGGAGTAACTCCAGCCGCAGCTATTATTTTGCTTGGTTATATCAAAACTAAAAAAAAAAAGGCTTCAGCTTGATAACCGAGTCCAATGTTAAAAGAATTCTCCTTAAAGATCTAAAATTTGATGCTCCAAAGATAAAAAAATTAGATAATTTTGTTCAAAAACTCCTCATTTATAATAAAAAACATAATTTAATATCTAAAAATACTGAAAAACATATATGGGATAGGCATATTTTAGATAGTGCACAATTAATTAAGTTTATAGACGATAAGAACTGTACTGGAATAGCCGATTTAGGTTCTGGTGGAGGTTTTCCAGGTATTATTTTAGCTATTTTTTACCAAAATTACAATTTTCACGTGAAACTATATGAAAAATCTCCAGTAAAATCAGCCTTTTTGACCAATATTTCAAATAAATTAAGTCTGAACTGTAAAATCATATGTAATGACATAAATTCAATAAAAATTAACTCTAATCATATTGTTTGTAGAGCTTTTCGAAAATTACCCCATATATTGAATATTTCACGTGAAAACTGTATAAAAAGGCATAAAATAATTATTTTGAAGGGAAGAAATGCACAACAAGAGATAAATAACACTTCCCAGTTAAATAATTATAAGTATAAATTAGAAAATAGCATTACGGATAATGATTCTAAAATAATTATTCTTAATGTAGAATAAATTTTGTGAAACCAAACATCATAGCTGTCATAAATCAAAAAGGTGGAGTGGGCAAAACCACAACTGTTATTAATTTAGCTGCCTCACTGTCCATATTGGGTCAAAATAATTTAGTAATAGATTTAGATCCACAGGGTAATGCCACAACAGGTTTAGGCAAGTCAAATAATGACGATGATAAAAATATTTACAATCTTCTTATAAAAAAAATAAATTTAAAACATGGTTTGCAAAAAACAGAAATTAGTAATTTAGATATATTTGGATCCAATGTGAATTTATCAGGATTAGAAGTAGAAACAGCAAACGATGAGAATAGAGCCTTTATATTAAAAGAAATTCTAAAACAAAATTCTGAGGTCATTGATAACTACGATAATATTTTTATTGATTGCCCTCCATCATTGAGCTTACTAACAATAATGGCTTTAGTTTCTGCAAACGAAATTTTAGTACCACTACAGACTGAATTTTTTGCCTTAGAAGGAATTACACAACTAGTTAAAACGATTGATAGGATTAAAATAAACTTAAATCCATCTCTAAGTGTAAGAGGTATTCTACTAACCATGTTTGATAAAAGAAATAAGTTATCTTCACAAGTAGACAAAGAAGCAAGAAATTATTTTAAGGAAAAAGTTTATCAATCCGTGATACCTAGAAATGTGAGATTATCAGAAGCACCTTCTCACGGACAACCATGTGTAACTTATGATAAAGCCTGTAGCGGGAGTAAAGCGTATTTTAAATTAGCAGAGGAATTCATTTCTCAAAAAAATAAAATTGGGAGTGCGGCGTGAAGTCAAAAAAAAAGAAGGGACTAGGTAAAGGATTATCGGCATTATTCGGGGATCAAAAAAAGCCCGAAAACAAAGGGGAAATTCAGCAAAATAACAAAAAAGCTTTAATAGGAGAGCTAGCAAGAAACAAATATCAGCCTAGAACTATTTTTGATGAAAACAAACTCGAGGAACTTGCTGCTTCAATTAAAAAAAATGGTATCATACAGCCAATAGCAGTTAGAAAAAATAATACATCCGATGAACCGTATGAAATCGTAGCAGGTGAAAGAAGGTGGTTAGCTGCACAAAAAGCTGGCTTACATGAAGTTCCGATAACACTATTAGAGCTTAATGATAGTGAAACTCTTGAAGTTGCAATTGTTGAAAACATACAGAGAGAAGATTTAAATATTATTGAAGAAGCTAGAGGTTATAAAAGATTAAACGAGGAGTTTGCATATGATCAGGACAAAATTGCATTAATGATGTCTAGGAGCAGAAGTCATATAAGTAATACTTTAAGATTGTTAAATTTACCGAAAGATATAATTGCAATGTTAGAACAAGGTGAATTAACTGCTGGACAAGCACGGCCATTGATAGGTATGCCCAATGCATCATCAATTGCTGAGGAAATAGTAGCAAAAAAACTTTCAGCAAGATCTATTGAAAATATAAAAAAAAACAAATCAAAGTCTTTTACAATTGATCCGAATATCTTTGATGCTCAAAGAGATATTGAAAGAGCTATTGGCATGAAGGTCTCTATACAAAATAAAAGGAATAATACTGGTAAATTGTCTATTGAATATAAAAATTTAGATCAATTAGAGTTAATTGCTGTTTTACTTAAAAATAAGTCCAAGAATTAGAGCAAATATTAGTTATAGAATTTTTAACAATTGTTAAAGAGTTTAATGCACTGTTATTTTTAATTTTTTTTTCTGTGTTTCCTAAATACTTTAAGGCTCCAATTACCCTTTGTTTATCCCACTTTTTCAACAATTTAATAATTATTGGCTTATCTTTCCAAAAAATAGGGGGTTTAATCTTACTAATTGTAATTTCAAAACCCTGGTCATCTACATTTTGCTTATAAATATCTAAAAGTTTAATTAATCTGAAATTTATCATGTTTAAGTAAAGGTAAGTATCTTCATTTGCAAAATTAAAATTTGATAATAACTTGTTTAATCCCACCTTATCACCGTTTAATGCTGCATCTCGTATATTCTCAAAAATTTCATTTCTATCCGAATTCAATAATATGTCTAAGCTATCCTCCGTTAATACTTTTTTTTCATAAAACAATTTAATTTTTTCTAAATTATTTGTAATTTTTTTTCTGTCTAGATTTGAATAGGTTAAGATCATATTAATTATGTTCGAATTTAGATTTTTAAAACCTTGCAATTCTTGAAGTATTATTTTTTTTAAAGTAATCTCATTGTCACTGTAGCAAGGAATAACAGCTAAATTAGTTTTCTTTTCAAAAAAATTTCTTAATTTTGATTTTTTTTCTAGTAAATCTCCAACAAGTAATATTCTCACATTTTCCTGGCGTTCAATTAAATCTTCCAAACTAGAGAGAATTTTTTCGGTTACTTGATTTACAATAATGATTTTTTTTTGTGTAAATAATGAAATATTTTTGACCTCATCTAATATTATATCTTTATTTTTAATTAGGTCTTCTTGATAAAGATTAATTATTTCCGATTTATCATCTAATTTAATGATTTTATTTTTTAAATCTTCCTTAAGACCAATATTCTCACCATAAATTAAAATAAATTTATAATTTAGAACATTTTTAATATTTTTCTCTATTTCAAAGCTTTTAAGTATCATTTTAACTATAATAAATTCTTAATTGATCTAATATTCCATCTACTATTTCGTCTATTAATAAGTTGTTCGCATTTTTTGAATTATTAACAGTAGTAGAATAACTATCTTCTACATTATAACTTTGGTTGGCCGAAAAAGTTCTTTTAATCTTTTTTGTAGTATTAAGATCAATTATTTCAACATTCGCAATTAATGATAGGTTATATTTAATTACCTTATTTTGAATGTTTTTTTCTTTAATAGTCCTATCTTTTTTTAAGTCTATTAAAATCTTAATTTTATTTGAACTGTCTTTATTAGAAAATCTCTGTATTTTTTTTTGTATAATAAAAGTCTCCCTAGTATCTCCATTTATTTCAAACTCCTGTATATAAAATTTCTTTTGATCAAAAGAATACATTTTTTGATAAGCACAAGAACTTAATAATAAAATAATTACAAAGGGAAATAAAATAAATGATTTGATCATATTCATTGCTTAATAATAAAATTTATAATTCTATCTTTGACAAAAATAACTTTCTTTATAGAGGAAATTGTAATTTTATCCTTTATTTTTTTATTATTTTTACAAATCTTCTCGACTGAAATTTGATTTACTCCTTTTTCTATATCAATAATATCTCTAGTTTTACCATTTATTTGTATTGCCATTTTAATTTTTTCTTTAAGTATTAACTTTGTATCGACGGTCGGCCAATTGTTAGTTTCTTTAACATTTAACATTTCTAGGCATTCATAAGCTAAATGCGGTGTAAAAGGAATTAGAATTTTCATGAGTTTTATAAAATTTTTTTTTAGTGTTTCACTGCTAATTTCTTTATCAAGATTCTCATTAAATAAATTATAAATCTCGTAAACATTCGCTACGACAACATTTAAATTAAAGTTATTTATAGATTTTGTAATTTTATTTACATAAGAATTCATTCTTAAATTAAAATCTTTATCTGAACTACCTTTTCCTTTTGATTTTTTTTTGACTACACAACTTAGGTTATAAATTTTTTGAAGAAATTTATAAGCAGCATTGACACCTTGATTTGACCACTGAATATCTTTTTCAGGTGGGCTATCAGAAAGTATAAACCATCTAACCGCATCTGCTCCATAAGATTTGATCATACTCTCCGGATCAATCACGTTTTTTTTTGATTTTGACATGGACTCTGAGGGACCCACTTTAACTTCGCTTTTGTCAGATATTTTTTCATATCTCCCTTTAGAATTTTTTTCCACCTCCGAAGGAGTTAACCACTTTCCACTTTTATCTTTGTAAGTTTCGTGACAAACCATACCTTGTGTAAACAGACCTTTAAAAGGTTCGTTGTCCTTAATTCCTGCGTTATTTTTTTTTAGGGCACGCATAAAAAACCTTGAATAAAGCAAATGTAATATAGCATGCTCTATTCCTCCAATGTATTGATCAACAGGCATCCAATAATTAACTTTTTTAATATCAAAGGGCTCAGATTCTATTTTTGGTGAACAAAATCTTAAAAAATACCACGATGAATCTACAAATGTATCTAAAGTGTCAGTTTCTCTGATCGCCGGTTTCCCTGTTTTTTTATGAACGGTATATTTCCAATTTTTGTGATTTTCTAATGGATTTCCACTTTGACTTAAATCAATTTCGTCTGGAAGTTTGATTGGTAATTCACTTTTCTCTACTGGCACAATAGATCCATCTTCTAAATGAATCATGGGTATAGGGCATCCCCAGTATCTTTGTCTAGATATTCCCCAATCCTTTAATCTAAAAGTAATTTTTTTTTTTCCTATTTTAAGTTTTTCAATTTCTTTGATAACTTTGTCTTTTGCCTGAACTACTTTTAATCCATTGAGAAAATCAGAATTCACTATTGTACCTTCTCCAATATATGCTGTAGATAGTTTCTGAAAATTTTTAGCTTTCGAAGGATTTTCTGAAACCACCTCTATAATGTCAAGATTATACTTTTTTGCAAAATCAAAATCTCTTTGATCATGAGCTGGACATCCAAATATAGCCCCTGTTCCATAGTCCATTAAAATAAAATTAGCAACATAAACTGGAAGTTTTTTATTCTTAATAAACGGATGTGCTGCAAATAACTTTGTATCGAAACCAATTTTTTCAGCGTTAGCTAAAGCTTCTTCAGTAGTTCCAACTTTAAGACATTCATCCTTAAATTTAAGATATTTTTTGTCTTTTGAAAATTTATTACAAATAGGGTGATCTACTGATACTGCTAAAAAGGATGCGCCAAATATTGTATCAGGCCGAGTTGTGAAAACATTAATTTTTTTATTTTCCTCATTTATGTTAAATTCAATTTCACATCCTATTGACTTACCTATCCAATTTTGTTGCATAGTCTTAACTTTACCAGGCCAATTATTTAATTCTTCCAATCCTTCAAGTAAGTCATCTGAAAACTTTGTAATATCAAAAAACCATTGAGATAGTTTTTTTCGTTCAACTACAGCACCAGATCGCCAACCCTTGCCATTAACAACTTGCTCATTTGCTAAAACGGTTTGTTCAACTGGGTCCCAATTAACATAATTTTCTTTCCTTTTTACAAAGCCTCTATTGTAAAAATCAATAAATATTTCTTGCTGGTGCTTATAATATTTCTCGTCACATGTAGATACCTCAAGATCCCAATCAATCGAAAGTCCCATAAGCTTTAGTTGTCTTTTCATTTCTGAAATATTTTTTTCCGTCCATTTTTTTGGGTGAAGATTGTTTTCTTTTGCAGCGTTCTCTGCCGGTAAACCAAAGGCGTCCCAACCCATGGGGTGTAAAACATTGTATCCATTCATAAATTTAAAACGTGCTATTACATCACCAATTGTGTAATTTCTTACATGTCCCATATGAATTTTACCAGATGGATAGGGAAACATTTCTAGACAATAAAATTTTTTTGAACTTTTGTTGTTATAAAGCTTTTCTTTCTCAAAAGTTAATTGCCATTTTTTTTCAATTTCTTGAAAATTTAGTCTTTCCATAATTTCAAAATCTTATTTTTTTTGTTGTTTTTCCAGAATAGTAGCTTCTTTTAAGATTGATGCAATAAGCTCTTCTTGTATTCTGGATTTAAATAATTCAACATTACAAGTTTGATTAACAGAACATTTCTTTCTATGTACTGTAACTTTAATACTATTCGTTTGCACAGTGTTGGATAAAAATCTAACTGTAATTTTAAGAGCTTGATTTTTATTTGAGTTGTCAGTGTACCAATCTGAGATAATAACTCCTCCAGAATAGTCTACAGTGCTTAATGGCAAAAAATCTAAAATATCTAATGTTGCTCTCCACATAGGATTTGAAGTGCTAAACTCATAGTTAGTAGAGCCTCTTCCTTTACCTATTACTTGCCCCAAACCAACACCACGACCCTCTTTAACATTTTTTTTAGCTCGCTCTGTTCCAGAAATTGGTACTTTTCTTGTATCTACTTTTTTAAATCCCCCGCATGACACAATTGATGAAAAAAGAAAAAAAAGGGCAATTATTTTGATAAAATTTCTCATTTTTTGACTTAGATCTCATTAAATAGCATTGTTAATGAAAAATCCAAAGAAAATATAGGGAAATAAAGCCTTTTTTGACTGTGATAATTATACAACACAAATATATAATATTAATGTATTTAATAAGTTTTCGTACAAATCGTATTAAAAAAAGCAGATAAATAGCCTGTTAATTATAATTAACGTTTTTAACAAAGGAGAAACAATGAATAAATTAACAAAACTATTGTTCTCAGTTATTTCTTCAGTAGCTATTGCTACATCAGCTTTTGCTGGTGAGTTTACGGTTTCTGGTGGTGTAAAAGCTACATACACAGTATTAGGAAATACGGGAACATCTGGCGTGAACGCAATTGGTAAAGGTCTTGGTATATCCAACGAATTTTCACTAACTGCTTCAGGCGAGTTAGATAATGGTATGACATGGTCATATGCACAAGATATCGATGGTGCTACAGTACAGGACGATGCTAGTTTAGCTTTCGGAACTGACTACGGTACAATCAAAGTTTGTGTATCTGAGTGTGGTCTATCAACAAAATATGCGTTCGATAACTCTGCATACGGAATAGGTTCTGATACAGGTTACGGCGGTGGTGCAGCTGCTACTACAACTATGCAGTATGGCTCAAACATCAGCTCGTACAACAACGTACAGTTCCATGCTCCAGCAGACTTATTACCATTAGGTATGACGTTTAAAGCTGGTTTCACACCAGGTGGTGCAGGTGGAAGTGCAAACGCTTCTGTGCATTCAGCTAACGGTGATGTAACTGGTGACATGCAGCAATACGCTGTGACTATGGCTCCAATCGATGGCCTAACTTTATCAGCTTCATATTATGATTTTGGTGAAATGGGTAACAAAGATGGTAGACAGTCACAAGAAGGTGGTTCATACGCTGCTAACTACTCATTTGGTCAATTCTCAATTGGATATGGTGAAACACTTCACGCTCCAGCACAGAGAATGACATCAAATAGTGCCGGTACAGCTGTTACGCAACACTACGAAAACTCAGCTTATTCAATTGGTTTCGCAGTGAATGACAATTTAGCAGTTTCTTACTCTGAAGAGAATTCAGATAAGAAGAACAAAGCTAAAGCTGCGTTATCTAATACAACAACTAGATCAGACGTAGAGATGGAAATCGTTACAATTGATGTATCTTACACAATGGGTGGAGCTACATTAGGTCTTTCTAATTCAGAAATAACTAATGACAGTTACACAGCAGGTGATGAGACAACAGAAACAATTGTTGCAGTATCTCTAGCATTCTAATTTAGTTAGTTAGAAAAAATTAAAAAAGCCGGTTAATAATTTTAGCCGGCTTTTTTTTTATTGCAGACAAACAAGCTAATGAATTTGATTTAATAATATTTAATTTACAAAGATTATTTAGATTTATCCCACCCAAGGGTACAAGTTCAACCTTTGATTTTATTGCGAAAATATTAAACTTTTGTATGCCTAAACTACCTTTTTTATATTTGTAATTAGTATCAAAAAGTCTTGAAAATACGATCATATTACAACCCTGTTTTTTTTTAATCTCAATTTCTTTTTGATTGTGGGCAGAACCAATTATATTAAAGCCTTTTTTCAAATAAGATTTCAAAAGTAAATTTTTATTATGAGATGAAATATATAAACCGTCAGCTTTTAATTTTGATAATAAATTTGTATCATTAGATATATAAAAATTAATACCTTTTTTCTTACAATATTTTCTAAAGTACAATAGATCTTCGATTTTTTCTTTACTGCTATAATTTCTATAAATAATGTTAAATTTATTCCTAATTTTAATTAAATTTAAATTGAATTCTCTAGTATTTTCTACAAATAAGTAGTAATTTTTTTTCAACACCAACATATGAATATAATAAATAGTTTTGATAAAATAAAACAGAATATAGAAGATAACAAGGTGAACAGCGAGACTGAAATTATCGCAGTTAGTAAAACTTTCCCTTTAGAGCATATAATACCCCTTATAGACCATGGTCACAAACATTTTGGTGAAAACAAAGTTCAAGAGGCTGAAAAAAAATGGAAAGAATTAAAAAAATCTAAAAATGATTTAAAACTCCATATGATAGGGAGATTACAATCTAATAAGGCCAAAAAGGCCATAGAACTTTTCGATTATATACATTCACTTGATAGTGAAAAATTAGCAAATGAATTAAGTAAAAGACAAAAGGAAAAGGGTAAAAATTTAAATTATTTTATCCAGGTAAACCTAGGTTCAGAAGAACAAAAGGGAGGAGTAGAAATAACTAATTTAAAAAATTTTTATGAACATTGTGTAAAAAAACTTAATCTTTCTGTTCTAGGTCTAATGGCCATACCTCCCAATGATAATGAAACAGATAAACATTTTAAAAAAATATCTGAATTAAATAAGCAATTTAATTTTCAACACCTTAGTATAGGAATGTCTAATGATTATTTGAACGCCATCAAATATGGGGCTACGTATGTCAGAAT
The DNA here is from genome assembly GCA_902574035.1 of uncultured Pelagibacteraceae bacterium. Classification (GTDB taxonomy): domain Bacteria; phylum Pseudomonadota; class Alphaproteobacteria; order Pelagibacterales; family Pelagibacteraceae; genus Pelagilacustribacter. The sequence continues at coordinate 73,963 of CACGMC010000003.1, forward strand.
AGGTAGCGCAATTTTCGGTTCAAGAAATTAGATTATTTTTAAAAAAGTATTTTTATCGATTTTTGAAACTAATTTTTTTAGATCATTTTTTGATACTGCTACGCAACCTAACGTAGGTGAATAGTTCTTAGTAGAAACATGTAAAAAAATTGCACTACCTTTCCCTTTTTTAGTTGGTTTTAGATTAAAATCCAAAACGACGACAATGTCATAAATATTTATTTTAAGATACAATTTTTCAGCTTTATATTTAAATGGAAATTTTATTAATTTATTATAAGACTTTGATCTTATATCATCACACCAACCAAAATTTTTTTTTATAGGAATTAGTTTGAGTTTCGAGTGAATTTTTTTTATTCTTTCCTTTCTGAAAAAAATGTACTTTAGTTTAAAACGACCTCTTGGAGTACATTTATCCCCTTCTACTTTTTTACTTGTAATTCCTCTTTTACCAATGGCACATTTTATCTTATAGTCTTTAAAATAGATAAATTTTTTTTTTAGTAATAAATTCATGGTTGATAAAAAAAATATCATTTTAGCATTTGGAAATAAAGAATTTAATAATTCTTTAACAGAGCTTAAAAATCATTTTAGTTTTAATTTAGATACCATTAATGACCTTAATGACACCATTGATTTTGAACATTATAAAGGATTAATAATTCATGAGGACGCATTAAATCTAATGAGTTTAAAAAAAACATTAAAAAATAAAAATATAAATAAGATTATCTTTCATAATTCTAAAAATATTAAAGGATTTGAGGAAATTGAAAAATTACAATTGCCGGCATCTGTAGATCAAATAAATAAAGTCGTTGTTAACAATACTGTTAAAAAGGAATTTAAAATAAATTCTTCTTTAAAAATTAATAATTATCAATTAGACAAAAATTTAAGAAGATTAAATAAAAATAATTTGTCATTAGAGTTGACCGAAAAAGAAATAGAATTGATAGAACTTCTTTATAAAGAGCAATTTATTAAAAAAAATCAAATTTTATCTAAAATATGGAAGTATTCAAAAGATGCCGATACACACACTGTTGAAACACATATTTACAGACTCAGAAAAAAAATTAAAGAAGTGTTTAACGATGAAGTATTTATTAAAAGTGAAAAAAAAGGTTACACAATCTGAAAAAAAGAAATAAATTTGCAAAAGACTTAATGACCCCAAAATACCGATCAAGAATAGTTAAACCAAAAAAAGGAAAAGGAAGTTTTAAGAGAAAAAAGAAGAATAAGAATTCAGAATTTAATTAATTATTGCAATCTTGCACCAACTTGCTGAATAATTTTTGAGGAAAGTTCTGTTCCTTTTTCTAAACTTTCTTTCAAAGATAAATTATTCACGTACCCATGTAAAAAACCAGCAGCAAATAAGTCCCCTGCTCCTGTAAGATCTTTAATTTTTAAATTTTTTTTAGCACTACATTCCATAATTTGATCATTTTGGATTGCCACAGCACCATTCTCACCTCTAGTTATTACTACTAATTTCTTTATATTTCTTGCAAATGCTACAACATCTTCAAAAGTTTTTGCTCCTATTAAAGCATAAACCTCCTGCTCATTTGCAAAGGTAATATCTAATTTGTTTTGAACTAAATCTAAGAAGTAATTTTTATGCCTCTCAACACAAAATAAATCAGAAAGAGACATGGCTGATTGTGATGAATTACTTATCGCTTTATTAAACGCTTTTTGTGGATCACCTTTGTCCCATAAATATCCCTCAAGAAAAGTAATTTGACTTTCTTTAACTATTTTTTCATCAATATCATTTTCGTTAATGTTTCCTGCAGTACCTAGAAAAGTACACATTGTTCTCTCTGAGTCTGGTGTTATTAAAATTAAACAAGTCCCAGTAGCTATTTTTTCTGACTTAATACTGTAATGATACTTAACTTTTTCTTTTTCAAGTCCTTCCAAATATTTTCTTCCTAAATCATCATCGTTTACTTTACCTATAAATCCTACTTTATTGCCAAGCTGTGAAAGTCCAACAATAGAATTAGCTACTGACCCGCCAGATATAGTCTTTTCAATCTTTAAATTTTTAAGTAGTTTTTTAAATTCTTTTTCATCAACCAACTTCATTGTACTTTTAGCAAGACTATTCTCTGCCAAAAAGCTGTCACTAACTTTACATATAACGTCTACTATCGCGTTCCCAATTCCTAAAATTTTCATATCAAGCTTTCTTTGCAATAAATTTCTTTCTTCTATTTGGGTAACAGCTTTTACAAATTTTGCAAGTCAAACCAAAACAATCTCTTGCTTTACAGTACTCCCTGCCATACCAAATAATTTGAAGATGAAGTTTATTCCAATATTTTTTTGGAAATACAGCCTTCAAATCCTTTTCAGTTTGCACTACATTTTTACCATTGGTTAGACCCCATCTTTGAGCCAATCTATGAATATGAGTGTCCACAGGAAATGCAGGATACCCAAATCCTTGAGACATAACAACACTCGCGGTTTTATGCCCAACACCTGGCAGCTTTTCAAGTTCCTCATAAGTGTCTGGGACTTTTCCATTGTATTTTTCTATCAAGGTCTTAGAGAGAAAATAAATACTTTTTGCTTTGACTCTAAAAATTCCTATTTTTTTAATTAAATTTTCGATTTTTTTTCTACCTAATTTTACAAAGTGATCTGGTTTATTATATTTTGGATAAATATTTTTTGTGACATTGTTTACATTTACATCTGTACATTGCGCTGAAAGCAGGACAGAAATTAAAAGAGTGAATTTATTTCTATAATTAAGAGGAATAGGTACTTTGGGATAAGCTTGATTTAAAATTTTTTGTATAATTTTTGATTTTTGAAAATTTTTCACTTAAAATTTAATAAATCTCTCATAGAATAAAGGCCTGGTTTTTTTTGCATCAACCACTTCGAAGCAGCTAAAGCTCCATCCGAATATAAAGATCTGTCGAATGATTCATGTCTCAGTGATAATATTTCTTTTTTATTCGAAAATTGTACTTTATGTTGACCGATAACCTCTCCTTTTCTTACAGAATAAATATTAATTTTTTTTCCATATGGGTAATCTTTTGCATTTAATAATTGCTTTCCAATCAAATTTTTTAATTTTTTTTTCTTACCAATTGCAACTCCTTCTGCAAGCATTAAAGCTGTCCCTGAGGGGTAATCTTTCTTGTGCTTATGATGAACCTCATATACTTTAGTTAGAAACTTCTCATCTAAGGATCTAGAAGTTATTTCTGTTATATACATAAGCAAATTCACTCCAATGCTCATATTGCCTGCTTTCAAAATTGGTATTTTTTTAGAATATTTTTTTATTTTGTCCTCTTCTCTTTTGGAAAAACCAGTAGTACCTATCACAACTCTTTTTTTTAACTCTGATGCTATTTTAAGAACTTGGAGAGTGCATTTAGGGACCGTAAAATCTATTATAACGTTTACATTTTTGAAAGCCCCTATAGAGTTAAGACTTGGTTTAATCCCTGATATTTTTTTTGATATTTCTTTACTCTCTGTAAGTGAAACAAGATTGAAATCTTTATTTTTTTTGGAAGATTTAATGAGTTGTTGACCCATTCTACCAAGACAGCCAGTTATAGCAATATTGATTCTTTTCATTATATTATAAGTTTATAATTACAACAATAATTAGGACAATTATAGCCCAAATAGAAATATTTTGAATCAATAGTTTAAGTTTGTTGTTAGTATTTAAGAATGAGGGAAGAATTAAAAATAATACTGCTAAAAGAAATATAGCAGACATAATCTCTTGCATAACCATAGAATATTAAGAATTTTTCCAAAATTTTTTTGCTCTATCAAAAAAGCTTTTAATAATGGGACTTGATTTTTCAGACTCAATTTTTCTAAATTCTTCTAAAAGTTCCTTTTGTTTGGTATTTAAGCTTGAAGGGACCTCCGTAATAATTTTGATGTATAAGTCGCCATAACCACTTCCTCTTAATAGCGGCATCCCCTTTCCTCTTAACCTTAGTTGTTTTCCGTGTTGAGTTCCTGCAGGAATTTTAATTTTAGCTTTTCCACCATCTATTGAGGGCACTTCAACAGAAGATCCCAATGCCGCATCAGTAAATGTGATAGGAAGTTCAAAATATAAGTGTTCATCGGATCTTTTAAAAATACTGTGATTTTCTATAGATATAAATAGATATAAATCTCCAGTAGACCCTCCTTTGCTCCCTGCTTCTCCTTTGCCCGAAACTCTTATTCTAGTCCCATCATCAACTCCCTTTGGAATTTTAACAGATACACTTTCTTTACTTTGTATTTTACCATTACCATTGCACTGTTTACATGGATTGCTAATAGTTTCACCATATCCACTACACTCTGGACATGTCTGCTGAATTGTAAAAAAACCTTGATTTGATCTCACTTTACCTCTTCCATTACAAAATTGACATGTTACTGGTTTTGAACCAGGCTCAGAACCATGTCCCGTGCATCTTGAGCATTTTTTGTAAGTGCTATAATTTACTTTTTTATTTAAGCCCGAATAAGCTTCCTCAAGACTAATGGTTACATCATATCTTAAATCATTACCTCTATTAGAAGATCTTCTTCCAGAACGTCTTCCACCACCAAAAACATCATCACCGAAAAAATCTTCAAAAATATCTGAAAACGACGATCCAAAATCGAAATTCCCAAAACCTTGACCGCCTCCGCCCTCGAAAGCTGCGTGACCAAATTGATCGTAATTAGTTTTTCTTTTATCGTCAGACAACACATGATAGGCTTCGCTAGCTTCTTTAAATTTATCTTCTGAAGTTTTGTCGCCTTTATTTTTATCGGGGTGATATTTAAGTGCTAACTTACGATAAGCTTTTTTAATTTCATCCTTAGAAGCGGATTTAGATACACCTAAGATTTCATAATAATCTCTTTTTGCCACAAGAAATTGCTCCTTTTTTTATCTTAGGCGCTTTTTTCTTTATCTTCTTTTACGTCTTCAAAGTCAGCATCAACTACATTTTCTTTGTCATTGCCTTTATCTTTAGGATCTTTATTGTTTTTGTCGTCCTTTGGCTGATCTTTTTGTTGGCTCTTATAGACAGCCTCACCAAGTTTCATAGAAACCTGTATAAGATTTTGTGTTTTTTTCTTTATGTCTTCAGTGTCTGTGCCTTTCAAAGATTCTTTTAGATCTGCAACGCCGTTTTCTATTGCTTTTTTTTCTTCGGCTGAGATCTTATCTCCATGTTCTTTCAAACTTTTCTCTGTGGAAAAAACTATACTGTCTGCCTGGTTTCTAGCATCAACACCCTCTCGTTTCTTTTTATCAGCTTCTTTATTAGCTTCAGCGTCTTTAACCATCTTATTTATTTCTTCATCTGATAAACCACCTGAGGCTTGAATTTGTATTTTTTGTTCTTTACCAGTGCCTTTGTCTTTTGCTGAAACGCTAACTATACCATTAGCATCAATATCAAAAGTTACCTCAATTTGAGGAGTTCCCCTTGCGGCTGGAGGTATACCAACCAATTCAAAATTTCCTAAAAGCTTATTGTCAGCTGCCATCTCTCTTTCGCCTTGCAAAACTCTTATAGAAACCGCTGGTTGATTATCTTCTGCGGTCGAAAATACTTGACTCTTCTTAGTAGGAATAGTCGTATTTTTATCTATTAATTTTGTAGAAACCCCACCCAAAGTTTCAATTCCTAGAGATAACGGGGTTACATCTAAAAGCAATACGTCCTTAACATCACCTTGAAGTACACCAGCTTGAATAGCTGCACCCATCGCAACAACTTCATCTGGATTTACGCTTTTGTTGGGTTCTTTTCCAAAAAAGTTTTTAACCATTTCGATAATCTTTGGCATTCTAGTCATCCCACCAACTAAAACTACTTCGTTAATTTCAGCTGCAGAAAAACCAGAGTCCTTCAAAGCTGTTTTACAAGGACTTAAAGTCCTCTCTATCAAAGATTGAACTAATGCTTCTAACTTTGCTCTAGTAAATTTTAGATTTAAATGTTTTGGACCCGATTTGTCAGCGGTAATAAAGGGCAAATTAATTTCAGTTTGTGTTGCTGATGAAAGCTCAATTTTTGCTTTTTCAGCTGCCTCTTTTAATCTTTGTAGCGCCAGTTTATCCGATTTTAAATCGATTCCATTATCTTTCTTAAATTCATTAACCAAATACTCAACAATAGTATCATCAAAATCTTCACCACCTAAAAAAGTATCTCCATTAGTTGATTTAACTTCAAAAACACCATCACCAATTTCTAAAATTGAGACATCAAATGTACCTCCACCTAAGTCATAAACTGCTATTTTCTTTCCACCTTTTTTATCTAAACCATAAGCCAGTGAAGCTGCCGTCGGTTCATTTATAATTCTTAAAACTTCTAATCCTGCTATTTTACCAGCATCTTTTGTTGCCTGTCTTTGAGAGTCATTAAAATAAGCAGGAACAGTTATAACTGCTTTTGTAACTGCTTGACCTAAATATTTTTCAGCCGTTTCTTTCATTTTTTGAAGAACAAATGCTGAGATTTGCGCAGGTGAGTATTTTTTACTTTTGCCTTCTACCCAAGCATCACCATTATCAGATTTAACTATTTTATAAGGAACTTTAGAAATATCTTTTTGAACTGAAGTTCCTTCAAATTTTCTACCTATTAGTCTTTTTACAGCAAATATTGTATCCTCAGGGTTCGTAACCGCTTGTCTTTTTGCAGGCTGACCGACTAATTTTTCATCTTTTTCTAAAAAAGCGACTACAGAGGGGGTAGTTCTCGCACCCTCCGCGTTCTCTAGAACTTTAGCTTGTGCACCATCCATTATAGCTACACAAGAATTTGTTGTTCCTAAATCTATTCCAATTACTCTACTCATGTTCTCCTTTTATTGATACCTATATGGGGTCTAAATAATATTCTACAAGGCGTTTTTTTATTAATTTTCGTCATATTTGCCTACTTTTTTCTTTGAAATTCCCACAAACGAGGGTCTTAATAATCTATCTCCAAACATAAAACCTGGCTGTATCTCTTGCACAATAGTACCTGGCTTTACCTTGTCATCTTCAATTTCTAACATGGCCTGGTGAAAATTAGGATCAAACATTTTATTGATGCAACTAATCCTAATAATTTTATTTTTTTCAAAAGTAGAAATTAAATCCTTTTCAATGATTTCTATATTATTAAGAAATTTTTCAAACTCCTTGCTTTTTTTTAAAGTCTCATCCTCTTGAATAGATTTTTTCGCTCTCTGTAGATTATCTAATAAAGCTAACATTTCCCTTGCAAAGTTAAATCCACCAAACTCAAAAGCATCTTTTATCTCTTTTTCGAATCTTCGTCTTTGATTTTCTGAATCTGCTAGAGCTCTTAAGAGTTTTTCCTCTGAGGCTTTTAGCTTTTCTTTGATTGTAGGTTCGACAACCTGTTCTTCAGACACCTTTTTAGGTGAAGACTCATTATCTTCTTTATTTATTTTTTCGCCTTTGCTAGATTCACTCATATAATTTGCTATATAATAGCGAAAAAAATAATTACCAGTGTTTAATGAAAAAAAACTATTTATTGTTGATTGGCACACATAATAACGGAAAATTTAAAGAAATTAGCAAATTAATAAGTAAAAAAATAAAGAAAATTTCACCAAAAAGTTTACAAATAAAGGCACCTAAAGAAACCGGTAAATCATTTAAATCAAATTCAGAACTAAAAGCTAATTTTTTTTTTAAAAAGTCAAAATTAATTTCACTTTCAGACGACTCCGGGCTTGAAATATTTGCATTAAATAAGAAACCTGGAATTTACTCTGCAAGATGGGCTAAAAAAAGTGGAAGTTTTAAAAAAGCAATGTTGAATATTTTAAAAAAAATTAAGTATAAAAAAAATAGGAAAGCAAGATTTATATGCAGCTTGTCAATAAAACTAAATAATACAAAAACTATCACCTCAATCGGAGTTATAAATGGATATATATCTCACAAAATTTTGGGTAAAAAGGGATTTGGGTATGACCCAATTTTTATTCCTAGTAGATCTAAATTAACATTTGGACAAATAAGCAGATCCAAAAAAATGAAAATAGATCATAGAAGTATAGCTTTCAAAAAACTTAAAAAAAAATTAAAACTTAATAAATTTTTTATCTGAAACTTTATACATATTAAGTTTTTGAATTAATTTGCCATCAACGAAATTAAAAGTTCCAATTTTTCCTTTTATATTATCTTTTATGATAAAATCTTTTATAGAGGTGACATTACGATTTTTTTTATTCCACACATAATATATTAAACCTAAAGCATCATAGGTTAAAATAGTTATCTCTGTTGGCTCTAAACCATAAACATTTGAGTATTTATTTTTATATTTTTTAAAGTTTTTAAAATCGACAGATGGATAATATAAATTTTTTATAGAATTCTCTAAAAAAATACTCTTATCAAACCACTGATTGACAGTTACGATTAAGACTTCATTTTGATCAACATCTGAGTAGACTAATGACGTTAATACACTTTTAAGACTATCTCCAAAATCTATAATTATTACAGAGTCGAAATTTACCTTTCCAATAGTATATTTTTGTTCTAACTCTTTTAATTCTAATTTAGAGGCCTCGTCATCTTTTTCCTCTAATACTTTTACTCTAGAAACTAAATTTCTTTTTCGCTGTTTATAATTTGTAAGTTTTTCAATGTCTCCAGTAAGAATTTTTGGATCAGCACTATATTTAAATATTTTTTTATTTAATATGTTAATACTGTTAATCTTAGAGTCTATAAGAGTAGTATACTTATTTTTTGGATACATAATAATTGTTTTTTTTCTTTTATTTTTTTTTATAAATTCTTCAATTGATTTGATTTGAGACTCTAAACTTACACCTACACTCAAAATGTTACTTTGAATTTTTGGATTTATATTTGAGGGCGAAATAAAAATCATATCCTTAAAAGTTGATAAACTTTTGAAGTCTTGATGACTAATTGGACCTATTACAATTTTAATATTTTCTTCTCTTAAAGATTCAACTGATTGAATTAATTTTTTGGGATCGTTAAATCCCGAGTCTCTTGGAAAAATTTTTATGTTGTCATCATTGATTTCATTTAAAGCCAATTGAAGAGATAACATAATCGATTGACCCATATCTTTATATTCTCCGCTAAAAGGAGCTAAAAGACCTACCTTTAGAGACTTTTTGTTTTCGTCTGCAAATAAGTTAAAATTATTAAATAATAATATATAAGTTATAATAACTATTTTTTTAAGCATATTTTTATGAGCGATCTTGAAAAGGGTTTATACATTGTTTCAACACCAATTGGAAATCTAGAAGATATTACGTTTCGAGCTGTTAAGACTTTAAGAAATTCTGACTTTATTCTTTGTGAAGACACGAGACATTCTTCGAAATTATTAAATAACCTTAGCATAAAAAAAAAAATGATTCCTTATCATAAATTTAATGAAAAAAAATCTGTATCAAAAATTATACAACATTTAAATGAGGGCAAAATTTTGTCTATGATTTCAGATGCTGGTACACCAGCTTTATCAGACCCAGGAAATGTAGTTATTAATGAATGTATTAAAAACAACATAAAAATTTTTACCGTTCCCGGGCCATCTGCAATATCTGCAGCTGTTAGTCTCTCTGGTTTTGGAGATAAATTTTTATTTTATGGCTTTCTCCCCAAAACTGAAAATGAACTTAATATTTCTTTAAAAAAATTGGATATCGAAGGTTTTTCTCTAGTATTTTTTATTCCAGCAATAAAGATGAACTTTTATATAAAACATTTTAAAAAACATTTTTCCGGTAGAAATATTTTTATTGCAAAAGAGATGACAAAAAAACACGAGTCTTATATCAGAAAGTCTATAAATAATTTAGGTACTTTTGAAACACAATTTAAAGGAGAACTAACAATTATTATTTCGCAAAAAAATAAAAAGGAATTATTAACAACTGACTTTGTAAAATTAGAAAAACAAGTGATAAAGTATTTAAAAAGATATAGTGTAAAAGATACAGTAGAATTGATGTCTATAAAAGAAAAAGCGCCTAAAAAAACTATTTATAGTCTTTGTATAAAAAATAAAAAATGAGAATTTACTTATCGATAATTCTAATTATAATTTTCTTATCTAGCTGTTCCCCAGTTAGTCGTTTTGGAGCAGGAGTAGATATAACTTTCGATCCAAGAACAATAGGTATGCAAATTGACGATACAATTATGCAAAAAAACCTAGTCGCAAGATTATCCCTAAAAGAAAAAAAATATTTCTTAAATGTTCAAGTAGAGGTTTTAGACGGTAGAATTTTTTTGTCAGGAAAAGTTGATGAACCTGAAGAAAAAATTAAAATTACAAAACTAGCCTGGGAAACAAAAGGTGTTAGAGAAGTTAAAAATGCTATAACAATCAAAGGAAATTCAAATTTTAAACAAACAGCAAAAGATATTCTCATAACTAGTCAATTGAGAACTGCATTAATACTAAATAAAAATACTAAGTCTAGAAACTATACACTTGAGACAATTAAAAAAAGGATTTATATATTTGGCATAGCAATGAACGAGGATGAAAAAAAAGAGGTTCTTTCAGAAGCAGAAAAAATTTATGACGTTGAGAAAGTTATTCCATCGATATATTTAGCTACTGAGCTTAGTAGAAATAAACTCTAGTTCTTTTTGTAATCTATGACTTCAGCAGAGTAAGCAGCAATTGATGCAAGGTTTAAAATATCAGAAGTTGTTGATCTTAAGGGGGCTACTTCAATTGGTAAATCCAGTCCAATTAACAATGGTCCGATTAATTTAGCTCCTCCGAAAGATTTCATTAATTTGGTTGATATAGCAGCACTATGTAGTGCAGGCATAATTAGAATATTTGCTTTTCCTACAATTTTTGAAAAAGGATAGACTTCTTGATAAATTGGATTTAAAGCCACATCTGGTTGCATCTCACCATCAAAATCGAAATCAACTTTTTGCTTTTTAAGTAATTCTATAGCATCTCTTACATGCTTAGTATTTCTAGAAATTGGTTTACCAAAAGTAGAGTGTGATAAAAAAGCAACCTTAGGCTCAAAACCAAATAGTTTTGAAACTCTTACACATGATTTCGAAATTTCAACTAATCTTTCAGCAGAAGGAAAATCTTCCACATTCGTATCTGCAACTAGAACAGTTCTTCCTTTAAAAACCATCATCGTCATACCAAAAATTGGCTCACCTTTTCGGGCATCACATACATGTTTTAATTTTTCAATTGAAGCAGCATAATGTCTAATATTTCCAGTAACCATAGCATCAGCGTCCTTACATGCCACCATGGAAGAACCGAAGGCTATTCTGTCATTTCGAACGAGTCGATCCACATCTCTTTCAAGTTGACCTGTTCTTTGAAGTTTTTTGTATAAATATTTAGCGTATTTCTCTCTTTTATCTTTGTCTGTTGAATTTACTATTTCAATTTTAAAATTCTCATCTAAACCAATTTTTTTTAACGTTTCTTTCACCCTTTTTTCATTACCAATAACAACGGGAGTTCCCAATTTATTTTTTCCAAATTCAATAGCAGCTTTAAGCATGTTATCGTCCTCACCTTCTGCAAAGACTACTCTCTTTGGACTTTTTTTCACATTTGCATTAACACCTTGCATTAATGACATAGATGGGTCTAATCTTGCAGAAAGTTGATCTTTATAATCCTCTATATTTTGAATATTTTTTCTTGCAACACCACTTTTCATTGCAGCTTCAGCTACAGCTGAAGGTATTCTTCTAACCAGTCTTGGATCAAATGTTGAAGGTATAATATATTCTTTTCCATACTTCGGCCTTTCACCTCCATATGCAGAAACAACTTCGTCAGGTACATCTTCTCTCGCTAATAACGCTATTGCATTTGCTGCAGCAACTTTCATTTCATCATTAATTATTTTTGCTCTTACATCTAGCGCTCCCCTAAAAATGTAAGGAAAACCGATAAGGTTGTTGACTTGGTTTGGATAGTCCGATCTTCCAGTTGCAATTATTACATCATCACGCACTTCATTTATTATTTCTGGTTTAATTTCAGGATCTGGATTCGCACACGCAAACACTATAGGATTTTTAGCCATCGATTTAATCATGTCACGATTAACAACGTCTTTTGCAGATAGACCAAGAAATACGTCAGCTCCTTTCATAGCTTGTTCTAATGTTCTTAGTTTTGTCTCAACCGCATGAGCAGATTTAAATTGATCTACTTGGCCTCTTCCTTTGTAAATAACTCCTTTCCTATCACACATAATTACATTTTTATTTTTTACCCCAATTTTTTTAAACAAGTTTGTACACGCTATTGCTGAAGCCCCTGCTCCATTCACAACTATTTTGACCTCATCAATTTTTTTTTTTGAAATATCTAAAGCATTAATTAAAGCAGCTGTTGTGATAATTGCCGTCCCATGCTGATCATCATGAAAGACAGGTATATCTAAAATATCTTTTAATTTTTGCTCTATAATAAAACAATCAGGTGCCGCAATATCTTCAAGATTTATTCCACCAAAAGTTCCTGCTATATTTTTAATTGTAGAAATTATTTCATCTGAATTTTTATTATCTATTTCAATATCAATAGAGTCTATATCTGCAAATCTTTTAAATAAAACTGCTTTTCCTTCCATTACAGGCTTTGATGCCAAAGAACCAAGATTTCCTAAGCCAAGAATTGCAGATCCGTTACTTATAACAGCTACTAAATTTCCTTTAGAAGTATAGTCGTAGGCTTTAGAAGAGTCTTTAGAAATTTCTTTTACTGGCGCAGCCACTCCAGGTGAATAAGCAAGTGACAAATCTCTTTTAGATATAAGAGGTTTAGATGAATTAACCTCAATTTTGCCAGACTTATTGCCTATATGAAAATCTAAGGCCTCTTTATCTGTATAATGGTCAATTTTTGATTTTTTTGTCATTGGATTTTGAGTATGTAATATATAAGTGAATATATCACTAAAAAATTTGTCTTAATTATGAATTTATTATCATCAACTACAGTATTTAGTTTTTATACCATGTTAAGCCGTGTTCTAGGTTATTTTAGAGATATTTTAATTGCAATCTTTTTGGGAACTTCTATATACGCTGATGCCTTTTTTGTAGCGTTCAGACTACCCAATACTTTCAGAAGACTTTTTGCTGAAGGTACATTTAATGCGGCGTTCATTCCAAGTTATACTTCTGAAAAATTAAAAAGCAAAGATGGAGGTAAAAAATTTGCGGATGAGGTTTTAACCTTGTTAATTTTCGGTCTTTTAGCAATAGTTTTAATAGTTGAAATTCTCACTCCTTACGTGGTTTATTTAATTGCTCCTGGTTTTATAGAAGATGACACCAAATTTAACGTAGCTGTCCATTTAACTAGAATTACTTTCCCCTTTTTAGCATTTGTAAGTTTATCTTCTTTTTTTGCTGGTATTTTAAACTCTGAAAATAAGTTTGCCGCTGCCGCTGCCGCTCCAATATTCTTAAATTTAATTTTAATATTATCTTTAGTTATTTCATATTTTTTTAAACTTGATTACGCACTTCATTTATCTTATGGAGTCTCACTTTCAGGTTTAATACAATTAATCTTTTTAATTTTCTTTGCCTCTAAATTTTATAAACCTTCATTGGTATTTAAAAATAAAATTACACAAAAAGTAAAATTTTTCTTAAAAAAACTTTTGCCCAGCATATTTTCATCTGGAGTAACGCAAATAAGCATCTTAGTTGGTACAATAATAGCATCATTCCAATCTGGAGCAGTTTCTTATCTTTATTATGCAGATAGAGTTTATCAAATTAATCTTGCAATTGCAGGTATTGCGGTAAGCACAGTTTCTTTACCAATATTAAGCAAATTAATTAAAAATAAAAAAAATAATCAGGCTAATAATATTCAAAACAAATCTTTAGAATTATCATTATTACTGTCACTTCCGGCTAGTCTAGCTCTGATTGTTGGCTCTGAGCAAATAGTCAATGCTTTATTTGGTTATGGATCTTTTACAGAAAACGATATTGAACAAACATCACTTGCATTAATGTATTTTGGTTATGGTATACCAGCTTTTGCTGTTTTAAAAATATTTGCAAATTTCTTTTTTGCAAGGAATAATACTATGACTCCATTTAAAATTTCATTTACAGTTGTTATTATCAATGTTGCTATTAGTGTTTTATTTTTTAAAGACTTTGGTTTTGTTATAATTCCGATTGCAACAACCTTATCTGCTTGGTTTGGAGTAGTAAGTTATGTATATCTGCTTTTAAATAAAGGTTATTTGAAAATCGAGCCTAATTTTTATAACAAGTTACTTAAAATAGTATTTTCTACTTCCATAATGACTTATGTTTTTCACAATAGCTTAAATTATTTTGCTAAAAACTTGACTTATTCAAGTGATTATAAAATTTTATACTTATTATTTATAGTAATCTTGATAGCTTTATTGTATTTTTTAATTTGTTATTTTTTAAAAGTACTTAATTTAAGAAATTTTAAAACAAATTAATATGAAAAAGGAATTAGTATTTTCAGGAGTTCAACCAACCGGTAATTTACATCTTGGAAATTATCTAGGAGCACTGAAAAATTTCGTTTCACTTCAAAAGTCAAAAAACTGTTTATATTGTGTAGTAGATTTGCATGCTATTACAACTTTTCAAAATCCTAAGGAATTAAACTCTAATATTTTAGAGACAACTGCCGGTTTCTTGGCATCAGGGTTGGACCCAAATAAAAGTATAATTTTTAATCAATCATCAGTTAGTGGTCACGCAGAACTTGCTTGGATATTAAATTGTGTTTGTAGAATGGGATGGTTAAATCGCATGACACAATTTAAAGATAAAGCTGGGAAAGATAAAGAAAAGGCTAGTGTAGGTCTATATATTTATCCAAATTTAATGGCTGCTGATATATTATTGTACAAGGCTACACATGTTCCTGTTGGAGCTGATCAGAAGCAGCATTTAGAATTATCTAGAGATATTGCTCAGAAATTCAATAAAGATTTTAATCATAAAGACTTTTTTCCATTACCAAAACCTCTTATTCAAAAAAATATTTCTCGTGTTATGAGTTTAAGAGACGGAACAAAAAAAATGAGCAAGTCTGAAGAGTCTGATTATTCCAGAATAAATTTAAAAGATAGCTCAGATGAAATAGTGAAAAAAATAAAAAAAGCTAAAACCGATGCTGATCCTATCACTGAAAATATTAAAGATTATGAAAACCGCCCTGAGGCCTACAATCTTTTGAGTATATATTCAGATTTGTCTGATCAAAAAATTGAAACTACTATTAAAGAATTTTTAGGAAAAGATTTTTCATCTTTAAAAGCAAAATTGTCAGAAATATTAGTTGAGACAATTAGTCCAATAGGAAAAGATATTGATAAATTAATGAAAGACAAAAAACACTTAGAGGATGTATTAAAAAAAGGTAAACAAAAAGCCAGTATTATTGCTGAGGAAAACTTAAAAAAGATACGTGAAATAGTAGGATTTGTGTAATATAAATATCCTATTATGATACAAGTAGAACAAACACCAAATCCAAATTCGTTAAAATTTTTATCACAAAAAATTTTATCTAAAGTTGGAACAGAGGAGTTTAAAAAATCAAATTTAAATAACATAAAAATTCCTTTTGTAAAAGAGTTATTAAATTTTTCAGGAGTAGAACTTGTTTTAATTTCAGACAATTTTCTTACAGTAAAAAAAGAACAAAATGCATCTTGGGATAGTTTAAAACCAATGATCATTTCACAATTAAATGATTATTTTGAAAAATCTGAAGATCCAATTTTAACCGATAATAAAACAGAAAAAAAATCTGATGATAATGAGACTATATCTAAAATTAAGGATGTTTTAGACACAAAGATAAGACCAGCGGTTGCAAGAGATGGAGGAGATATAAAATTTAAATCTTTTGAAAATGGTGTTGTTAAAGTGGAATTACAAGGCGCATGCTCTGGATGTCCTAGTTCTATTATGACTTTAAAGCAAGGTGTTCAAAATTTATTGAAACATTATGTTAAAGAAGTAAATTCAGTAGAGGCAATCTAAATGAAAAAAAATATAAGTTATAGGGATAAGTTATTAGAATTAAGTAAGATATATAAAATTACAGAAATTCAAAATTATATTAAAAGAAAAAAAAATCTTACCACTCATCAGATCGAGCATATTTTAAAGAAGAATAATGTTCCAATACCAAAAGATTTCAACGTAAGTTTTTTTAAAAAAACTATTTCAAATCCCATTTCGAAAGCAGGAAGGGGTGTTTCTGGATTATATAGTAATACAACCGATGGTGTTGGGAGATTTTTCAAAAAAACGAGAAGAGGAGCCACGGGCTTATACGATGATACTACTGGTGGCGTAGGAAATTTCTTTGTAAGGTTATGGAGAAGTTCAGGAAATTTTGGAATTGGTATTTTAAATACAATTCCTAAAGTATATAACACAGTTACTACTTTTATTTCAGGTGCATTGGTAGATACGTTTAGCAGTTTCTATACCTCTGAAGTTGAAAAAACAAAAACAAATAAATTAATTAAAGGATTTGGAATTGTAGTTTTCGTGTGCGCCATAGGTATAATTTTTTTCACATTAAAAGAAAATTTTGACGGAAATGATGCCACTCAATTAGTCCAAGTTGAAAAAGATAAACCAAAGAAAATTGAAAAACAAAAAGAAGTTAAAAAACAACAAGAGACACAACCACAAAAGAAAATTGAAGAAAAAAAGGTCAAAAAACCTGAAATCAAAAAGGAAAAATCACCTAGTCAAGTTACAGAGTTAGTTCTGCCAAATTTAAATATTAAAACAGAAACAGTATTAAGTTTGTTTGAGGATGTTGAGTACGATTTAAAAACTGTAAGATATCAAAAAAGAGTAAAACCGATATACTTCACCCAGTTTCCAAAAGATCTTGATGAAATAAAAGATACAAAACTTAAAAAAGAAACATTTATTAAAATTGTTTTGCCATTAGTAGTTGCTGAAAATGATAAAATTTTAGATGACAAAATAAAACTTAAAAGAATTACCTCTAAAAAAATGACCACAGATAAAGAAAAATCTTGGTTAAGATTAAAGCTAAGAGAATATAAAGTAAAAAATTCAGATATTACAGAACTAGATAAAAGAATGGATATTATTCCAGTATCTATAGCTTTAGCTCAAGCTGCAAAAGAAAGTGGTTGGGGCACTTCAAGGTTTGCATTAGAAGGTAATGCTATATTTGGACAATGGACATGGACAGGTCAAGGTATTGAGCCCTTAAATAAAGGTAAGCACGAAAATCACAAGATATTAAGATTTCCGATATTACGAGCATCTGTAAAAGCTTATAAAAATAATTTGAATACCCACAAAGGTTACGCAGAATTTAGAGAAAAAAGATATACTTATAGAAAAAGAAATAAAAGTATAAAGGGACTTAATTTAACTGATACTCTAGATAGATATGCGCAAACAGGTAAAGAATATACAGATATCCTTGAACAAATTATAAAACAAAATGATTTATCAGATTTTGAAGCAGTTCAACTGACTAATTCTGTTGTTAAAAAAAATATACAGCTCTAAAATTAATTCTCTTTTACAACAAACTGAATTCCAAGCCACCTATAAAAATTATTACTCTCCCTTAAAGAGCAATTAATTCTACCACGCTCAGTAACAAATTTTCCTTCTAAAGTTATATTTAAATTAAATTTTCCTTCAAAATTAATCTTTGAAGCTCGCCATTTATCTTCCTCATTTGAAAAGCAATTGATATTATTTAAATTTTTTAAATTTTCATAGAACTCAATTCTAACTTCAGGTGGATTGTTGACATCACTTATGTATCTATTTTCTGGTTGTATTGATTTGAAAGGAAAAGGTAGAGTTTTAAGAATTGTTTTAAATCTCTTTGTTTCTCCATACTTCTCATTAATTGGAAATCTAGGCATTTCAAAATAATTTTTAGTTTCGTCAACCACCCCAGAGTGTTGCCCAAAAGCATATTTAAAACCAAGATCAATGACTATTTTTTTTAAGTCAGTACTGTATTCACCAAAAGGATAAGAAAAAAAATTTGAGTTTTTTCCGAGCTCTTTTTTAAATATATTTATAGAATTTGTTAAATCTTTTCTTATCTCTTCATTTGTAAAATCAATTAAATATTCATGAGTATGACTATGATTACCAATTTCTACAAAATCATATTTTTCTATTTCTCTTATATTTTCCCAGCTCATGTATCCACTTTTCCCAACTTCTCTGGTACTAATAAATAGAATAAAAGGGATCTTAAAATCTTTTAAAATTGGCCAAGCCTTTTCATAGAAGGACTGATAACCATCATCAATTGTAAGTAATAATTTTCTCTGTTTTTTGTTGTTTACAAGTTCTTCCTCAAAATTTGATGGATTGATAAATTTAATATCACTTTCTTTTATCATCTCAAGATGGCTCTTGAAGTCATTTATCCTGATATTTGTTGAGGGGTATTTATTTTCTTCAAATCGATGATACATTATAGCAATTATGCCATAATCATCTATAACTGCCTCTGATGACTGTAGATTTAAGGCGATAAAGAAATAAGAGAAAACAATGATTAATAATTTTTTAATAATTAGTTGCACAGGCAAAAATAACACAATAGGTTTAAAGACTAATAATAAATTTTTTAAAGAAAAATTACAAAACAATATTAACTCAAATAATCTGCTTGTTAGCAATATTTTAAGCTTTACAAATAGACATCAAGTCAAATTAAACAATAAATACTCGATTATAGTAAATATGGGACCTGGAAGCTTTTCCTCTCTGAGAATATCTTTATCTGTGGCAAAAGGAATCCAAATTGTGAATGGTTCCAAACTATATGGCTATAAAAGCAATCAATTACCTGAATTAAAACTTGAAAATATTGAGATTTTAATAAAAAATAAACAATTAGAAAATAAATTGGTTAATCCAATTTATGAATAAGAGAACTTAGAACTATGAGTGTTATTGAAGAAAAATGTAAAAAAAAGGGAGTAAGACTGACTGAGCAAAGAAGAGTTATTGCTAAAGTCATGTCAGACTCTAAGCCAACTTTTGGTTCAAAAGACCACCCTGACGTTGATGAATTACATAAAAGAGTAAGTTTAATAGATAAAAGAATAAGCATAGCTACCGTTTACAGAACTTTAAAATTATTCGAAGAGTCGGGGATTATAGAAAGACATGATTTTAAAGAGGGTAAGTCTAGATACGAACCCTCAACAGATGAACATCATGATCACTTAATTGATGTTAATACAGGTGAAATAATTGAATTTGTTGATAAAGATATTGAAGAATTACAAATTAAAATTGCAAAAAAGCTCGGTTACAACTTAATAGATCACAAATTAGAACTTTATGGATCAAAAAAAAAGTAAGCAATTTGAATAAAAAGATATTTATAAAAACTTTCGGTTGCCAAATGAACGAATATGATAGTAATAGAATATTAGATATTACTAAAAAGATTAATTATTTGCCCACAACAAAAAAATCAGAAGCGGATTGTTACATAATTAATACTTGCCACATTAGAGAAAAAGCAACAGAAAAAGTTTTTCATGATGTTGGCAGAGTTAAAAAAGAATTTAGAAATAAAAAAAAACCAATTCTTATAATTGTTGGATGTGTAGCTCAAGCAGAAGGAGATTTAATATTAAAAAAAGATCGTTATATTGATGCAGTGATTGGACCTCAGTCTTATCAGTCAATTAACAAAGTTATTGAAGACATAGAATTTAAAAAGAAACAATATGATATCACAAATTTTGAAACAATAGATAAATTTGATTTGCTTAAGTCAACAATTAACTGCAACTCTAAAATATCTTCTTTTTTAACAATTCAGGAAGGTTGTGATAAATTTTGCAAATTTTGTGTAGTTCCTTATACCAGAGGCCCTGAGCACTCTAGAAATTTTGATGAAATCCTAGATGAAGCTGAAAGTCTTATAAGAAATGGTTCGAGAGAAATAACTTTGTTGGGTCAAAATGTAAATGCTTATCAAAACAACAATAAGCGTTTATCTGATATTATATACGCTCTTGAAAAAAAGAGAGATTTAAAAAGAATACGTTACACGACCTCTCACCCAAAAGACATGACGAATGATTTACTTGATGCACACAAAGATTGTGAAAAACTTATGCCACTACTACATCTTCCCGTACAATCAGGTTCTAATAAAATACTTCAAAGTATGAACAGAAAACATACTATTCAAGAATATTTAGAAGTAATACATAAACTAAAAGAAAAAAATTCAAAAATAAAATTTGCTAGCGACTTCATAATTGCCTATCCTGGAGAAGAGGATGATGATTTTAACGAAACTTGTAAATTAATGGAGACAATAAAGTTTATAAACTCTTACTCTTTTATTTTTAGCCCGAGGCCTGGAACACCGGCGAGTGAAATGAAAATGGTTGACGCAAAATTAGCAAAAAAAAGACTTATTATATTCCAAAATATTGCAGAAAAAATAAAACTAAACTACAAAAAAAATCTTTTAAATCAAATCGTTAAGGTATTATTTGAAAACAAAATGATCAAAGAAAAAAATAAATATTTTGGCCGTGATGAGTATCAAAATCCAGTTGTTGTAAATTCAAAAAAGAATATAATTGGACAAGAAAAAAGAGTGCTTATAAAAAAATTTTCTCAACAAACAATCTATGGAGAATTAATTGACAATAATAAATTTCTTGCAGCTTAAATATGTCTAAAATAGAAAATCTTGATTCAAATTATAGTGTAAAAAAAATAGATAAAGAGACAATAAATATAAAAGTTCATAACAATGATGTTTTAATATCAGTCGTAGGAGAATTTAATAGTAATTTAAACGAGTTAGAAAAGTTGACTAAAACACAGATCTTTTTCAGAGGGAATTCAATAACAATAAAAGGAAACCAAGAAAATATAAGCAAAGCGACTAATGCTATAAAGTTTTTAGTAAATAAATACTTAAAAACGAATTTAATTGAAAAACAGGATTTAACTTTGTCTGTGAGAGAAAAAAATGTTCATTTTAAATCCAATGTACATAATTTAGATCAATTAATAAAAACACCAAAAAAAATAGTTATAGCAAGATCAAAAAAACAATCAGAGTATATTAAAGCACTAACAAATAACGATATAACAATGGCTTTAGGTCCTGCAGGAACAGGAAAAAGTTTTTTAGCAGTTTCAGTTGCTATGACAATGTTATTTGAAAAAAAAGTAGAAAAAGTAATTCTATCAAGGCCAGCAGTGGAGGCCGGTGAAAAATTAGGATTTTTACCTGGTGATATGAAAGAAAAAGTAGATCCTTATCTAAGACCTTTATACGATGCACTTTATGATCTTTTTGGTTTTGAAAAAATTAATAAAAAAATAGACTCCGGTGAAATTGAAATTGCCCCCTTAGCATTTATGAGGGGAAGAACATTGAAAAATTCATTTGCAATATTAGATGAAGCTCAGAATGCCACCCTAACACAGATTAAAATGTTTTTAACTAGGATCGGTGAAAATTCCAAAATTGTAGTTAATGGTGATCCATCTCAAATAGATTTAATTAATAAGTCCAACTCAGGACTAGTAAAAACAAAAAAAATTTTAAACAAAGTAAAGGAAATTAAATTGATAGAATTTGATCATAAAGATGTAGTTAGACACCCGCTGGTGACAAAAATTATTCAAGCTTTTAACAAAAATATTGATGATAAAAATTAATGTTATTGTTAAAGATAAAAACTGGTTCAAATTTATAAAAAATCCAGAAATTTATTTAAAAAATAAAATTAAAAGAATTCAAAACGATAAATTTTTCAAAAAAAAAAAATATTCCTTTAGCCTTTTATTATCTGATACTCAAGAAATTAAAAATTTAAATAAAAAATTTAGAAAAAAAAATAAATCTACAGATATTTTATCTTTCCCTAATCTGACTAAAAAGAAAATTAAAATTTTAACAAAATTAAATCAAGAGATTTATTTAGGCGACATAATAATTAATTTTAAAAAGATGAATACTATGTCAAAAGATTTGTTTAAAAAACATTTTAATATACTGTGGATACACGGTTTAATTCATTTGTTTGGTTATGACCATAAAAAAAATAGTAGTTATAAAAAGATGGATGCTATTGAAAAAAAATTTCTCAGAAAATTAAGATAAATGATTAATCTAATTCTTAATAGTAGAATATTATTGGTATTTGTAACACCTTTTTTACTGGGTTGTATTTCTGTTTTTTCATTTCAACCATATAATCTTACAATAATTAATTTTTTAATCTTTCCATGTTTATTTTTTATAATTTGCAACATTAACAAAAGATCGAAAAATAAATATAGAAAAAAACCATATCTTATAAATTTGTTTTATGCTGGATATTTTTTTGGAATAGGTTTTTTTTTAACTGGAACTTATTGGATTTCAAATTCTTTACAGTTTGACGAATCTTTTAAAAATTTTATCCCTTTTACTGTTTTATTTATACCATTAGTCCTTGGTTTATTTTATGGATTTGGATCTTTAGTGTGCGGAAAGTATTTAAAATATGATTTTAAGTCTATTTTATTATTTAGTGCATCAATTTCTTTTGCGGACTTTTTAAGAGCTAAAATATTGACTGGTTTTCCATGGAATCTTTGGGCATATAGTTGGTCATGGTTTAGTGAAATATTACAAATTTTAAATCCTATTGGATTGTTTGCATTTAACTTATTAGTAATAACTTTTTTTTGTGCTCCATCTATTTTTTTTGTTAAGGAAAATAAATATAAAATTTTGATATGTTCTATTTTTTTATTAACTTTTTTTGGGAATTATATATATGGTAATTTTGAAATAAATAATAATAAAATTCAAAGTCAGAAAAATTTTAACAACAACAGGTTTATCAACGTCAAGATTGTATCACCGAATTTTAAACTTAAATACGATTTATCTGAAAAACAAACTTTAGAGAGAATAAAAAAACTTATCAGATACAGTAATATAGAAAAAAATGATAAAACATTATTTATTTGGCCCGAGGGCGCTTTATCAGGAAAATATTTTTTTGAGATTGAGAAATATAAAAACTTGATAAAAGAAAATTTTTCCTCAAATCATCTGATTATTTTTGGTGTCAATACCTTAGATAAACAAGAAGACAAGTTTTTTAATAGTTTTATTATAATTGATCATAATTTTAATATAAAATTTCAATATAACAAAATCAAACTAGTTCCCTTTGGGGAATTTTTACCTTTTCAAAATTATCTTGAAAAAATTGGATTAAAAAAAATTACTGAAGGATACGGATCTTTTAGCAGGGGGGATTTAAAAAAGACCTTTTTATATGAAAGTGTAAATATAATACCTTTAATTTGCTACGAAATAATCTTTCCAGAACTTATTCAAAAAGTTAACTCAAATAATAATTTTATAGTTAATATTTCAGAAGACGGTTGGTTTGGTGACTCTTTGGGTCCGCACCAACATTTCTCGAAGTCAATTTTTAGAGCAATTGAGAGTGACTCGTTTGTATTAAGATCAGCAAATAAAGGTATTAGTTCCATAATAAATAATAAAGGGCAAATCATTAAGAGTTTAAAAAACAATGAAACTGGCAATATAGAGTACAAGTTGCCAATTAAAGAAAAAAAAGGTGGGAATAAAAATGATTTGATATTTTTTGTTCTTTTATTTACATATTGTTTAACTTTTTTAAAATATAGAAAAAATGACTGAAAAAAATTTCCTATTCACCAGTGAGTCTGTATCAGAGGGCCATCCTGATAAAGTATGCGACAGAATTTCAGATATGGTTGTTGATAGTTATTTATCAAAAGATCCATTTGCTCGAGTAGCTTGTGAAACTTTAACAACTACAAACAAGGTAGTTTTAGCAGGAGAAATACGTGGACCTAATATTAGTAAGGATGAAATTATCGATAAAGTAAGAAATTGTATTAAAGAAATTGGCTATGACCAAGAAGGTTTTTCTTGGAGAGATCAGACAAAAATTGAGTCCCATCTTCATGAACAATCTACTGATATTGCAATGGGTGTTGACTCCAAAGATAATAAAGACGAAGGCGCAGGAGACCAGGGTATTATGTTTGGATATGCCTGTTCTGAGACAGAAGATTTGATGCCAGCACCAATATTTTATTCACATAAGATTTTAAGATTAATGGCTCAAGATAGAAAATCTGGAATTTTGAAAGGAATTGAACCCGACTCTAAAAGTCAAGTAACAATGGAATATGAAAATGGAAAGCCAAAAAAAGTAACATCAATTGTAATTTCAACGCAGCATTCAAAAGATTTAAATCAGGAAAAAGTTAAAGAATTAATTTTACCATACATTAATAAAACAATACCTAAAGAATTATTAAGTGGTTTAAAGAATTCTGAAATTTATATAAATCCTACTGGCCAATTCATAATTGGTGGACCCGACGGTGATACTGGCTTGACTGGAAGAAAAATAATTGTTGATACATATGGAGGGGCTGCACCACATGGAGGAGGAGCATTTTCAGGAAAAGATCCAACCAAAGTAGATCGCTCTGCTGCCTATGTTTCAAGATATCTAGCTAAAAATATTGTTGCTTCTGGTTTGACTGATAAATGTCTTATTCAGTTATCTTATGCTATTGGGGTTTCAAAACCACTTTCTATTTATATAAAATTAGGAGAAAATGATCAAAATAAGACTGCCAAGGTAGAAAAAATAATTAAAGATAATTTTGATTTATCTCCTAGAGGAATTAGAGAGCTGCTTAACCTAAATAAGCCAATTTACGAAATAACATCTTCTTATGGTCACTTTGGTAGAAAACCAACAAATAAAGGTGAATTTTCTTGGGAAAAAATAGATAAATCCTCACTTTTTAAAAAGGTGTAAACTTGAAAAAACCACAATAATTCTTTAATAATAATTAAATTTTGAAAATTACAAAATGGGCGGTAGCCCATTTTTTTTTAGGAGATTTAAAATGTTAAATAGAGGACTAGATAAACTTGAATTATTGAGGATCGTTGATGCTGTAGCCAATGAGAAATCAATTGACAAAGATATCGTTATTGGATCTATGGAAAGCGCAATTCAAAAGGCAGCTCTGACCAAGTTTGGTCAAAATAATAATATTTTAGTTAAAATAGATAGAGAAACGGGAAACATAAGTATTCAAAAAGTTTTAGACGTCGTAGAAACCGTAGAAGACCCTAGTCGAGAAATAACTCCTAAAGATGCTAACTCAATTAAAGACGACAAATCAGAGCAATTAAAAATTGGAGATAAAATTTACGAAGACTTACCACAAATAGATTTTGGAAGAATTGCAGCACAGAGTGCTAAGCAAGTAATTAATTCAAAAGTAAGAGAAGCTGAAAAAAATAGGCAGTACGAAGATTTCATAGATAAACAAGGACTTATATTAAGCGGTATAATTAAAAGATTAGAATATGGCAATGTCATCGTTGATCTTGGAAAAGCGGAGGGCGTTATAAAAAAAGATGAGCTTATTCCAAGAGAGATATTAAAGACCGGTGAACGTGTGAAGGCTTATTGTTATGAAGTAAAAAAAGAACTCAAAGGTCATCAAATATTTTTATCAAGGGCCCATCCCCAATTTCTTGCTAAACTTTTCTTCCAAGAGGTTCCTGAGATTTATGAGGGAGTTATCGAAATAAAATCAGTTGCAAGAGACCCTGGTAGTAGGGCAAAAATATGTGTTTATTCTAAAGATACATCAATCGATCCTGTTGGTGCATGCGTTGGTATGAGGGGAAGTAGAGTTCAAACAATCGTTAATGAACTTCATGGTGAAAAAATTGATATTATAAAATGGACTGAAGATTTACCAACACTAATTTCCGAGTCCTTGTCTCCTGCTGAAATTCAAAAAGTTTTAATTGACCAATCAAATAAAAAAATAGATGTCATTTTAAGTGAAGAAAATTTAAGTAAAGCAATAGGTAGAAGAGGTCAAAACGTAAGATTGGCATCTAAGTTAACAAATTTTGAGATTGATATTTTAACTGACAAAGAAGACTCTGAAAGAAGACAGGCAGAATTTAAAGAAAAAACCGAGGCTTTAATCAAGAATTTAGAAGTTGATGAGACTTTAGGTCAATTACTTGTTTCTGAAGGATTTCAGAGTATAGAGGAGATATCACAAGCTAAAGCTGAAGAAATTTCAAAAATCGAAGCAATAGATGAAGATACTGCTAAGGAACTTATTTCAAGATCTAAAGAGAGTTTAATCAAAGTAAAAGAAGAAGTTGGAAAAAGACTTAAAGAATTAGGTGTTGATGAAGAATTAATTAACTTAAAGGGTATGACGCAAGGTATGTTAGTAATTTTAGGTCAAAAGAATATTAAAAAACTTTCAGATTTTGCAGACCTTTCAACTGATGAGCTTGTAGGTGGGTTTGATGAAGTAAAAGGTAAGAAAGTTAGACTTCAAGGATACTTAGAAGAATTTTCTTTAACAAGAGAGGAGGCGGATCAATTAATAATGTCTGCTAGAAATATTGTATTTAAATAAATTATGGATAAAGAAAAAGATAAGAAAAAAACACTAACGATTTCATCAAACTTTAAAAAGAAGATTGACTCTAGTTCATTACTTAAAAAAGAAAACAAAAAATCCTATTCAATACCAAATGATAAAAAAAGTTTTTTAAAATCACCAAAAAGTTCAAGAAATATAGGTACTTCAAATCCTAACTTTCAAAATCAAGGAAACAAAAATAAAAAATTCACAAGAAAATTTGTTGAACAACAAGCTACCAAAGCCTTTATAAAAAAGGACGAAAAACCTACTGGAAAAAGTAAACTAAAACTTAAAACACCTATAGATAAAAGAGATTTCAAACTTACGGTCTCAAGAGCACTCAATGTAGAGGAAATTGAGATTAAGCAAAGAAGTTTAGCAGCAGTTAAAAGAGCAAGATTAAAAGAGAAAAAAAACAATCCTGAGTCTGAAGAGAAAAAAGAATATAAAAAGGTTATAAAAGATGTAAAAATTCCAGAACAAATTACTATTCAAGAATTATCAAATAGAATGGCCGAAAAGTCTAACGATATAATTAAATTTTTACTTAATATGAAAGTAATGGCTACAATAAACCATACCATAGATAAAGACACTGCTGAATATATTGTTAAAGAGTTTGGACATAAAGCAATCATAGAGAATTCTCAACCAGAAGAAATAAATAAAAACAAATCTATGAGTGGAAAAATTGAAAAAAGACCTCCAGTGGTAACTATAATGGGCCATGTAGATCATGGAAAAACCTCACTTTTAGACGCGTTGAGACAAACAGATGTCGTCTCAAATGAATTTGGAGGTATCACACAACATATCGGAGCCTATCAGGTCAAAGCTGACAATGATCAATTAATTACTTTCATAGATACACCTGGACATGCAGCTTTTACAGAAATGAGAGCTAGAGGTTCTAAAATTACTGATATAGTAGTTTTAGTTGTAGCAGCTGACGACGGTATAAAACCACAAACTATAGAAGCCATTAATCATGCTAAAGCTGCTAAGGTTCCAATTATTGTGGCTATCAATAAATCAGATTTGCCTAACAAAAATGTTACTAAAATAAAAAATGATCTTATGAGGTACGAGTTAGTTGCTGAAGATTTAAGTGGTGATACTTTATTTGTAGAAGTTTCTGCAACAAAAAAAATTAATTTAGATAAGCTTAAGGAGAGTATATTATTGCAATCAGAAATTTTAGATTTAAAAGCTTCTATTTCCGATAGCGCAACAGGAGTAGTCATAGAGTCAAAAATTGATAAAGGCAAAGGCCCAGTTTCTACAGTTTTAGTTTCTAATGGAAAACTTAAAAAGGGAGATTTTTTTACTTGCGGCAAAACATGGGGAAAAATTAGAGCCATGATAAATCATGAAGGAGCATCTGTAAATGAAGCTTATCCTTCTATGCCAGTAGAAATTCTTGGAATGAATGATACTGCATTTGCTGGTGCAGAGTTTTTAGTAACTGAAAATGAGGACAAAGCAAAAGAAATTTCAGAATTCAAAAATGAAAGTTCATCAAAAAAGAAAATTATGATTAATGACAAATCAACAATATTTGACAAAGGGGAAGAAAAAGAAGAACTGAACGTTATTATCAAATCAGATGTTCATGGATCAAGTGAAGCACTTAAAATGGCAATAGAAAAAATCACACATCCTGAGGTAAAAACAAAAATTATTTTGTCAGACATTGGAATGATAAATGAGTCTGATATATCTTTAGCCAAAGCATCTAATGCCGTATTGATCGGTTTCAATGTCAAGGCTAACAGAGAAGCAAAAAAAATATCCGAAGATCAAAAAATAGAAATTAAATTTTTTAATATAATATATGAGGCTATTGAGTATATTGAAAAAAGATTATCAGGTTTATTGGAGCCAGACACAAAAGAAATTTCACTAGGTTCAGCTGAGGTACAAAAAATATTTAAAGTTTCTAAATTTGGACAAATTGCAGGTTCCAAAGTAATTGAGGGAGAAATACAAAATAAATCAAAGGCAAGAATAGTTAGAGATGGGTCAGTCGTATATGATGGGGAGATTATAAGTATATTTAGAGAAAAAAATGCAGTTAAAGAGGTAAAAAATGGTTTAGAATGCGGTATAAGTTTAAGAGATTTTATAGATTTTAAAGAGAAAGATATTATAGAGTCTTACCAAATACAAAAAATTGAGAGAACTATATGATCAATAGTGATTTATCTAATAAAGGATACTCCCAAAGACAATTAAGAGTTGGTGAACTTGTAAAACAAAGCATTGGTGAAATTTTTATAAAAAATGAGACAAAGATATCATCATTTAACTCAAGATATATTACAGTTACAGAGGTAAGAATGACCCCAGACTTGAAAACTGCCAGAGTTTATGTCATTCCACTAGGCGGCATAGATATGAAAGAAATAGTTAGTGTATTGACTGATAACTCGCATCTTGTTAGAAAAGCCTTATCAAAAAAGCTAAGTTTAAAATTTCTTCCAAAACTCAACTTTATTGAAGATAGATCTTTCGAATATGCTGAAAAGATAGAAAAGTTAATTAAAGAGAATAAAAAAGATGAAACAGAAAAAAAAAGATATAATTAAGTCTCTAGCCATTAACAAATCCGACGTTGGATCTGCAGAAATACAAATTGGTTTATTAAGCAGTAAAATTGAAAAACTAGCCGTGCATTTTAAAAAATTTAAAAAAGACAAACATTCTACTATTGGTTTGTCAAAGTCAGTAAATAAAAGAAAGAAATTATTAAGCTATCTTAAAAGAAAAAAACCTGACTCGTATGAAAAAATTATAAAACAACTTAGTCTGAGAAAATAATGTTTAAAATTCAAAAAGAAGAAATTGATTTTGGTGGAAAAAAGTTAGTTCTTGAGACAGGTAAAGTCGCCAGACAAGCTGATGGAGCCATAATAGCTAAATTAGGTGAAACAGTCGTAATTGCTACTGCTGTAGGATCAAAAAAAATTAATGAGGGTCAGGATTATTTTCCCTTATCTGTAAATTACCAGGAAAAATATTATGCAGCGGGAAAAATACCTGGTGGATACTTCAAAAGAGAAGCTAGGCCAACTGAAGCTGAAACTTTAATATCTAGATTAATAGATAGACCAATAAGACCCTTGTTTCCATCTGGTTTCATTAATGAAGTACAGTTACTACCTACAGTACTATCTTACGACGGAGAAAATCAGCCAGATATACTCTCAATTATTGCTGCATCTGCTGCATTATCAATATCAGGACTTCCTTTTCAAGGACCAATAGCTGCGAGCAGAGTAGGTTATAGAGACGGCAAATATTTGTTAAATCCCTCTTTAGAGGAATTGAAAACGTCAGAGCTTGATCTAGTTGTGGCCGGAACTAAGGATGCAGTTTTAATGGTTGAGTCTGAAACTTCAGGCTTATCAGAAAAAATAATGTTAGACGCGGTAAAATTTGGGCATGAAAAATTTGTACCTATTATAAACTCAATTGAAAAACTAGCTAAAAAAGCAAGTAAACCTAAATGGGAAATCGAAGAAGTTGATAACACTGAATTAAAGAAAAAAATTACAAAAGAATTTGAAGGTGATCTTAGAAAAGCCTTTAAAGAAGTTGATAAGAAAAAAAGATCAACAGCTATTTCTGAAATTGACTCAAAGTGCAAAGAAATGTTCAAAGAGGATGAAAGCGTCACTGAAAATCAAGCAATGGCCCAGTTAAAATTTCTAGAGAAAGACATTGTTAGAACAGCAATTTTAAAAGATAAAAAAAGAATAGATGGTAGAGGCTTGGCTGATGTTAGAAAAATTGAATGTGAAGTAGGCGTTTTGCCGAGAACTCACGGTTCAGCTTTATTTACAAGAGGTGAAACGCAGGCATTAGTCGTAACAACTTTAGGCATGTCAGATGATGAACAAAGGCTTGAAAGTTTAGATGGTATGCAGCGATCAAATTTTATGCTGCATTATAATTTTCCACCTTTCTCAGTTGGTGAGTGTGGCAGAATAGGAACGGGTAGAAGAGAAATAGGTCATGGAAAGCTAGCCTGGAGAGCTATAAATTCATCATTACCATTAAAAGAAAATTTCCCTTATACCTTAAGAGTCGTTTCCGAAATAACAGAGTCAAACGGATCCTCTTCAATGGCAACTGTATGTGGAACTTCTTTATCACTTATGGATGCAGGAGTACCAATCAAAGAGCCAGTCGCAGGAATAGCCATGGGATTAATCAAAGAAGGTGAAAAGTTCTCAGTATTATCTGATATTTTAGGAGATGAGGATCACTTAGGCGATATGGATTTTAAAGTAGCAGGAACAAAAGACGGTATTACATCTTTGCAAATGGATATAAAGATAACTGGAATTACTTTCGAGATAATGGAGCAAGCATTAAATCAAGCTAAAGCCGGTAGAGAGTATATTTTGGGAGAGATGAATAAAGCTATTAAAACATCAAGAAAAGAGTTTTCAAAACACACACCTAAGATGGAAACAATAAAAGTCGATAAAAAAGACATTGCTACAGTAATTGGAAAAGGTGGTGCAACTATTAGAGAAATAGTTGAAAAATCTGGAGCAAAAGTTGATGTCAAAGACACCGGAGAAGTGACTGTTGCTGCTCCTGATGAAAAATCAAGAAACTCTGCTATTGAGATTATTAAAGGTTTGATTGCGAAACCTGAGGTTGGTAAAATTTATAAAGGCAAAGTGGTTAAAATTATGGAATTTGGAGCCTTTGTAAATTTTCTCGGGAAACAGGATGGTCTAGTGCATATTTCTGAACTTGCAGGCAAAAGGGTTGCTAAAGTGACCGATGTTGTAAAAGAAGGTGATGAAGTATCAGTAAAAGTTCTTGGTTTTGACAGAGGTAAAGTTAAACTTTCTATTAAACAAGCTGTAGCTTAATTTATTTAAATTTTGTACTCAAAATTTTGAGTTTCTTTATTAACTTGAAGTTCAATAGCACCATTTCTTAAGTGAAATTTTCTAGCCATATCAGTCAATGGAGAGAGAGTTACTAATCTATTTAAATGGTTAGATTTTTTTATTTTTTTAAACACCTCTTTAACAATAAGTTTACCCCCCCCTTTTTTTTTAGACCAGACTGTGTAAGCTATAGCTATTTTTCCAACTTTTTGATCTCTTCTAATACTTTGTAAGTGTGCATCTTTTGTCATTAAATCTAATTCATTAACTGTCTTCGGTATCTCATTTGTAAAACCGAAGCACATTATTGCACAAATTTCATTTTTATATTTTACAGCATAAATCTTACGACCATAACTAGTCCTAAAATCATTATTAAGCTCCGGTCGAATCGGATCTTCTTTAGGATCACAAGATTTAAGCTCAACTAATTCAGCTCCTTTTATCCAGTCAAAGAAGTTTCCAAATTTCTCTCTTACCTTTTGATTTAAATTTTTCATTCTAATGTTTATTTCTATTCTCTTTTAGTTTTTTTGGTTTTTCTTTTTATGCAATCTAGTAATGTGATTTTTGCAAGTTATGAGATATTTTTAGGGTCTGGCATTCCTACTTTGTTATATCCAGCATCAACATAATGTATTTCACCTGTCACACCATTAGCTAAATTGCTTAATAAGTACAATGCTGAGTTACCCACATCATGAATATCAACGTTTCTTTTAAGAAAGGAATGATCCTCATTCCATTTGTATAAAAATTTTGCATCTCCTATTGCAGATGCAGCTAAAGTTTTAATTGGTCCTGCGCTTATGGCATTTACTCTAATTTTTTTCTTTCCTAGATCTCTAGCTAAGTATTTTACACTTGCTTCTAAAGCAGATTTACAAACTCCCATAACATTATAATTCGGAATTGCTTTGCTTGACTCATACGTAAGAGTCAACAAGCTTCCCCCATCTTTCATTATTTTAGAGGCCTCTTTTGATACTTCAGTAAAGGAAAAACAAGAAATAAGCATACTTTTCAAAAAATTTTCTCTTGAAGTATTTAAATACTCACCTGATAATTCCGATTTATCTGAAAAGGCAACTGCGTGAACCACGAAGTCGATCTCACCCCATTTAGACTTTACATTCTCAAAAAGTTTAATAACTTCATCTTTTTTTTCAACATCACAACTAAATGTAACTTTTGAATTAAGTTTTTCAGCCAAAGGTATAACTCTCCTTTTTAAAGCATCTCCTAAATATGTAAAAGCTAATTCAGCACCAGCTTCTGCAAGTTTCTGGGAAATTCCCCATGCAATTGACCTCTCATTTGCAACACCCATTATCAATCCTTTTTTACCTTTCATTAAACTCATGATTATAATTTCTCAAAAATTAAAGCAGCGTTTGTGCCTCCAAAACCAAAGCTATTAGACATTACAGTATTTAGTTTAATTCCTTTTTCAGTTTTTGTAACTATAGGGAATTTTTTTGCTTCTTCATCCATTTCATTTATATTCGCAGAACCAGCAATAAAATTATTTTTCATCATAATTAAACAATAAATCGCTTCATGTACTGATGCGGCTCCTAAAGGGTGTCCCGATAAAGACTTTGTAGAACTAATTTTAGGAATTTTTTCTCCAAAAGTCTTTTGAACTGCGTTAAGCTCTGTAATATCTCCTACAGGGGTTGATGTTCCGTGTGTATTTATATAATCAATTTTGTTTCTAGCGGTAGCCATGGCCATTTGCATACATCTTACAGCACCTTCACCAGATGGAGCAACCATGTCATAACCATCCGATGTTGCTCCATAGCCAGTTAACTCAGCATAAATTTTTGCTCCTCTAGCTTTTGCATGTTCATATTCTTCAAGCACCAATAC
Source organism: uncultured Pelagibacteraceae bacterium (assembly GCA_902574035.1). GTDB lineage: Bacteria > Pseudomonadota > Alphaproteobacteria > Pelagibacterales > Pelagibacteraceae > Pelagilacustribacter. The sequence continues at coordinate 107,398 of CACGMC010000003.1, forward strand.
TCCAGCTCCTCCAGCAATAACAAATCCATCCCTGGTTTTATCATAGGCCCGTGAAGCAGTTTCAGGTTTATCATTATATTTTGAGGATAGAGCAGTCATTGCATCAAACATAGCGGTCATCGCCCAATGGACTTCTTCACTTCCACCTGCAAATATAACATCTTGCTTTCCAATTTGAATTAGTTCCATTGCATTTCCTATACAGTGCCCGCTAGTTGCACATGCAGAACTCATTGTATAATTTGTTCCTTTAATTTTAAACGGTACTGCGAGTGTAGCTGAAGCCGTACTACCCATTGTTCTAGGTACAATAAATGGACCCATTAATTTTGGAGTTTTAGCTCTTGTTTTATCAGCAGCAAGAATTACATTTTCAATAGACGGACCACCTGAACCCATAATTATTCCGGTTTTAAAGTTACTAATCTCGTTTTCCGTTAAACCAGAGTCTGAAATTGCTTCTTTCATAGCAATATAATTATAAGCCGAACCGGATCCCATGAATCTAATTGTCTTTCTATCTACATAATCTGAAAGTTTAATATTTGGTTTTCCGTGTACATGGCTTTTAAGATTATGCTCTTTGTATTCGTCCGCATAAGAAATGCCTGATTTTGAATTTACCAAAGATTGATGTACTTCTTCTTGATTATTACCAAGACAAGATACTATACCAAGACCTGTAATTACTACTCTTCTCATGATCTAAACAAACCTACTTTCAAATTTTCTGCTACATAGATTACTTTTCCATCAGCATCTAATGTGCCATTAGCTAATCCTACTACAGCACCCTCTTTTTTTAAAATTCTTTTTATATTTATTTTATAAGTAGCTATCTTAACTTTTTTTAAAACTTCACCAGTAAATTTAACCGTGCTTACTCCTAAAGCCCTCCCTTTTCCTGGCTCACCAGTCCAACCAAGATAAAAACCAACCAATTGCCACATTGCGTCTAATCCAAGACATCCTGGCATCACCGGATCTTTTTGAAAATGACATTTAAAAAACCAAAGATCATCCTTAATGTCTAATTCTGCTTCTAGATAACCTCGTTTGAAAGTTCCTGTGCTATTTTCAATTTTTGTAATTCTGTCAAACATAAGCATGGGAGGTAGTGGTAATTTTGCATTACCTTCACCAAAAAGAATACCATTTCCACAATCAATTAAGTCTTGATAATTATAATTATTCTTTTGCTTCATTTTTTAAATATGGTTTTACTTGATTAAAGTAGTTAATTATATATAAATAGTTAAAAACTATAAAGTACGCAAAATCAATGATTATTAGTCATAATTTAAAAATGTATGTCCAAAAATTAAGATCCTCAAATCTTAGACCCACAAAACAGAGGTTAAAAATTTGTCAGTTTTTATTCGATAGAAAGAAAACTTTTCATTTTACGGTTGAGGCATTAAACAAAAAAATAAATAAAAATGTAGCTACCAAAGTTTCTTTGGCAACAATCTATAATACAGTCGAAGCGTTTACTAATGCTGGATATTTAAAAGAAATTTTAACTAGTAAAAATAAAAGTTATTATGATACTAACATTAAGTCGCATCACCACTTTTATGATGAAGGAAGTAAGGAGCTTACTGATATTCATTATAGCCAAATAAAATTAAGCAGAGTTCCAGTCCCACCAAAAGGCAAAAAAATAAAAAATCTTGAAGTTGTAATCAGAATTCAAAAATAGTCATCTCTTATTGACTTTCTAGTTTAGAATTATTATAAACTAAGTATTGAACTAAATTAGTATGAGTGTAGATTTTAAAAAAAACGGAAACGGCAAATGCCCTGTGATGCACGGTGGTATAACAAAAGCTGGTGAATCTAACACTTCACGACTATGGCCAAACAGCATAAATTTAGATATTTTACACCAACATGATACGAAAACTAACCCTCTTCCAGGATTTAATTACAGAAAAGAAGTAAAAAAATTAAACTTTAAAGCCTTAAGAAAAGATTTGCTTGAATTAATGACCGATAGCCAAGAGTGGTGGCCGGCAGATTTAGGAAGTTACACTGGCTTGATGGTTAGATTAACCTGGCATCAAGTAGGAACTTATAGAGAATTTGATGGTAGGCCAAATGTTGGTTCACACAGATTTTCTCCACAAGATTCTTGGCCCGATAATACAAATTTAGATAAAGCTAGACGACTTCTTTGGCCAATTAAAAAAAAATATGGAAATAAATTAAGTTGGTCAGATTTAATGGTGTTAGCCGGAACTATGGCTTATGAGAAAGCCGGATTTAAAACGTTTGGTTTTTCATTTGGCAGAGAAGATATATGGGGACCCGAAAAAGATGTGTATTGGGGAAAAGAAACAGTACCACTAGCTGTCAATAGATACGGTGACCCGCAAGATCGATCTTCTCTTGAAGCGCCACTTGCAGCGTCTCATTTTCAACTTGTTTATGTAAATCCTGAAGGTGTAGAAGGAAAACCGGATCCAGTAAGAACAGCAATGGACGTTAGAGAGACTTTTGGTCGAATGGGAATGAATGATATAGAGACAGCAGCACTAACTGTTGGCGGTCACTCTATAGGAAGAGCCCATGGAAATGGAGATCCAACTAACTTAGGTCCAGAACCTGCAGCGGCTGACATCCACGAGCAAGGATTCGGATGGAATCAGCAAAATGGAATTGGAGTAAATCAAATTACTTCAGGCCTTGAAGGAGCTTGGACTACTAATCCTGATAAATGGGATCATCAATATTTGGATCTTTTATTAAATTATGAATGGCAAAGTAAAAAAAGCCCCGCAGGCGCTTGGCAGTGGGAACCTATTAATCTTGAGGAAGAAAAAAAACCAGTTGATTTAGGTGATCCTAAAAAGAAAGCTAGATTAATGTTCACTGATGCAGATATGGCTATGGCTATGGATACAGAATATAGAAAAATTACAGAAAGGTTTTATAAAGATCCAAAGTTTTTTGAGGAGTCATTCGCTCGAGCTTGGTTTAAACTTACTCATAGAACAATGGGAAATAAAGAAAATTATATTGGTCCTTGGGCTCCCAAAGATGATCTCCTTTGGCAAGGGAATGTTTCTCCATCAAAAAAGAAATATAATGTAAATAAAGTAAAAAAAATGATCGCAAATAGCAAACTAAGTGTAAGTGATTTAATTTCCACTGCTTGGGATAGCGCTAGAACTTATAGAGTAACTGACAAAAGAGGAGGAGCTAACGGTTCTAGAATTCGCTTAAATCCTATGAAAGATTGGGAAGCAAATGAGCCGAAAAAACTCTCAAAAATATTAAAAGTTCTTGAAGATATAGCTAACAAAACTGGAGCAACAATAGCTGATACAATCATTCTTGGAGGAAATGTAGCACTCGAAAAAGCTATAAAAAAAGCTGGCTCTAAAGTAAAGGTTCCATTCAGCCCAGGTAGAGGAGACTCTACTCAAGAGCAAACTGAGATTAAGAACTTTAAGTGGCTTGAACCTTTGCACGACGGATTTAGAAACTATGTAAAATCAGATTATTCTGTAATGCCTGAGGAGCTTTTACTAGAGCGCGCTTCCTTAATGGGGCTTACTGCTCAGGAAATGACATGCTTAATTGGAGGTATGAGAGTGTTAGGAACAAACCATGAGTCTGCTAAAAACAAAGGTGTATTTACAGATAAAGTGGGAACTTTAACAAATGACTTCTTTATTCACTTGGTTGATATGAAATACACATGGAAACCAACAGGTAAGAATTCTTATGAAATTATTGATCGTAAAACAAATAAGATTAAATTCACAGCATCAAGAGCAGATTTAGTTTTTGGTTCTAACTCAATACTTAGATCTTATTCTGAAGTATATGCACAAGATGATAATAAAGAAAAATTTATAAAAGATTTCGTTGCTGTATGGACAAAGATTATGAATGCGGACAGACCAAATTTAAAAAAATTAAATTGATATGACTGAATTTACACAAGGTATACATGGTGCTGCTAGAAAAATTTATGAGAATAATAAAGGCTCACTATTAAGAACACTTGTTTACACTGTTGGACATTTTTGTATAGCAATAACTGTCTTGATGCTTGTAGCAGATGTATCTTTTATGATTGCTTTAACAGATGCCATAGTCGAACCATTAGCTAATACAGTTTGGTATTTTTTACTAGATAAATTTTGGGCCTCTAAAGTTTCATCAAAATAATTTTATAACCGACCCCAAATTTCATTATTTTTAATCCATCCTGAATATTTACCAGATTTAACTTTACACCATTTATCTTTACATTTTGAAACTAAGAGTAAACGGCCAGTTTCAATATTTACCAAAGGTTTAGAATATATTGTAGGTCTATTGTATAAAATAAGATTTTTTAACGTTATTACAGATTTTTTTTTTGATAATTGAGAAATATGTATCCACCCAGAATTATTTTCGTGATCCTGTATTTTTCTAAAATTTTCTGACTCTTCTTTTATTAAAACTGGCAGGTATTTTTTTTTGTAGATTATTTTAATAGGATAATCAAAAGATGGACCCAACCTTAAATTAACCTTATCATTTCTTAAGGATAAAAAATATTCTTCACTGACTAAAGTGTTGAAAATAAAATAAAAAATAAGAGTTAGTCTTAACATTTATTACTACAATTTTTATTTCTACTTAGTTGTATAGATCTAAAATTCATTTTAATTGAATTAAAAACAATCATTTTTTTTTCCATATTTGAATTGAAGTTGAGTATAGAATTTACTACCTCATTAGCTTGCAAGGTACCCATGATACCAGTTATTGTTGGTATGACACCTTCTGACTCACAATTATTATTTTGTTCTGGAATTTCCGGTACAAAACATCTATAGCACGGTGTCTTTTTTTTAAAGTTAAACTTAAAAATATGACCATCAAATCCACTTACAGCCGCAGAGATTAAGATTTTTTTTTGTTTAAGAGCGTGATCATTTACTAGCAGTCTAGTTTTGAAATTATCAGTGCCATCACACACTATATCAAAATTTTTAATAAGATTCTTAATATTGGTTTTATTAACTCTGATTTTATGTGATTTAATAATTATATTTTTATTTATTAATTTAATTTTATTTTTTGCCACATCAACTTTATATTTTCCGAGATCGTTTATATTATAAATAATTTGTCGGTTTAAATTGGATAACTCAACTTTATCGTTATCTACTATCCCAATTGTACCAACACCCAAACTAGCTAAATAAATTGACAGGGGACATCCTAGGCCACCCATACCTAAAACAAGTACTTTTGCAGATTTTAACTTTTGTTGTCCAATAATTCCAATTTTCTTTAAAATTATTTGTTTTGAAAACTTTTGATATTCTTTGCTAGAAATTTTCATGTTTAATTAAGACTTTTGTCATTAATTAATAATTTTTTGATTATCTCCCCTGATATTATTGAAGCAATAAAACTTTTTTTGTTTTTTTTTATTTGAGAAACCTTACCATCTGAGCGAATAATTGTAACTGCATTATAATCTTTATTAAAACCTATATCATTTTTTGATATATCATTTGCTATGATCCAGTCAGCATTTTTATTTTTCAATTTTATTTTTGAATTATGTAAAAGTTTTTCGGTTTCAGCAGAAAACCCTATAACTAATTTTGGACGGTTTTGATTAGTTTTTCCAATATAATTCAAAATATCTATAGTTCCATCTAACTCTATTCTTTCTTTTGATTTATCTTTTTTTATTTTATTTTTTTGAAAAGTTGAAGGTTTAAAATCTGAAACAGCAGCAGTAAAAACAGCCACATCAACAGGTAAGCTTTTTTTCACTGCGCTAAACATTTCATCTGAAGTTTTTACCTTAATAACTTTTAAACCCTTTTCAATTTGAAGGTTCGATGGACCTGCTATCAAGGTAGTTTTAACACCCATCCTCTTCAAGGCTAATGCTATCTCATAACCTTGTTTTCCACTAGACTCATTTGAAATAAAACGTACTGGATCAAGATATTCTCTAGTTGGACCAGTCGTAACCAAAGCTTTAAACTTTTTATTTTTAACAATGTTCCTTTTATAAAAATAATTTTTAATTTCCATATATATTTTTTTAGGACCTAACATTTTACCTTTTCCAAATTCTCCACATGCCATCTGTCCCTCCGTTGGACCTAGAAATTTATAACCATAAGTGATAAGTTTTTTGCAGTTTTCTTGAGTAGCTTTGTGACTCCACATTCTAACGTTCATAGCCGGCACTAAAATAATATCTTTATTTGAAGCCAACAAAATTGTTGAAGCTAAATCTTCAGCTTTACCATGGCTTAACTTGCTTATTATATTAGCTGTTGCAGGAACTACTAGAATTAAATCTGCCCATCTAGATAAAGCTATATGATCTATTTCAGCTTCGCTATTTTTATCAAATAAATTTTCATAAATTTTTCCTCCTGATAATGAAACTAAAGATAATGGAGTTACAAATTGTTTACCACTTTTCGTAAGAACAATTTTTATTTCATAACCATCTTTTTTTAAAAATCTTAATAGATCTAATGACTTATATGCTGATATTCCACCGCCAATTACAATTAGAATTTTTTTTCGTTTTATTTTCATTTAATTAATTAAAATACTACAAATGATATAATTACAATACCTAAAATTGAAATTAAAATATTATTTCTAAAACTTTTTAATCTTAATTTTTCTATTTCCAAAGAAGTATTGCTACTATTCGACAAGTTTAACTTTCCTTCCGCAATTAATTGTAATGCGTGGTTTGCTTTGTCCATAAAGTCAGGAAGATCAGGTATCCTTTTTAAGATTTCCCCTGAGGTATCAATTGCACTTGTAATGGTAGCTCTTGGACCCTTTAAGCTCTCTAACCAGTTTTCAAGAACAGGTTTTGAAACATTCCATATATTTGTATCTGGATACAACTTTCTAGCCACACCCTCAACTACAACCATCGTTTTTTGCAGAAGTAAAAGCTGTGTTTGAGTTGCCATATTAAATTTTTCTGTAATCTCAAATAATTGCGAAAGTAAATTACCACCAGATATATCTTTAATATTTTGCCCAAATATAGGCTCACCAACTGACCTTAATGCTTGTGCAAATTCATCTTTGGAGGCTGTATTAGGAACTAACCCAGCTTGAAAGTGAACCTCTGCAACTTTTACATAATCTCTTTTAATGAAGCCATAAAGAATTTCTGCTAAATATTTTTTATTATATTTGTCCAGTCTTCCCATAATACCAAAGTCTACAGGAACAATATTACCCTTATTGTCGACAAATAAATTTCCCTCATGCATATCAGCATGAAAAAAACCGTCACGAACTGCTTGTCTTAAAAATTGCTGTATTAAATTTTCTGCAATATCTTTTAAATTTATATTTTTTTCTTTGAGAGCTAAATGGTCTCTAATTGAAACACCATTAACCTTATCTAAAGTTAGAACTTTTTTAGATGTATATTGCCAATAAATTTTTGGAACTTTGAATCCTCTGTCATTTTTAGTATTCTCAAATAGCTCATTTGCCGCTGCGGCTTCAAATCTTAAATCCATTTCAATATTAGTTATTTCTCTCAAAAGATGAACTACTTCAATTAATTTAAGTCTTCTACTTTTTTTTAGTGTGGCTTCAATCATGTAAGCAAATAACATCAAGGCATCTAGTTCTTCATTAAAGATTTTTTCAATATTGGGTCTCAAAATTTTAATGGCAACTTCATGCTCTTTATTCTCAACCTTAATTTTTGCTAAGTGTACTTGAGCAATAGAGGCAGCAGCTATTGGCTTAGAAATGTTTATGATATTTGAAAATTGCTTACTTCCCACCTCTTCTTTCAGGATTTTCTTTGCTTCATCAAAACCGAAAGGAGGTAGTTTGTCTTGTAATTTTTCCAGGTCACGAGCTAGATCATTACCAATTATATCCGGACGCGTAGCCAAGAATTGTCCTAATTTTATAAAGGTTGTTCCCATTCCCTCAAGAGCATCGCATAACTTTTCACCGGATGATTTAGTGTGACTCACAATTTTTCTTTGAGATCCAAGCGATATTAAGTCAAAAAATATTTTTAAGATTAAAGGTAATTTATATAATTGATTTACTGTATCTAGAGCTCCTGATGAGGCCAATTTTCTAGCAATTTTAACTAATAATATGATTCTTTTAATCATTATTCAATCTTCCAACCAGTGTGTATAGCAGCTATACCATTTGTTAAATTTCGGTATTTAACTTTGGTAAATCCAGTTAACCCAAGTTTTTTTGAAAAATCTTCTTGAGAATAGAATTTTTCAATACTTTGAACTAAATATTCATAAGGCATATAATTACCGACAACAAATTTTCCGATGGACGGTATAATTTTTGAGTAATTCATATAAATTTTTCTCAGGATTTCATTTTCAACCTTTGAAAATTCAAGACAAAAAAATCGTCCTCCATTTTTTAAAACTCTAAATGCTTCATCTAAAGATTTGTTTAAATTAGACACATTTCTTATACCAAAACTTATAATGTAATAATCAAAATGGTTGTTTTTAAAGGGCAGTTTTTCTGCTGGAGCCTGAATCCACTCAAGATTTTTATATTTATTTAGTTTTTTTTTGCCATTAAGGAGCATTTTTTCATTAGGTTCCACACACTTAACTTCACACAAATTATCTGATGACTCCGAGCATAATCTTGCAATATCTCCTGTGCCAGATGCAACATCTAATATTTTGTTATTTTTTTGGGGATTTACCCATGAAACTAGATTTTTTTTCCATATCCTATGCGAACCTAGCGACATTATATCATTCATTAAATCATATTTATCATAAACTTGATTGAAAACTTTTTTTACTAGTTTAGATTTGTCCTCATTAAGTAAATTCATAATTAATTATATGCCAGAATTACCAGAAGTTGAAGTTGTTAAAAAGTCACTTAAAAAGACCATATACGATTTAATTATTAAAAATATAGAAATACCCAATAAATACTTAAGATATAAGATAAACGAGTCATTAATGAAAAAAATGATTAAATCAAAAGTTTCGTCTGTTGAAAGAAGATCAAAGTACATTTTAATAAATCTAAATAATAATTATACCATTATGATCCATTTAGGTATGACGGGTAAAATTATTTTTAAGGATGCAAAAAACAATGAATACGCAACTAGCTTTTATTATAAAGTAAAAAATAACAACCTAAAGCATAATCATTTAATTTTTAAGTTTAATGACAATATAACACTTATTTATAATGACGTTAGGAAATTTGGTTTTATAAAAATTATTAAAACAGATGAAATACACTTAAGTTCTCATTTGAGGAACTTGGGACCAGAGCCCCTTTCAAAAAAATTCAATTTTAGCTATTTCAAACAAAATGTTAAGAAAAGGAAAATTTTGTTAAAAGATCTTCTTATGAATCAAAAGTTTGTAGCTGGTTTAGGTAATATTTATGTAAACGAAGCAATATTCATGAGCAAGTTAAATCCCATGATAATTTCAAGCGAAATATCAAATAAAAAGATCAAATTATTAATTTCTAAAATAAAAGAAATCTTAAAAAAAGCAATTATTGAGGGAGGATCATCAATCAAAAACTTTGATAATATTGAGGGTAAAAAAGGAAATTTTCAGCAGTTTTTTAACGTTTATGGTAGACAGAATAAAAATTGCACTCGGTCAAATTGCAAAGGAATAGTCAGAAGGATAAGAATATCTAATAGATCAACTTTTTTTTGTTATATTTGTCAAAAATAATAAGTTGACCAGGATTTACAGTGCATATATACAAATTAACAATCATGCCAAATACAAAATCTGCAATAAGAAGAGTTAGAAGGGTAAAAAAACAAACTTTAGTCAATAGGATTAGAAAAAGTAAGTACAAATCATCCATTAAACACATGGAAATTTTGATTAAAAAGGGAGACAAAAAAAAAATTAAAGAATATTTTCCAAAATTTCAATCAATTCTAATGCAGGTTGCTAAAAAGGGTGTTGTTAATAGAAAAACTGCAGCGAGAAAAATTTCTAAAGTTTCAAAAAGAATTTCTTAAATTAAACAATTTAAAGTTGTTAATTTTTTTAGCTTATCTAGTTTTTAAAACTAAATATAGAATTTATTTCTGTTATGGGTTGTAAAATTTCAAATTCTATTGGCACGCTAAGTCTACAACCGAAATTGATTTTTTTTTTTAAAATTAAAAATAATTCTTGAAAGTTTTTTAAAAATGGAGTTTTTAGACTCTCAAGAAAAATTTAATCATGAAAAACAAATCTACTCAACAAGATAAAATTTTTGTTTCGGAAGAAGAAAAAACTATTAATTGGCAGGATTTACAATCAGAATTTAAAAAAAATTTTGGTGAAGAAGTGTACAACAGTTGGTTGAAAAACGTCACATTAATAAAGGAATATAATGATTACTTAATTTTAGGTGTTCCTACGAGATTTTTTAGAGATTGGATAGTGTCCAGGTATTTAGACAAAATATTAGAACTTGTTAAAAATTTTAAATTAAGTCTAAGCAGAATAGAATTCAAAATAATTGAGGATCAAAAAAGTAACAGAGTTGATGATTTTAAAATTGAAGATTTTAATAAAGTAACAGAAATAAAAGACTCAATTTTAAATTATAACAGACTTAACCCTAACTTAAATTTTAATAATTTTATTAAAGGCACAAGTAATGAAGTTGCTTTATCATACTCAAAAAAAGTATGTGAGCACACTTCTCGTTACAATCCACTTTATATCTACGGAGGTGTTGGCTTAGGCAAAACGCATTTACTTAATGCTATTGGGCTGGAATTACAGTCAACCAAAGAAGTGATGTTCATTTCTGCTGAAAGATTTATGTATCATTTTATTAAATCAATAAAAAAAAATGATATGGTAAATTTTAAAGATTTTTTTAGAAAATCTTCAGTTTTTATAATTGATGATATTCAATTTATAAGAGGCAAAGAAAGCTTACAAGAAGAGTTCTTTCATACATTTAACAGCCTACTAGAAAAAGGATCACAAATTATAATTTCTGCTGATCGACCACCCTTAAAGCTTGACCGAGTACAAGAAAGAATTAAATCAAGACTCTCAGGAGGTTTAATTATCGATATAGATATCCCAGATTTGGAACTTAAGAAAAATATAATATCTAATAGAATTAATGACATTCAAAGTCAGTTTAAAGAACACATAAATATTTCTGAAGAGGTAATAAATTTCATTGCATCAGAAGCAAAAACCAACATAAGAGAACTGATTGGAGTACTAAATAGAGTTGTTGCTTTTAGCCGTTTGCATAAAAGAGTATTAAATATTATTGATTGCAAGAATATTCTTAAAGATGTTTTTAGCCAAGCTAAAATTGTCACGGTTGATAAAATCCAAAATACAGTTTCAAATTATTTTAATATTAGCCTGAATGACATGTTATCTCAAAGAAGATCAAGACCGCTTGCTCGACCAAGACAGATAGCTATGTTCCTCGCAAAAAGATTAACTACAAGATCTTTACCAGAGATTGGAAGAAGATTTGCAAATAGAGATCACACTACGGTAATACATGCGGTTAAAACAATTACAAAATTATCTGAAAAAGATGAGGAGATGAAAAAAAATCTTGTTCAGATTAAAAGCCTTTTGTTAGAAAATTAGTTTCGATGCAGTTTGATATCAATAGAGATTTACTACTTAAATCACTAAATTACGTTCAAGGGGTTGTTGAGAAAAAAAATACACTTCCAATTTTATCTAATGTTCTCCTGAACTTAAAAGATAATAAATTAGAAATTGTAGCGACAGATTTAGATATTGTTTTTTATGATGAAATTTCTGAATTAAAAGTAATTGAACATGGCAACACCACAACTTCTGCAAACGTTTTATTTGATATTTTAAGAAAAATTCCTCAAGGAGCTATTATTAATTTTAGCTTAAAAAGTGAAAATAAGTTAAGTCTAAAAACCGAAAACTCTGATTTTAATTTGTTGTGTTTACCCTCAAATAATTTTCCAACATTTGAAGACAAATTTGCGGGAGAAAAAATAGAAATAAATAAAAAAAATTTTTTATCATTACTTAACAAAACAAAAATATCTATTTCAAATGATGATACGAGGCATTATTTAAATGGTATTTATTTACATGCTACTGAGTCAAATAAGAACACATTTTTAACGGGAGTAGCAACCGATAGTCATAGACTCTCATCAAGTAGTATCAAAGTTGACAATATAAAAAGTTTTTCTTCAATTATCGTTCCCCGAAAAACTGTTTTTCTATTATGTTCGTTGTTAGATAATGTGGATGAAAAATTAACAATCCAAACCAGTGCTAATAAAATTAAATTTTCACTCGGAAAGTTGAATTTAATTTCAAAAGTAATTGATGGTAAATTCCCAGACTATCAAAAGGTGGTTCCAAAAGATAATACTAAAACCCTTACTGTTTCCTCTTCAGATTTTATAAATTCTGTTGAGAGAGTAGCCTCGGTCTCTATTGATAGAAAAGAAGGTGTTAAGTTGGAATTAAGTCGAAACAAATTAAAGCTATCTGTAAATAGCACTAATTCTGGAGATGGAAATGAGGTCGTTGAAGCAAAATATGACGGAGAAGACCTCGCCATAGGTTTTAATTCGAAATATTTAATTGATATTGCATCAGAAATACAGGATAAAAATTTAATGTTTTGTCTTAAAAACTCTACTTCTCCAGTTCTTGTATTTGACAATTCAGATAAAAACAGTTTTTATGTCATAATGCCGATGAAAATTTAAAAGACTAGTTTTTATATTTTTTTCTGAAAAAATCATCTAAAACCATTGGTAATTAATAGAAATAGAAGGAAGTATCTTAAGCTGATTGTATATTGTTTAAAAAAAATGATATAAAATTAAAATTTTAAAAATTAAATGTCAAAACAATCTCAATCAAATCGAAAAAACGATTACAGCGCCTCGTCAATAAAAGTTTTAAAAGGTTTAGATGCTGTCAGAAAAAGACCTGGAATGTACATAGGTGATACGGATGATGGCACCGGATTACATCATATGGTATTTGAGGTCTTAGATAATTCCATAGACGAAGCTTTAGGAGGATTTTGTAAAAATATTTCAGTATATATAAATTCGAATAATACGATTACAGTTGAAGATGATGGTAGGGGGATACCTATTGATATGCATAAAAGCGAAAAGATGTCAGCCGCTGAAGTTATTATGACACAGCTACATGCCGGAGGTAAATTTGATCATGACTCATATAAAGTTTCAGGAGGATTACACGGTGTTGGTGTTTCTGTTGTTAATGCACTTTCAGAAAAACTTGAATTAAGAATTTTCAGGGATGGAGTTGAATATTTTATTGAATTTGAAAATGGAAAATCTTTAAAACCGCTTAAAAAAGTGGGAAAATCCTCAAAAAGGGGAACAAATATCACGTTTTTACCTTCAAAAGAAATTTTTTCATCAATTAAATTTAGCTCTTCTGTGCTGCAAAAAAGAATGAGAGAGTTAGCATTTTTAAATAAAGGAATTAATTTAACCCTTGTAGACAAAACCTCATCTAAAATAAAAAAATATGAAAATAAATTTGAAGGGGGAATATTAGAGTTTGTTCAATTTATTAATCAAAAAAAACCTATTTTAGCAAATAAGAATGATAAACAAGTATTTAAAAAACCAATATATATCTCGTCAAAAAAGAATGACGTTGATGTTGAATGTTCCTTAGAATGGAATGCAGGATATTCTGAAGAAGTAATGGCATTTACTAATAATATTCATCAAAAAGATGGAGGAACGCATTTACTTGGCTTTAGAAGCGCACTTACAAGGGTAATAAATAAATATTCTAATGAACATAACAAAAAGAATAAACTATCATTAACTGGAGAAGACATTAAAGAAGGATTAACGGTTGTCCTATCTATAAAAATGCCTGATCCAAAATTTTCCTCTCAAACAAAAGATAAGCTTGTTTCATCAGAAATACGCTTAATTGTTGAAAGTATAATCAATGATAAAATTTCTATGTGGTTTGATCAAAACCCATCAACCATCAAAAATGTTCTTGAAAAAATCACCCAAGCCGCTGTTGCTCGAGATGTTGCAAGAAAGGCAAGAGATAATATTCGAAGAAAGGGAAGTTTTGAAATTACAGGTTTGCCTGGAAAATTAGCTGATTGTCAAATTTCAAAAAAAGAAGGAACTGAACTTTATATCGTTGAGGGTGACTCAGCAGGCGGATCAGCAAAACAAGGAAGAAATAGAGAGTTTCAAGCTGTTCTACCTCTAAGAGGTAAAATACTGAATACTTACGTCAATATAAATGGACGAAATGCAGTAAAAAATGCAGATAATGAAACAAAAGCTCTTTCAAAAATGATGTCTTCAAGTGAAATAGTAACATTAATAAATGCTCTTGGCACAGGATCAAAAGATTTTAGTTTAGATAATCTAAGATACGAAAAAATTGTGATCATGACAGATGCCGACGTAGATGGCTCTCACATTAGAACTTTGTTACTAACTTTTTTTAACAATTATCCATTTAATCAATTAATTGAAAATGGTCATTTATATTTAGCTCAACCACCACTATTTAAAATTACCAAAAGCAACAAAAGTTTTTACATGAAAGATGAAAAAGATTTAGAGAATTTTATTATAAAAAATTCTAGCAACAAAGAAAAAAAAGGAAAATTAAGCACTAAGGAAATTAATAAGATTATCGAACAAGAAAAACAAAAATTATCAATTCAAAGATTTAAAGGGCTAGGAGAGATGAATCCCGAAGAACTTTGGCAAACAACATTAAATCCTGATAATAGAAATTTACTTCGCGTGCAATATTCTAATGGAACTAAAGAAAAATCTAAAGAAGATCAAAAAATTATAAAAATTTTAATGGGCGATGAAGTTGCACCACGAAGAGAATTTATAACTAGCAACGCATTGGATGTAGCTAATTTAGATATTTAGGTCTCATGGATTTTGCTACTATTTTCAGGTTAGAAGAAAACCTTAATCTAGATAAGAAAACACTAGTCTTTCTAAGATGGATTGCAATTTTTGGTCAACTTTTTTCAGTAAATTTAGTTTATTTTTTTCTTGATTTAAATTTTCCGGTATTACTTTGCCATATAGTTATTCTCATAGGTTTCTTAACAAATATATATTTACAATTTGGACTTAAAGCTACTTTACTTAAAGATTTATATTCTAGCTCTTTTTTAATGTATGATATCTTTCAATTGAGTATTCTTTTATTTTTAACCGGGGGAATATTCAATCCATTTGCAATACTTTTAATTGTTCCAACAATTGTTTCTTCTACTTTTTTAAGTATGGGTAGTACTATTATACTTGGATCGTCGACAATTTTACTATTATTTGTTTTAACATTTTTTAATTTGCCCTTACCCGGAATGGAGGAATATGTACTTTCATTTCCAAATTATTATGTGACTGGAATTTTAATTTCGCTAATCATTGGACTTGTATTTTTAAGTTACTTTGGAATACGATTTGCTGGCGAAACAAAAAAAAGATCAGATGCTTTGAGTAAACTTCAACAAATTTTAGCAAAAGAATATGAATTAGAGTCACTAGGAGGACAAGCAGCTGCAGCAGCTCATTCGCTCGGTACACCATTAGCCACAATATCGGTTGTTGCTAAAGAAATGAGAAAAGAAGTTGGAGATAATTCAAAGCTTACTAAAGATCTAGACTTATTGATAGGCCAGACTAAAAGATGTAGTGAAATTTTAAAAAATATTTCACAAAAAAAAATTATTAATGATGAATTTCTAAGCTCTATGAGTTTTGAAGATTTGTTAGAAGAAATAATAAAATCTTTTAAAGAGTCTTCTGAAAAAAAAATTCAACTAAATACTGATAAAGATACAAATAAAATAGATATAAAGAGAAATCCCGAACTAGTTTACGGCTTAAGGAATTTTATAGGAAATGCAGTAAAATTTGCAAACCAGAATATCCTGATATCAATAATAAGCGACAATATTAATTTGTATATTTTAATCGAAGATGACGGCCTAGGTTTTCCCGAAGATATTATTGAAGCCCTTGGAGAACCGTATATAAAATCCAGATCTAAATTATCAAAAAGTAATGCAGGACTAGGATTAGGAACTTTTTTAGGTAAAACTTTATTAGAGAGACAATCAGCTGTTATTTCTTTTGAAAATGGTAGCTCATTAGCTGGAGCTAAAGTAAAAATCAAGTGGAGTATAAACGATTTAGCTATCTAGGCTCTTGTTGAGTCATACAATGTATTGCCCCTAATCCCCAAATAAGAGTTGAACAATCAATCGGTATAATTTTTCTATTTTTAAAGTGTTTTTTAAATACTTTTAGAGCAAATTTATCATTTTCATCTTTATACGTAGGTACCAAAACAACTTTATTTGCAATGTAAAAATTTAGATAAGAAGCTGGAACTCTGGTACCCTCTATGTATTTGGCTTTGGGCATGGGTATCTTAATAACTTTAAGTTTTTTAGAAATATTTAATTTTTTTATAATCTTAAAATTGTTTCTAAGTGTTTTATAATTTAAATCTTTTTTATTACTTTCATATGCTAAAAATATTTTATTTTCTGAAACAAATCTAGCTAGATCATCTATATGACCGTGAGTATCATCACCCATAATACCTTTTTTAAGCCATATAATTTTTTTTGCTCCTAAATAATTTAGAAATATCTTTTCATAATCTTTTTTTTTTAATCCAGGATTTCGTTGCTGAACCTTACTTAGAAGACATTCTTCAGTTGTAATAAGAGCCCCTTTACCGTTTACGTCTATTGCGCCACCCTCTAGAACAACTTCCTTTTTATATAATCTAGGCGAGATTACTCTTAAATTTAAAATTTTTTTAATTTTATAAATGATACTGTTGTCTTTCTTAAAATTATTATATTTTGCCCATGAATTAAATTTCCAATTAATTAAAATTTTTTCATTTTGGTTGTTTTTAACGAATATTGGAAACGAGTCTCTTAACCATACTCTATCAGTTTGACAAAACTTAAATTTAATATTAGAAAAATTAACCTTAAAATTTCTTAAAATTAAAATAGCTCTTTTTTTTAAAATGTTATTTTCAACTAAAATGTTGACAATTTGGTCCTTAGAAATATGAAAAATTATTTTAGCAAATATTTCTGGAATCAAATCAAATTTATTAGGCCAGTCTTTATCATTGTGAGGCCAGGCTATCCAAGTCGACTTTTGTTTTTCCCACTCAGCTGGCATTCTTAAATTTTCTGAATTAGAAAATTTAGTCATCTTTAGGATTTTTCAAAATACTTTTATATGAGTCTATTCGCCTATCTCTAAAAAAAGGCCAATGTCTTCTAACAGCATCAATTTTCTTTAAATTAATATCGCAAATTAAAATTTGTTCGCCTAAATTTCCTTTTCTTAAAATGTTTCCACTTGGATCAAATATTACACTGTTTCCCCAAAATTCTAATTTCTTATTACCTTGTTTTTCAATGCCTACTCTATTTGTGGCTGCAACATAAACACCATTAGCTATAGCGTGTGATCTTTGCACAGTTAACCAAGATTCCAGTTGTGATTTGCCAAATTTTTTTTTCTCGTTGGGATGCCAACCTATTGCTGTTGGATAAAATAAAATTTCAGCACCTTTTAAAGCTGTTAGTCTAGCTGCTTCTGGAAACCACTGGTCCCAACAAATCAGCGTACCTAAATTTCCTTTTTTTGTTTTAAAGCATTTGAACCCAAGATCTCCAGGAGTAAAATAAAATTTTTCATAATATTGAGGATCATCTGGTATATGCATTTTTCTATACTTTCCTAAAATTTTTCCATTCTCGTTAATTACTACACTTGTATTATGATAAAGACCTGATGTTTTTTTCTCAAAAATTGAGATAAGCAAAATTAAATTCAACTTTTTGGCCAATAGAGAAAAAATTTCTGTTGTGGGTCCAGGAATATTTTCTGCCAAGTTAAAATTTGAATGTTTCTCTATTTGACAAAAATAGTTTGTTAAGAATAACTCTGGTAAACAGACTATATTTGCACCTTTTTTTTTTGCTATTTTAATTTTTGAAATTGCTTTAGCCAAATTCTTTTCTTTATTGGATGACATTTTCATCTGTATTAGTGCCAATCGTGTTTTATTCATATTATTAAAATATTTTTTGAAAATTTCTTCTTTGTCTTTTTTTCCAATTTTGCCTATGAAAAGCATCGCTAGCAATTAATGGTAAAACACTTGTCGCTTCAGCGAAAACCATTTGTTCCTTAGATACGTCGACTTTACCCCATGAACTTGCTTCCTTAAGAGTCGAACTGCTGCAAGCACCATCCCTAGCATCAGCCACCGTTATCTGAACTGCATATTTATGCATATCAACTTTTTTACCTAATAGTTCGGCACAAACAACTGTGTCCTGTATAAAATTCTTCGGAACTCCACCACCAACCATCAGCAAACCAGATTGTTTTGATTTAAGTTTGATTTCAGTTAATTCCCTAAATTCTCTTATGGAGTCAATTGTTATGTGTTTTTTTGGATTTTGTTCTTGGTGCATCACCAGTCCAAAACCTGCAGAACTATCTGTAAATGCGGGGCAAAAAATCGGGACACCATTATCGTAGGCAGTTTCGATCAAAGAGTCTTTCTTTTTAGAATTTTTTTTTAAATATTTTCCCATTTCATAAATGAATTCCCTTGAAGTATAGGATTTAGGCTGCAAGGAGTTTGCAATATCGCATATTTTTTGATCACAGGCCTGTAACTCTTCCTCATCAATATAAGTGTCATATATTCTATCAACATAGTTTTCCCTTAATTTTGTATCGTCTTCAAACTGTGAACCTTGATAATGTTTAAAACCAAGAGCTTCGAAAAAGTCCATATCAACAATGGAGGCTCCTGTAGAGACGATAGCATCTACCATATTATATTTGACCAAATCTGAATATAATTTCATACAACCGCCCGCTGAAGTCGAACCTGCTAGTGTTAAAAAAATAGAGCAGGATTTATCTTCAATCATCTCATTGAATATTTTTGAAGCATTGGCAGTATCTCTTGAAGTAAATGACATTTTGCTCATAGACTCAATTATTTCTCGAGCGTCAAATTTTGTGATGTCTATATGCTCAATAGGCTTATTAAGAAATGATTTTTTATTATGTCCTGAAGCAGGACTATTTTTATTATTCATTAAGCTACTAAGTAATTAAATTTACCAGAATTATTGTACAATGACATTATAGGTTTGTCATTTAGCTCAACAATTGTATCTGAATAAAAACCATTAAATTTAGTTCTAAAAGTTAGCCCATAAGCTCCTAATTGACCAAGTTCAATGTAGTCACCTTCCTTAATGTTGTTTGGTAATAAGAATGGTCCCTTCATATAATCCAAGCTATCACAAGTTGGACCATAAAATTGAAACGCAGTAATTTTTTTTGATTGAATTCTTCCAATTGTAATCATTCTTGTTGGCAGTATAAAATTTGGCACACCTGCATCGAATAAGGACCCGTAGGTACCATCATTTATATACAGTTTATTTTTCTTTCTTAGATTAATTCGAACAATAGTTGACCCACTTTCAGCCACCAAAGCTCTACCAGGTTCACAGATAACTTCAGGTAGTTTTTCAAGTTTTAAATGGCTTAGTCCAAGTTTAATTTCATTAAAATAATTTTCTAGAGGCTCAGGTCTTAGATCTGGATAAATGGAAGGAAATCCTCCCCCAACATTAATAGTGTCAGGAATAATTTTTGTTTTTTTTATTATATTTGCAATTTCTTTTAATCCTTTTGAAAAAGAAATTTTGTGCATACATTGTGAGCCAACATGGAAACTAATACCTAACTTTTTTGCATGCTGCTTACAAAGTCTTACTAAACCCAATGCTTCATTTGTTAAAGCACCAAACTTCCTTGAAAGATCTAACTCCGCATGTTCATTAGACACGGCAACTCTCACAAATAAATTCAAATCTTTTGCATTTTTTGTTGAATCTAAAATTTTCATTAGCTCTTCTTTTGTATCTAAAGAGAAATCTTTTACATTATAATCAAAATATGCTGAAGCAATATCCTCCCTACTTTTTATAGGATGCATAAAATATAATTTAGATTTTGGACAAAGTTTTCTTATAAACTTAACTTCGTTAATTGAGGCAACATCAAATCTGTCCACACCACTTTTAATAATATGTTTAAGCACATATTCATTTGGATTTGTCTTTACCGCATATAATATTTTTCCTGGAAACTTATCTTTAAAAATTTTAATTGAATTTTTTATGCTTTCTGGGCGTATACAGTATATAGGATTTACTGGTTTAAGCTTGTTAACTAATTCGTTAACGTTACTAAATTTTTCCATTTCATGTGTCCCCGATTAATTAACACAAAAGAGCTTTCAAAAAATTTATAAAAAACTCTTATTTGTTCGTATTTAGTGTTTTTTCACCTTATGTAAAGAAAAAAATGCATAGCTGACATGTTATAATCTTTTAATAAGAAGGTTGAAAATATCCTCAGAGCACCTATATGAACTAATATGAGAAAGACGAATTTGCAAACTCCACAGCTAAATTTGAGTGATTTTCAAGACAAATCCTTGTTAATTCTTGATGATGACGATCCTCTTAGAGGAAGGTTATCAAGAGCTATGGAAAAAAAGGGTTTTGAGGTAAAAGAAGCCAAATCAGTAGCTGAAGGGCTTGAATTAGTTAAAAAATCACCTCCAAACTTCGCAGTTGTAGATCTGAGGCTAGAAGATGGAAATGGGCTTGATGTTATAAAAGAGCTATCTAAACTTAAATCAGATAGTCGAATAGTGATGCTTACCGGATATGGAAACTTACCCACTGCTGTTGCAGCTGTTAAAGCTGGGGCCATAGATTATATAGCTAAACCTGTGGATGCAGACGATGTAGAATCAGCTTTATTAGCTGCTCCTGAATCAAAAGCCAAACCACCAGAAAACCCAATGTCAGCAGATAGGGTGAAGTGGGAACACATACATAGAGTTTTCGAGTTATGTAACAGAAATGTATCAGAAACTGCTAGACGTTTAAAAATGCACAGAAGAACTTTACAAAGAATTCTTTCCAAAAGATCACCAAGATAATCTTACAACCATTTTTTAAAAACAGACAATTTATCGTTGAATAAAGTTACGATTAATGAGAGCAAACCTATTTTAAAAAGCTCTGCTAATAAAAAAGGAGTTACTCCTAAATTAATTATTGGCTTATCCCAGCCGAGCAATGTACCAAGCCAAATTACTCCAAAAAAATAAATAATACTTACACTTAAAACTAGTTTTAGAAAATTAAAAATAATATTTTTATCAAAATTAAAAGAACCGCTAAGCATTGCTGAAAAAATAAATCCTATAAGATATCCCATAGTTGGACCAACAAAATATGCTATACCTAATCCTTTTTCAGGAGTACCAGAAAATACAGGTAATCCAATTAACCCTTCTAACAAATAAAAAATAATAATAGCTCCACCTAATCTCCAACCAAAACACACGCCTATTAAAAGTACTACAAATGTCTGCATTGTCATGGGAACAGGATAAAATGGTATTTTTAATTTTGCTGAAATAGCTAATAAAATAGAACTTAATAAAATTATCAAAAAATATTTTAAAATATTTATTTGTTTAAAATTTTTAACTATTTCCATATTTTAATTTACCTTTATTTCAACAAATTATCTAGTTTTTTGTTAATTGAATAAAAACATCTTCGAGGTCTCCCTCATCTATTGAAATATCAAGTATATTCAAGTTTTTTTCTTTAAAATAATTTATCAGTTGTTCAAAGTCAATTGCCTCCTTTTCATAATTTACCACAATCGTATTATTGGACTCAATAGAAAATTTTACATTTTTTAGGGCGAGGGAAATACTAGAGTCAATTTTTTTCAATTTGAATATAATTTTTTTGGTTTTTATTCTCTCTAAAAGTTTATTTGTTGTATCTAGAGCAACTAAATCTCCGTTATTAATAATTGCTATTCTGTCACACATTTCTTGAGCTTCGAACAAGTAATGAGTAGTTAAAATTATTGTTACTCCTATTTTGTTAAGTTCTTTTACGTTTTCCCATAAGTTTTTTCTCAATTCAACATCAACTCCTGCAGTTGGTTCATCCAAAACAAGAATTGGTGGTTGGTGCACCATAGCTTTGGCAATTAGCAGTCTTCTTTTCATACCACCAGATAAATTTCTAGAATAACTGTCTGCTTGATCATTTAAAGAAACTAATTTTAAAATTGTTTCTGTTATTTTTTGACTATTTTTAATACCATAAAGTCCTGCCTGCAAATCTAGTAATTTTTTGGGACTAAAAAAAGCATCTAAATTTACTTCTTGAGGAACTATCCCAATTGATGCTCTAACCTGTCTTGGATTTTTATCAAGATCAAATCCCCAAACATTTACCTTACCGTCAGTTTTAATGACTGTGCCAGCTAATATACTCAAAAACGTTGTCTTGCCTGCACCGTTAGGCCCTAACAAACCAAAAATTTCACCCTGCTTTACTTCTAGAGTTATGTTATTTAATGCATTTATTCGAGATCCTCTTTTTTTATCTCGCATGTATACTTTTGAGAGGTTTTCAACAGATAAAGCAGTTTTAATCATAAAATTTTATTATAGCACTAATTTTAGGTATTATAAATTATGAGC
Organism: uncultured Pelagibacteraceae bacterium; assembly: GCA_902574035.1. Lineage (GTDB taxonomy): Bacteria > Pseudomonadota > Alphaproteobacteria > Pelagibacterales > Pelagibacteraceae > Pelagilacustribacter. Next base: position 130,113 of record CACGMC010000003.1, read on the forward strand.
AAAATAAAAAAGTCAGATCATTTTTATCTAATTGATGGCTCAGGCTATATTTTTAGAGCTTATTACGCTTTACCACCCCTTTCTCGAAAAAGTGATGGTTTGCCAACTGGAGCAGTGAGTGGATTTTGCTCTATGCTTTTTAAACTATTAGAGGATGCAAGAGCTGATGATAGCAAGGAAAGGCCTACCCATTTTGCAGTAATTTTTGACTCATCAAGAAAAAATTTTAGAAATGAAATTTACAAAGATTATAAAGCGAACAGGAGCGAAGCGCCTGAAGACTTAGCTCCACAATTTGAGTATATAAGAAAATCTGTAAAGGCTTTTAATTTACCGTCAATAGAACTATTAAATTACGAAGCTGACGATTTAATAGCAACTTATGCAAAACAAATTACTAATTTGGGAGCAAAAGTAACAATTATTTCTTCTGACAAGGATTTAATGCAACTCGTTTCAAAAGGTATAAGACTGTATGATCCAATGAAAAGTAAAGTTATTGGAGAAAAGGAAGTAGTAGAGAAGTTTGGGGTAAAACCCACACAAGTTGTAGATGTCCAATCGTTAGCAGGTGACTCTTCCGATAATATTCCAGGCGTTCCTGGAATTGGCATTAAAACTGCCGCTGAACTTATAAATAAATATAAGAATCTAGATACTTTATTGAATAAAGCCTCTGAAATTAAACAAAATAAAAGAAGAGAAACACTATTAGAAAATAAAGATAAAGCTTTATTAAGTAGAGAATTAGTAACTTTAAAATCTGATGTTCCAATTAAAGATGAATTAAATAGTTTTATTTTAAAGGATGTAAACAAAGAGACTCTGTTTAATTTTTTAAGAGAGATGGAGTTTAATAGATTATTAAGTCAAGCTATAGGTTATTACGGTGAAAGCAATAAGGGTTTAGAAAAAAAGAAAAATGAAAATAAAATATCAAAAGTCGATACAAACACTTATAAAAATATTCTTAGTGAGACTGATCTAGATGACTTAATAAAAAATTTGAATGAAAAATCAATAATATCAGTTGATTGTGAAACTTCATCTTTAAATCCAATTAATGCTGAACTTGTGGGTATTTCTTTTAGTTATGATATTAATAAAGCTTATTATATTCCTATTGCTCATAAAAATGTTAAAAGTTTAAGTAAAGAAATTGTAATCAAAAAGATAAAAAAAATTCTTCAAGATCCAAGTATAAAAAAAATCGGTCAAAATATAAAATATGATTTCATGGTTTTTAAAAAATATGGAATTGATATTGAGCCAATAGAGGACACAATGCTTCTTTCATATACATTAGATGCAGGAAATAACAGACACAATATGGATATCTTGTCAGAGATTCACCTAGGCCATAAAACAATATCATATAAAGAAATAGTAGGTTCGGGTAAAAAACAGCTAAATTTTTCCGATGTAAATCTTAAAGAAGCTACAAAGTATGCTGCAGAAGATGCTGACATCACTTTACGTCTTTACCATATTTTAAAAAAAAGAGTGGATGATGCAAAACTTAATAAAATATATGAGATATTTGAAAAACCAATGATCAAATTATTATCTAAATTAGAAATGAATGGAATAAAAATTGATGATGCCTACTTAAAAAAGTTATCTAAAAAATTTAAGGAAAGATTAATTAAAAAAGAAAAAGAGATTTATAAACTCTCGGGAAAAGAATTTAATATAGGTTCTCCAAAACAGTTGGGAGAAATAATTTATAATGATTTAAAGATTGCAAAACTTAAGAAAACAAAGAAAGGTAGCCTCGCTACTAGTGCTAAAGTGCTTGAAGATCTAGCATCAACAGGACATAAATTTCCAAAACTCATCATCGAGTGGAGACAAGACTCTAAACTAAAAAGTACTTACACTGATGCTTTGCAAGATCATATAAATAAAAAAACAAAAAGAGTTCATACTTCATTTTTACTAGCTGCCACTAATACTGGCAGACTTGCATCTAGTGATCCAAATCTGCAAAACATACCAATTAAGTCTGCTGATGGTAAAGAAATTAGAAAAGCGTTTGTAGCGGATAAAGGTAATATTCTTATTTCTGCTGATTATAATCAAATAGAAATGAGAATACTTGCGGATATGGCAGACGTGAAAGAACTCAAAAAAGCCTTCAAAAATAATGAGGACATTCACTCTTTAACTGCTAGTCAAGTTTTTAACATTTCTATTAAAAAGATTAATGAAGATTTAAGAAGAAAAGCAAAAGCAATAAATTTTGGTATTATATATGGAATTACTCAATATGGTTTAGCAAAACAAATTTCAGTTTCAAATCAAGAGGCTCAAGATTTTATTAATCAATACTTTAAAAAATTTCCCGAAATCAAAGACTACATGAACAGTACAATAAATTTCTGTAGAAAAAATGGATATGTAAATAACATTTTTGGAAGAAGAATTCATTTAAGAAGTATAAACGATAAAAATTTTAGCATTAGATCATTTCAAGAAAGAGCAGCGATTAATGCTCCTATTCAAGGTTCCGCTGCAGATATAATTAGATTGGCTATGATAGAAATTGATAGAGTTACAGAAGAGGAAAAAAAAATTAGTGCAAAAATGTTACTTCAAATACATGATGAATTAGTTTTCGAAAGTTCAATAAAAGATCAAAAAAACAATGAGAAATTGATAAAAAAGGTTATGAGTTCAGTTTCTTCTTCCGAGCATCATATGTTTTCAATTCCATTGGAAGTAAGCGTAAATTCAGGATATAATTGGGGTGAAGCTCATTAATAAATATGATGCCGCCTAAATTTTGACAATTTAATTATGAAAATTTAAATATGACTCAGACTATTGCTTTAGTAGACGATGACAGAAATCTTTTAACAAGTATTAGTATTGCCCTAGAAAGAGAAGGTTTCAAAGTTCAAACTTATATTGATGGAGAGTCAGCACTAATAGGTCTTACAAGAAATCCACCTGACCTTGCTATTTTAGATATTAAAATGCCAAGAATGGACGGGGAAGAATTACTAAAAAAAATTAGAAAAAAAATGTCTATACCGATTATTTTTTTAACATCTAAGGATGAGGAAGTAGATGAACTACTAGGGTTAAAGTTAGGAGCAGATGATTTTGTAAAAAAATCTGGAGGTTTTTCTATGAAAATACTAGTTGAGAGAATAAGAGTACAATTGAGAAAAAAAACAGATAAAGTCGAAGATACGAAAAATATTATTACTCATGGGAAGTTGAAATTAGATCCCTCCCAGTTAGAATGTGAATGGAATGGAAAAGCACTTCCTGACAAACTTACTACTACTGAATTTCTTATTGTAAAAGAATTAGCCAAAAGACCTGGCGTAATTAAAGAAAGAGCCCATTTAATGGATATAGCTTATAAAGAAAATACAGAAATAGAAGACAGAACTATCGATAGCCATGTTAAAAGAATTCGTAAAAAATTTAAAAAAGTGGATGAAAAATTTTCGGCAATTGAAACTAGATACGGAAGTGGATATAGATGGAATGTTAGTTAATGAAAAAAAAAAATTCATCAATTTTAAGAAAATTTCTACTTTTTAATCTATCAATTTTCTCTGTTTTGGGCTTGTTTACCATTATTTACCTTAATGCCATACAGCCAAATTTAGTAAAAAAAGTTTCTACAAATCATTTTATAATAATAAATAATACTTCTGATCACATAGAAAGATTGGGTGTTGTGTTTAATGAAGAGGGCATTAAACAGTTTTTGCTATCTACAAGATTTCTTTTTCAAGGACTTGACAGAGTTCAATTTTTCTCCAAAAATGCTGACTTAATAGGCGATACTAATATTTTAGATTTAGATACAAGTGTTTTTGAAAAATCAGAAGAAGTTATAGAAGAAGGTGTCGAAAAAAAACAATCAAAATCAGAACCACTTTTGTCAAAAGGGTCTACAGAAAGTTCCATAAGCACAATTATAAAAAATAAATATCAAGATCAACCAATTACTATCGAAAGCGAATTTAATAACTCATTTTTTGTAAGCACTATCAGTGAACTTAAATTGAAAAATATCACAGTTGGCTACATAGTGGTTACAAATGAAGCGAATGACATCTTAATAGCTGTAGCGGAAAGAAAAAATTTTATAATAAGAACAGTTTTAGCTATAGCTCTAGTGATTTTAATTTTTTCATTATTCTTAAATAAATATATTTTGAAACCAATTGGATTTTTAGTCTCGTTTACCGAAGCTATTAAAAATAAGTCAGATCAGAATATTGATATACAAAAATTTTTTGTAAGAGAAGATGAAGTAGGTAAACTCACGAAATCAATAGACGAAATGACAAAAGAACTTCAAAAAAGAACTAAAAGAGCAGAGACATTTTCTACAGATTTAGCACATGAAATTAGAAATCCACTAGCCTCTCTAAAAAGTGCATCAGAGCTTTTAGATAAGACGGACAAACAACAAGACAGAAATAAACTTTTTGAAATTATTAATCATGATGTAGAAAGAATTGAAAGATTAATTACAGACTATTCACAAATGCTTAAGGATGAAGCATCATTATCAAGAGAAAAAATGATGAAAGTAAATTTAATGCAAATTATATCAAACGTTGTCGAAGATTTTAGGCAAGATTTAGTAAATCAAAACAAAAAAATAGAAATATTAACTAATTTTTCCAGCAAAGAAGAGAAAAATTATTTTATAGTTGGAATTGAGAATAGACTTGAACAGGTTATAGCCAACCTTCTTGATAACGCTATTTCTTTTAGTAATGATCAACAAAAGATCGAAATTGATCTTACTGAAACTTCAAATAATTTTGTTATGACCATAAAAGACCAAGGTCCTGGTTTTACAGAAGCATCACCACAGAAAATTTTTAAGAGATTTTATAGTAATAGACCTTCTAGCTTTGGAGAACATTCTGGCTTAGGCCTAAATATTGCTAAAAATATAGTAGAGCTTCATAAGGGTGCTATAGCCGCATCAAATAGAATTAATCAAAAAGGGGCTCAAGTAGAAGTCTTGCTACCAAAAATATTATCTTAGTTCTTGCTTGATTAGGGAACTTTATATTGTTAAAAACCGTTGAATTATGTCAGAAGATTTTAAAGTAAAAGATATTAAACTTGCAGAATTCGGTAGGAAGGAAATATCTTTAGCAGAAACAGAAATGCCCGGCTTGATGGCTATTCGAAAAGAGTATGGAAACAAGAAGCCACTCAAAGGAGCTAAAATATTAGGCTGTTTACATATGACTATTCAAACTGCGGTATTAATTGAAACACTAATTAAATTGGGTGCAGAATGTAGATGGTCATCATGCAATATATTTTCCACACAAGATCATGCTGCTGCAGCAATAGCAAAAGCAGGCGTCCCTGTATTTGCCTGGAAAGGTGAAACTGAAAAAGAATATTGGTGGTGTGTTAAACAAACTATTGAGGGGAAAAAAGATTGGGCTCCCAACATGATATTAGATGATGGTGGAGACCTTACAGCTTTAATGCATAAAGAATACAAAAGTTTACTTAAAAACGTAAAGGGAGTTTCAGAAGAGACAACCACTGGAGTGTTGGCACTTAAAAAAATGGAAACAAATAACCAATTGTTAATTCCAGCCATAAATGTAAACGACTCGGTAACAAAATCTAAATTTGACAATCTTTACGGTTGTAGAGAAAGTTTAGTTGACGGAATTAAAAGGGCTACCGATGTTATGATGTCAGGTAAAGTAGCTATTGTTGCAGGCTACGGCGACGTTGGAAAAGGAAGTGCTGCTTCTTTAAGACAAGCCGGTGCTAGGGTCCTAGTAACTGAAACTGATCCTATTTGTGCACTTCAAGCCGCTATGGAGGGCTACGAGGTTGTTTTAATGGATGATGCAATAAAAGATGCAGATATTGTTGTTACAGCAACTGGTAACAAAGATATTGTTACCGCTGATCATATGAGAAATATGAAAGATAGGGCTATACTTTGCAACATAGGTCATTTTGATAATGAAATTCAAGTAGAAGCACTTAAAAACTATAAGTGGGATGAAATAAAACCCCAAGTTCATGAGATAGAATTGCCAAGCAAAAAAAGAATAATCTTACTCGCTGAAGGCAGACTCGTAAATCTTGGATGTGCTACTGGGCATCCAAGCTTCGTTATGAGTGCTTCTTTTACAAACCAAGTTATTGCTCAAATTGAGTTATGGAATAACTCGGACAAATATGAGAATAAAGTCTATGTTTTGCCAAAACACTTAGATGAAAAAGTAGCAATGCTACATCTAGAAAAAGTAGGTGCAAAACTAACTAAAATGTCAAAAGATCAGGCAGATTACATTAGCGTTAAACAGTCAGGGCCATTTAAACCGGATACTTATCGCTACTAAGCTAGTAGCTAATGATTATAAAATCTATAGATCAACTTAACTCTTTTTCAAAAAAAGTAGCAGATCACATAAAAGAAAAAGATTGCATTTTTTTGATTGGCGAAATTGGAGTTGGAAAAACTACATTTACGAAACTTTTAATAAATTATTTACAAAGAAAAGATAACTTAAAACCTTCTGAGGTATTGAGCCCCACTTTTAACTTATTATATGAATATGATTTAAAAAAATTTAAAATAATGCATTACGATCTTTACCGACTTAAGGAGGAAAAAGAGCTTAGAAATCTAGGAATATTTAAAGATAATCAAAATGCAATAAAAATTATAGAATGGCCAGATTTAATTAAAATTCCTATAACTGATAAATTAGAAATTTACTTAAATTATACTAAAGGCGATAATGAAAGAGAGCTAAAATTAGTAGGAACAGGTAAATGGAAAAATTTTAAATGAACTTTAGATTAAAAAAAATTTCTGGAGACGCTTCTTTTAGGGAATTCTATAGATTAAAAAAAGGTAATAATACCTCAATTATAGTTCAAGCAAATAAAGAAAAATTCAAAAATTTAATTACTTACGCGATAATTAATAAATTACTGAGAACAAATAACATTAATGCACCAAAACTTATAAGCAATCATTATCAGCATAATATGATTGAAATTTCAGACTTAGGGGAAAAAACATTTTATGATTTAGTTTTAAAAAAAAAGAATAAATTTAATTATTATAAAGATTTAATAAAAATTATTATCAAATTACAAAAAATCAAAATTAAAGAAAAATATTTCTTAGGAAAATACAAATTGAAACTACAAAAATATTCTTTGAAAAATCTTCATAAGGAGTCTGACTTATTTTTTGATTGGTACCTCAAATTTAACTCAAAAAAAAAGGAAAATAGTAAAATCAAAAGAATTTTAAAAAAAGAACTTAACAGGTTGTACAAAAAACTTCATTTTAAAAATAATACTTTTGTTCATAGAGATTTTCATGCATCAAATATAATCGTAAAAAAAAAAACTTTTGGTTTGGTTGACAGTCAAGACGCAATAATTGGCAATCCTCTTTATGATGTCGTTTCGTTAATTGATGACGTCAGAATTAAATTACCTAGTAATTTACAAGATAAGTTACTTAAGTATTTCTATTCAAAATCAAAATTAAAAGGTGAAAATTACCAGAACTTAAAAAACGATTATGATGTTTTGTCAATCCAAAGAAATTTTAAAATTTTGGGAATATTTATTAGGTTGAGCAAAAGAGATAATAAGTCGATATATTTAAAATATTTACCACATACTTGGAAATTAATTAATAGAAGACTTAAAAACCCTATTTTTAAAGATTTCCAATTTTTGTTAAATAAATATGTCAAAATAAAAAAATTTAAAAGAATTACTTAATCATGAGAATAAAACATGCAATGATATTAGCGGCAGGTCTCGGAACACGAATGAAACCTTTAACTTTAAAAACACCCAAACCGCTAATAAAAATAGGTAAAAGGAATTTGCTAGAGAGATCTATTGAACTTTTAGAAAATCATGGAGTAGAGCAAATAATTATAAATGTTCATCATCTAGCTAACCAAATTGAAACATTTATTACAGATTTAAAACCGAAAGTAAGAATTACTATCTCAAGTGAAAAAGATTTACTTCTTGATACCGGTGGTGGGGTAAAAAAGGGTACGAAAATCTTTGACGAAAAACCTTTTTTTATTCTTAATCCAGATACATTGTGGTCAAGTAAATATTTAGAAGAAATGAAGTCACTAGAGAAAATTTATTTTAAAATAAAAAAACCTTGTTTGCTATTGGTTAAAAAAAAACTATCCTTAGATAATTCTTTTAAAGGAGACTTTAATCTTAATAATAATATTGTATCGAAAGGTAAGGAGAACGATTTTATTTTTACAGGCCTTCAATTAATAGAGAGAAACTATATAGACTCTATTGATAAAAAAATTTTTTCAATGACAGAAGTTTGGAATAGGTTAATAAACGAGAATAAACTTTATGGTTTAGAGAGCAATCAAAGGTTTTATCATCTTAATACAGAGAAAATGTACAAAAAAATTTTAAGTTTAAATATTACTGATTAAAAATTATATTTTTAGCTCTTTTTTCATCCAAATAAAAATATTTTTTAATTTCTAAATCTGTTTCAAATTCAATAACTAATGGGTTGCCAGTTGGAATTTCTAATTCATTAATTCTTGTATCTGAAATTCTAAATAAATATTTACATAATGCTCTTAAAGAATTTCCATGCGCTGAAACTAGAATATTCTTACCATTAGTCAAATTTTTTTTAACTTCTTTTTCATAAAATGGGATTACCCTTTCATAAGTATTTTTTAAAGATTCAGTGTATGGTGTCATACCAATCGGAATGCCTCCATTAAGAGGACTAAAATTTGACAGATATTTACTATCTTTAGACATCGGAGGTGGAGATATATCCCAAGATCTTCTATATTTTTTAAACTGATCTTCACCTATTTTCTTTTTAGTTTCCTCTTTATTCAGTCCGGTTAATGAACCGTAATGTCTCTCATTTAACTGCCAGGCAGTGTTAAATTCAAGATTTAGTTTATTTTTTTTAAGTATTGTTGTTAAAGTTTTAATTGCTCTTTTCAAGAAGGATGTATAAGAAACATCAATTTTTATATTTAATTTTTTTATTAACTCTCCTGATTTTTCCGCTTCTTTTACCCCTTTCGCAGAAAGATCTACATCTACCCATCCTGTAAATCTATTTTCTGCATTCCAAGTGCTTTGACCGTGTCTAGTTAGGATTAATTTACTCATAATAGTTAATTCAATTATTTTGTACTATAATAATATCAAAATGAAAAATATAATATTTAAAACAGTAAAATATATATATTATTTGTCGTTTATAATTTTATTAGTTTTATACTTGTTCCCTGGGAGTTTAGTCGGTTTTTTTTTATATAATGATCTTGCAAAACAACCTAATCTAATTTCTAATCCCTTCGGCACTTCAATAAACCATACGATGTTCTTTTTTTATTTGAGTATTCAGGCTTTTATTATTAACATCAAATATAAAAAATTTATTTATAGTTTCCCTTTCTTGCTTTGTGTTTCAATTTTATTTGAGCTATTTCACATAATTATTCCTAATAGAGCATTTGAGGCAATTGATCTTTTTGGCAATATCACTGGAGTAGTGCTTGCCTATTTGATTACAAATATTATAAAAAAAATAGAAATTAATCTATGAGATTAATAATTATATTTTTAATGTTTACATTTAATCTGATGGCTGAAGAAATAATTGGAGTTCCTAAAATTGTTGATGGTGATACTGTAACCATTGATAATTTTAAAATAAGATTGGAAGGTATTGATGCCCCTGAAATTAAGCAAACATGTAAAAAAGAAAAACTTAAAATTTCATCAATCATAGGTTATACCTTTTATGAAGATTACCATTGTGGAAAAGTTTCAAAAAAAAATCTTGAGACAAAGGTTGATGGATCTAAGATCAAGTGTATTTCTTCTTCTAAAGATAGGTATAAAAGATACCTAGCTACGTGCTACAAAAATAAAATCAATTTAAATCAATGGATGGTTAGAAACGGTCATGCGGTAGCTTATATACGATATTCAAAAAAATACCTACTTGATGAAGATTTCGCTAAACAAAATAAGCTTGGTTTATGGCAAGGTAAATTTTTAAACCCAGAAAAATGGAGAAAAGTTAATTGAATTTTAGTATAAATTAATTAATGATTCTTTTTCGAAAAAATTTAATTATATTTCTTTTTTTAATTCTATCAGCATGCTCCTCAATTCCAAAAAATACCCAGAATAGTTGTGCAATATTTGAGGAAAGATATCTTTGGTACAAACATGCTAAAGCATCATATGAGAAATGGGGCGCACCCATACATTTACAATTGGCATTTGTAAAAAAAGAAAGTGATTTTAATTGGTTGGCTAAACCACCACGACAAAAGCTGTTCAAAGTTATCCCTTTTAAAAGACCCTCATCATCATTCGGGTACTCGCAGGCAGTTAAAGGAACTTGGGAACAATATAAACGAGAGATTAAAAATCCTTTGGCCACAAGAGCAAGATTTAGAGATTCAGTTGATTTTATTGGATGGTATATAAATAAGACAAATAAAATTCTTAAAATTTCAAAAAAAGATGCCTATAAACAATATTTAGCTTATTATAAGGGTTGGGGTGATTATAAAAACTACTCTAAAGATAAAAAAGCCATTATTTACGCAAAATCAGTGAAAGATATGGCATCAAAATACAGAAAACAATTAACTATTTGTAAAAAAAATCTAGATAAAAATAAGTATATTATTTTTTAAGCTGTTTTTTTAATTCGATTTCAACAGCGTCAATTCTTTGGGTTCCTTTACCAACTATAGTGTAAACAGTCGGTATCACATATAAAGTGAAAAAAGTAGAAAACAACATACCACCAAATATTGTTATACCTACTGTTAGTCTGCTTGCTGCTCCTGGACCAGTTCCTAAAATAAGGGGTAGAACACCAATAATTGTTGATATACTTGTCATAAGAATTGGTCTTAATCTAATTGATGCAGCTTCAAAAACAGCAACTTCTAAATTTTTTCCCTCTTTTCTCAGCTGATTTGCGAACTCAACAATAAGAATTCCATTTTTAGCAGATAAACCAATTAAAATAATCAAAGCAATTTGACTATAAACATTTAGCGACGATCCAACTACTAAGAGACCTAATAAACCACCTAATATCGCCATCGGAACAGTTAACATAATTGTAAGTGGGTGTCTCCAGCTCTCAAACTGTGCACTCATTGCTAAATAGGCAGTTATTAAAGCGAGGGCAAATATTACATAAAGTTCAGTATTAGTTTTTTTATATTCTTCGCTTTCACCTTTGTAAGCAATTCTAGCTTGTGGAGTATTCTGTTCGACAACTCCAACTAAAAACTTCAATGCTTCATCTAAAGAGTAATCTCCAACGAGTCTTGCTGAAATTGTTACAGCTTTTTGTCTATTGTATCTTGCTAAGAAAGGCGATTGACCTTCCTCATTATAAGCTACTAAATTGGATACAGATACAAGTTTTCCATTATTTTTAGATCTGACAAAAACTTTACTTATACTGTCCGGTTGTTGTCTATCTTTAATGTCTCCTTGTAAAATTATGGAGTATTCTTTCCCATCTCTTGTAAAATTTGTAACTCTTTTAGAGCCAAATATTGTCTCTATAGTTTTACCTATATCTTCAGTAGAAACTCCTAAATCAGCAGCCTTTTTTTGATCAATTTTTACATTGAGTTGGGGCTTATTTAAATCAAAGTCATCTTGAATTGATGTAAGGCCAGAATTTTTTCTTGCCTCTTTCTTAATAATTTCTTTCCACTCAATTAACTGTTCGTAAGTATTTCCTAAAATTACGAATTGAACAGGACTTTCTATCCCACCAGTTCTTATTCCTTGAGGCATTATCGGAAAGGCTAAAACCCCAGGTACTTTACCTATTTCTCTAAAAGACTCCCTCATAATTTCAACCCCATGACGATCTCTCTTTTTCCAAGGCTCCAAAAGAACAATAATGAATCCACTGTTAACCTGCTTTGCAGATTTTCCAAAACCTGGAACACGCATTATTAATCTTCTATATTCACCATTTCCCACTTTTGGTAGTAATAATTTTTCAATTTCTTCTGCTCTATCTTTGGTAAAGTTAAAACCAGAGCTCTGAGGAGCTTTCACTATTACAAAGAAAGCACCTCTATCTTCAGGCGCTATCAATTCTTTTTTTGCAAAGTTAAAAAAGAAAATAGTGAGAGCTAGTGTGCCTAATAAAAAAATTGTTATTGTTTTTCTTTTTCTTATCCACTCTAATAATGAAATTTTATAAAGATAAGTAAGATTTTTTAAAAAATTCTCAAATTTAACAACCAGTTTAGACTTTTTCATATTTTTCCGAAGAAACTTGCTAGCTAGCATTGGACTTAGAGAAAGGGCAACAAAACTTGATATGATTACAGCTGAAGCAAGAGTTATTGCAGTCTGAGTGAATAGCACACCTGTAATACCCTTAATGAAAATCAAAGGAACAAAAACAGCCACAAGAACTACAGTAGTTGCTATAATTGCAAAAGAAACTTGCTTAGCTCCTTTATAGGCTGCAACTAAAGGTGTATCTCCTAATTCTATTCTTCTTACAATATTTTCTAACATTACTATTGCATCATCAACCACTATTCCGATCGCAAGTACTAAAGCCATCAAAGTAAAAAGATTTATCGAAAAATCAAAAATATATATCGATAAGAAAGTTGAAATTAAGGACACAGGAAGTGCTACTAAAGGAACGATTAGAGCTCTTATGTTACCTAAAAATAAGTAAATAATAACTGTAACCAGCAATAATGCTATAATTAAAGTTTTATAAACTTCTTTAATTGCAGTTTTAATGTAGTTACTTCTGTCAAAAGACACTTCAAGAGTTGTATTAGGCGGCAAACTTGGTTTTAATTCTTTAATTTTTGCTTTAATACCATTAGCTACTGCAATAGTGTTCGCATCTGATTGCTGGTATATACCTATTCCAACCACTTGTTTTCCGTTCCCTTTAAATAATGTTCTTGTTGACTCGGCGCCTAATTCTATTCTTGAAACATCAGACAAAGTAATTATTGATCCATCTTTAGCTCTCTTAAGTGGTAAATTCTTAAAGTTTTCTATATCTTCATACGCTTTGTCTAATTTAATTGTTAAGTCTATATCTTTTGACTCAATTCTACCTGCTGGAAATTCTACGTTTTCTTTTCGCAAAATTAATTCAACTTCTTGAGTTGTCAAATCTCTTGCAGCCAAAGCCAACGGGTCAAGCCAAATTCTTAAAGAAAGTTCTCTTTCACCCCCGAGTCTTACGCGTCCGACACCGTCAACGGTGGAGAAAGTATCTGTTAAGTATCTATCAGCATAATCAGTCAATTCTAAATCTGTCATTGTCTCTGAACTAAAAGACAACCACATTGTAGTCCGCATTTGACCACTTTGTTTGAATATTTCGGGTTGTTCAGCTCCGTCAGGTAAATTGTCCAAAACTCTCGAAACTGAACTTCTTACGTCATTTGTAACATCGTCAAGATCTAAATTCGTTTCAAAAGTTAAAGTAATTCTTGAACTTTCATCTTCGCTAAAAGAATCAATAGTTTCTAAACCCGGTGTTCCTCCAACAAAGTCCTCAATCTTTTGAGTTATTTGAGTGTCTACAATTTCTGCAGATGCACCTTTATATTCAGTTTGTATAGTAACCACAGGCGGCTGCACATCTGGCAACTCATCAGTTGGTATCTCTTGAAAAGTTACAAGTCCAAAAATCACAAGTACTAAACTCATGACAGAGGCTACAACAGGTCTTTTTATAGATAGGTCTGTTAAAAACATTTTATTTTAAGGGTTTAAAATTTTAACTTTTGCTTTATCTCTTACTTTTGATACACCTTCAGTTATTACAAAATCACCTTCATTAATTCCTGACAAAACTGAAACTTTCCCAAAGTTTCTTTTTCCTAATTTAATATTTTTTTTTTCAGCTATTTCATCATTTACGACGTATACAAACGCTGTTTTACCTTGTATCGTTACGGCGCTTTCAGGAACACCAATTTCATCAGTTTCTTCGTAAATAATCTTAACAGTCATTAATTGACCCGGTATTATCTCAAATTTTGAATTGTCTACTATTACTCTTGTTAAAATGGATCTTGTAGATGGGTCTATTCGAGAACTTATAGTTTCTATTTTACCTTTGAATACTTTATTAAACGCCGAGCTTGTAATTTCTGCCTTCAATCCAGGCTTAAGAACTCCCACATAATTTTCTGGAACTTTGATATCTATTATAATTTTCCTTAAATCATCTAACGTTATTATTAAACTATTTGACCCTAGAACACCTTGAGCAATTTCTCTTTTACCAATTTTACCTTCAAAGTCAGCAATAATATTTTTTTCGTCTTTAAGTGCAATTATTATTTCACCTTCTTTAACAAATCTATCCTCAATTTTTAAATTTCCAATAACATCGTTTTTTGTAACTCTATACGTTTTAGATTTTTGAGCGATCGCTGTACCAAAAGTCTCAATACTTTTATAAAAATTAGATTTTTCTACCTCTTTAACAATTACTCCTGGCGCCGGTCTTACACTAAATTTTTTTTGAAAATGTAGACCTATAAAATGACGAGCTGCAATTATTACAAAAATAGCAACAAAGAAAATGATTAAAAAAGTTTTTAGTTTTGTTGAAGCTTTCATTATTTTTTTAAACCGTATTCAGCCCAGGAACCATCATATATTTTTGGATTTGTATCAGTTATTAGAGAATTAGCCAGCCCTAATACAGTAGCAGTCACTCCTGATCCGCAAAGAAAAGCCTTATCTTGTTTTATGTTAATTTTTTTTTCTTCAAAAATACGCTTTAATTCATCAACTTTTTTAAAAGTCCTATCTTTATTAATTAATAATTGAAATGGTAAATTTATAGAGCCTTCTACATGACCGCTTCTCAAACCCTCTCTAGGCTCAGGCTGAAGTCCTAGAAATCGTTTTTCTCCTCTTGCGTCAATTAATTGAAATTTTTTATTTTTAATATTTTGGTTTACTTGATCTTTATTAATCACTAAAGAAGTATCTTCTACAGCCTTATATTCTGACTTAACAATCTTTAATATATCTTTAGATGTCGATTTTTTTTCTTTAATCCATTTTTTTAAACCACCATCTAGTACAGAAATTAAATTAGGATCATGCCCAAAGTAAATAAAAGTGTACCAAACTCGACATGCACTAAATACATCTGAGTCGTCATAAACAATAATATGATCAGAATTTTTAATTCCAAGGCAAGATACAATATTTTCCCATTCATTTTTATTAGGTAACATATGAGGTAATGATGAATTTTGATTTGAGTATTTATCAATATCAAAAAAAATTGATCTATTAATATGATTTAATTTATACTCTTCCTCAGCTTTTCTATTTGAATTTGGAAGATGCCATGATGCATCAAAAATTTTAACTTTATCTATATTTTTTTCTAGCCAATCCGTAGAAACTAATTGTTTCATCGTCTATTCTTTTCAATATATCTTTGATGATATTCCTCCGCTTTGCAATAGTTTTTTATTGGAGAAATGTTTGTTTCAATTTTATTATTATAAACTTTGTTAAAATTATCTTTTACCTTAATTGCAATTTTTTTTTGCTCATCATTGTCATAAAATATTTCACTTCTATATTGAGTTCCGACATCTGGAAATTGCATATCTTTTTGAGTTGGATCATGCATTTTAAAAAAGAGCTCTAATATTTTTTCATAAGTTATAATTTTTTCATCGAATGACAATCTCACTATTTCAGCATGTCCAGTGTTCCCCTGACAAACCTCTTCATAAGTAACTTTTGATTTATATCCACCGGCGTATCCTACTTCAGTATCAATAATGCCTTTTTGAGATTTGAATTTTTCTTCAGGTTTCCAAAAACAACCCAAAGCTAAGTAACATTTTTGCATAAGTAATTTTTTATGTTATGAAGTTATGAGGATAATAAATTGCTAAGTAAAAATCAAATAGGCGTATTGTACATGGTAGGAAGCGTAATTTGCTTTTCTGTAATGGATATCTGTGTAAAGTGGCTTGATTATTATCCTGTGGGACAAGTTTTATTTTTAAGATTTTTTATAGGCTTTATACCAATTTTTTTCATTATACCTAGGGACAGATTATTAAATTTTTACAAAACATCTAGACCAGGCCTTCATGCATTTCGTGCTATTACTGGTGCAGCAGCTATCATTGCATTATTTATTGGATTAAGGGAATTACCTTTAGCTGATGTAGTGTCTTTAACTTTCGGAGGACCAATATTTGTTACCGTTGCTTCAATTTTCTTTTTATCTGAGAAGGTTGGGATAAAAAGATGGTCAGCTGTATTTTTAGGTTTTATAGGAATGTTATTAATAGTCCAGCCAGCTTTTATAGATTTAAATTTTTACTATATCACTCCAATAATCTTTTGTATTTTTTTTGCTTGTGTGGCAATTAGCGTTAGGTCTTTATCTAAAACTGAACCAAATTACAGAATCGCTTTTTACTTTACGGTACTTTGTTCAGCGCTGGGTCTCGCAACTATCTTTAAAGGTGATTGGGTTTTACCTTCTAAAATAGATTTTGCAATTTTTATGATAATGGGTTTATGTGGTAGTGTTGCTAATTTATTACTCACCCAAAGTTATAGATTAGCAGAGGCATCTTTGGTAACGCCAATTAAGTATTTAAGTCTAGTTTTTGCAATTGTCTTCGGTTTCTTAATTTGGAGTGAGGTACCAAAGATATTGACACTTTTTGGGGCATTACTAGTTATAACAAGTTCTCTGATAATATTTATGAGAGAGAATAAATTAAAAAAACAAATTATAAATCCAAGAGCATGAAAAGACCTCCAATTTATTGGAATAAAGCTAAAAAAATATTATCAAAAAAAGATAAAGTAATGGCTAAATTAATATCAAACTATAAAGATGGATCCTTAATTACTAGGAACGATGTATTTTTTTCATTGTGTAAAAGTATAATTGGACAACAAATAAGTGTTGTTGCTGCTAACTCGGTTTTCTTTAAATTTAAAAAAAAATGTAAAGGAAAAATAAATCCTAAAATTGTAAATAAATTGTCAGTCTCTAGTCTTAAAAGTTGTGGTTTAAGCAAGCAAAAAGTAAAAGGTATTAAAGAACTTGCAAAAAAACTCACATTAAAGGAGTTTAAACCGGAATTAATAAAAGAAATGAGCGATGAAGAGGCAATAGAATATTTATCAAGTTTAAGACAAATAGGTAAATGGTCGGCTGAAATGATTCTTTTATTTACATTTAATAGATCAAATATCTGGCCTCTGCAGGATATCGGTTTGCTAAGAGCTATTTCTAATAATTATAAAAAAAAATATTTTCCACCAAAAAAATTTTTAATTAAACTTTATAAGAGATTTTCGCCCTACTGCTCAGTTGCAACTTGGTACTTATGGAGATCAATTGACGACGAGCCAATACAATATTAAACACCCTCTACTAATTGAAATTGACGTTCTACATGTCCTTTTAAGATAGAATGAGCATCTTGATATTCTTTAGATTGATAAAAAGTAATAGCTTCATTGTACGACGGAAATTCAATTACAACAGTACGTGGCGATTTATCTCCTTCTTCTATTGTAGACTTTCCACCTCTTATTAAAAATTTACCTTTAAATTTTTCAACTGCTACTTTAGCTTTAATTGCATATTCCTTTAACTTTTCCTCATTTGCAATACTTTTATAAACACAAACAACGTAACCTTTCATTTACAACTCCTTTAAAATAAATTAGTTTTTTTTATGGCTAATAAACTAATTATAGATTGGAAAGAGTATAATCTAATTGTAGAGAAGCTTGCAATACAGATTCACGATAGTGGATATAAACCCAATATTCTTATAGGTATAATGAGGGGCGGCGCTCCTATTATAGATGTTTTGAGCAGAGTATTTAAGCTTAAGTGTGCTTACTTAGCAGTAGAGTCTTATTCAGGAGAAAATATCGAGGACCAACAAGGAGAATTAGTTTTTTCTCGAGAACTAAGTTCAACAGTTCAAGATATGAGTGGAAATATTTTATTATGTGATGATTTATCTGATACTGGAATCACCTTGAACAGAAGCATTGATTGGCTAAAAAAATATCCACCTTTAAAAGGTAAAATTAGAGCAATTAAAACAGCTGTTTTATGGAAAAAAGCAGACTCAACTTTTGAACCAGATTTTTGTGCTCAAAGACTTAAAGATAATCCTTGGATAGTACAACCCTTCGAGAAATATGAAGAAATTAGAGTAGAGGATTTAAAAAAAAGTCAGAAGTAAAAAGGGCCAGTTTCCCAGCCCTTTAATTATTTAAGCTACAGCAAAACTTGCAACACTTAACGCAGCTATCAACCAAATAGCTGGTGAAGTAGTGTTAAATTTCCCTGTAAAAATTTTAATTAATGCATAAGCGATAAAACTTAAAGCAATTCCATGACTTATAGAATAAGTCAAAGGCATAGCAATAAAAGCAACCACCGCAGGTGCAGACTCTGCAATATCATTCCACTCTATATCTGTTAAGTTTCTTACAAATAAAACAGCAACATACAACAAAGCTGCCCCATCTATTTCTTTAGGCAATGAAGTAGCTAGAGGAGAAAAGAACAAACAAGCTAAGAATAACACACCTATAACAAGTGATGTCATTCCTGTTCTTCCGCCTGCTTTTACACCAGCACCAGACTCAACATAACTTGTGACAGTAGTTGTCCCCATAAATGCTCCAGCGACAGTACCAACGCTATCAGAAAGCATGGCTTTATTAATATCTTTCACTTTTCCATCTTTGCCGACTTTACCAGCAACATTTGCAACAGAAGTCAAAGTTCCAGCAGTATCAAAAAAGTCAATAAATAATAAAGTAAATATCACTGTTGACATTCCTGCTGTAAAAGCAGCTCCCAAATCAAATGCAAAAAGGTAAGTCATTGGCGGAGGAGTACTTACTACCCCATTAAATTTAGCAAGACCAGTTACCCAAGCGATAACACTGAAGATGAGTATTCCAATTATTATATTTCCACGTATTTTCATTTTTTCCATTACGACCATTGAAACAAATGCCAAACAACCAAGTAGAACCAATGGATTTTTAATGTCTCCCAAAGTTACCAAGGTAACGGGATGATCTCCAACTACTCCCATAATTTCCAATCCTATAATTGCAAGAAAACCACCTATTCCAGCCCCAATTCCTAACTTCAAACTTTTTGGGATAGAATTTATTAACCAAGCTCTTATTGGAGTTAAAGAAATTAATAAGAACAATACCCCAGCAACTAACACAGCACCCAAAGCTTCTTGAGGAGTGTAACCCATTCCAGCCACAACGCCGAAAGCAACAAATGCGTTTATTCCCATCCCAGGAGCTAAACCGATTGGCCAAGTTTTTCCGTAAAAAGCCATTATAAAACAAGCTATGGCTGTAGCTATTATTGTTGCAGTAAAGACAGCACCAAAATCAAAAAATCCTTTTTCAGGTCCTGCAAACTCCCCTGATAAAATAAAAGGATTTAAGAACATTATGTATGCCATCGTTAGAAAAGTGGTAACCCCAGCAATTACTTCTGTTCTAAAATTTGTTTTGTGTTTTTTGTATTCAAAATATTTTTCAAGCATAAAACCTCCTAATAATTGTGCTTACAATGATTCTTTGGATAAATCTTTGAAAAAACTGCCCCTAATATAAAATTACAACCTATAATAAATATTTCTGTTTATAAGATTCAGGTATATTCTACAATTAGTTGAAAATGAAATTATTTTTAATATTTACTTTTTTAATAATCAGCCTTTTTTCGTGTCAAACGGTATCGAAAAAGATTGATGAAAAAGTTTCAGAAGAAGAGGCCCAACTAAGTCAATGGTTAAATAGATCAGAAGAGGACTTAAAAATAGAATTTGGCAAACCCAATCAAATTAAATTTAAAAATAATTCAAGAAATAGGTTTTATGTTTATACTAATGAAAAGTTAAAGATAAAATGCGAAAGAATTTTTGAAATTAGCTCAGCAAACAAGGTAGTAGGTTTTACAAGTAAAAACTGTTTTTAGTGACAAGCCTTATTGAATTTTTTAAGTCTCCAATAATTGTAAGGCCATGGTGTTAAAAATCCTACTAGCAACATTATAGGCACTACCCACCACACAAGTTTTGCAGAGCCTACTATTAAATAATCTGTGAGGTTCATCGCTAATTCCATAGAAACCATACTTATAAGTGACATTCCACAGGCAATTTTAAAGGCTTCTATTAACTTAAATTTTTGTTTTAATAAAATTATAGTTTCAAGAATTATAGAAGTAATTATCCCATTAATTATAGCAATTAGCATAACTAAAAAAACTGAAAGAGAGTGAGGAGTTATCTGAAAATAATAAATAGTTCCAAAGTCGCCTATAGAGCAACCGATAAGACACCATAATGTATTGTACGCACTTTTGGACCAAGTTGTTCTACAAAACCAATCAAATTTGTCAGCTATTTGCATAATTTAAAATTTACTTGCGGAGATTACTCCGCAAGTAAGGTAAACTTATTTTATCTCAATAAGTCTTTTTTTCTTTGCTTCTGGCACGATTTTTTCACAGGAGATCGTCAAAAGTCCATCTTTTAACTCGGCACCACCCACTTTTACATCATCTGCAATTGTAAATGATCTGGCAAAAGATCTTTGAGAAATACCTCTATGAATTATTTCATCACCATCTTTTTTTTCAGAACTTTTAACTTGTTTTGTCTTAACAGTTAAAAGATTATCTTCGTATTCTACTTCAACATCATCTTTATTAAAGCCAGCAACTGCTACTTCAATAGCATACTTATCTTTGCCTGCTTTTCGAATGTTGTATGGCGGATAATTGCTTTGTACAGCAAGACTACCATTACCAAGCATCGACTCGAATTGATCAAACATATCGTCGAATCCAATGCTAAAAGGTCTAAGTGAATTAAAGATCGATAGATCCTTACTTGTCATATTTCCTCCTTTGTTAGCAAGGTTAATGTTGATCCCATTTGGCAATCAACAAATTATATATGGTATTTTTTTTTTTATTTTCAAGAGGGTTTTTAAATTTTTGCGTTTTTTAAAATAAAACTATATTCTTCCGCTAATTCTTTTATAGCATTATCTCTACCACTCATACCTCCATGACCGGCTGCTTCCATCTTACATTTTAATAATTGTTCATTGTCATCTTCTTTAACGTCTCTTAGCTTAGCAATATATTTTATAGGCTCAGAATATAAAACTCTATTATCAAATATTGAAGACGTGATTAACATGGGCGGGTATTTTTTTTTACCCAGATTGTTGTAAGGAGAATAAGAGAGTATGTAATCAAAATATTCTTTACTTTTTATTGGATTTCCCCAAAGTTCCCACTCAGCAGGTGTAAGTGGAAGTTTTTCATTTAACATCGTTGTCATTGTGTCTACAAAAGGCACAAGTAAAAGCATTGCAAAAAATAATTCTGGGGCCATATTAGCGACACTACCACCTGTAAGTCCCCCAGCACTTCCCCCATAAAAACATAATCCTCCTTTATGTGTATATCTTTGCTCAATGAGATGATTTGCACACGCAATATAATCAAGAAAGGTATTTTTCTTAAGTTTCTTTTTTCCTTCGGTGTGCCAATTGTCTCCTAAATCTCCTCCACCTCTTATATGAGCAATAGCAAAAGTAATACCTCTATCAACCAAACAAAATCTTGAAGCACTAAACGATGGTGATACACTATGTTTATATGCTCCATATGCATATAATAACACTTTTGAATTTCCATCCTGTTTTGAATTTTTTAGTCTTACAAGGCTAATAGGTATCATACGACCATCGTGTGACTTAGCCTTTATTCTTTCGACAACATATTTGCTTGGATCATGACCTGATGGTATTTCCACTTCCTTAACTAATTTTTTTTCTTTTGTTTTAATATCATATTCAAATACTTTCCCTGGTGTGGCCATACTTTCCCAACTAATTCTAATTTTTGAGGTATTAGTATCCTTTTGCATCAAAGCAGCCCCTGGAACACCAATTGGCTCATCAGAGATTTTAATTTCCTCCTCGTGATTTGTACTAATATTTCTTACATATAACTTTGGTATCGCATCAGATTTTTCCGCTCTTATAATAAAGTCATCTAAAAAATCCAAACCACCAATAACAGTGTTTTTTTTTGATGGAACGAATTCCTCCAGATTTTTAATATTATCTATTTTGCATCTTAAAATTTTATAGTCTCTAGCATTTTCATTTGTGTGCAAATAAAAATAATTTTTCCAAGAGTCCAAAGAATAACGTACATCTTTTTTTCTCTTTCTAAAAAGTTGAGGCTTTATGTCATAACTGCTTGATTCAAAAAAATACTCTTCAGTAGTAATATGATCAGAAGTAGAAATTATGAAGTATTTTTCATCAGATGTTAATCCAATACCGCATGTAAAAGTCTCATCTTTTTCCTCGAAAATAAGCTTGTCATCTTCTATGGGTGTACCTAAAAAATGTTTATAAATTTTCCTTGGTCTATGAAACTTATCTAGTTTGGAATAAAAAAAACTTTTACTATCTAAAGACCAAGTAATACTTCCACTAGTATTTTCAATTTGATCAGGTAAATTTTTATTATTTGTTAAATCTCTTAAATAAATCGTGTAATATTCAGAACCTTTTAAATCTAAAGAATATGCCATTAAGTCATCATTGTGTGAAACACTTATACTACCAAGGCCAAAGTACTCCGAACCTGTTTTTTTCTTTTCCAAATCGCCATCAAAATAAATTTCTTCAGGTTTAGATTTATCTATTATCTGTCTTAATCTCTTACCATAATTTCCTTCAGCTTCAGTCTTACTCCAATAAAAATACCTTCGATCTTTAAACTTTAAAGATGTGTCATCAAGTTTGATTTTTGATTTTATTTCTTTAAAAAGATCTTTTTGTAAATCTTTAACATCCTTAAAATATTCTTCAGTTAATAAGTTGTTTTCCTCAATATATTTTTTTACTTCAGGATGTAATTTTTGAGGGTTTTTTAGTACGTCTAAAATATCAGGCTGATCGACCCAAGAATAATCATCTTTTAAAGCGATATTGTGATACTTTTTCTCGCTCTTTATTTTTTTTAATTTTGGTATATTCATCATAGAATAATTATATGAATTGGTTTTTAATTGGAATTATCATATTTGTCATTGTTTATTTATTTCTTAACTGGTTTGCTAAAACAAGCACTAAAAAAATCGCCCAGTTTTTAAAAAGATTAGCTATAATAATATCCATCTTTTTAGCTACAGTCTTAGCAATTGGCGGTAAATACATATTTTCATTACCATTTTTATTGATACTCTTGAGTGGATTAAAGATAAAAGGGTTTACTGCCTTACAATTATTTCAATTATGGAGACTCATACAAGTTTTAAGAAGTTCGGGAAGATTTGGAAATAAAGGCTCACAAGCGACCACAAGTATATCTACTGAGGAGAGTTATAAAATTTTAGGTTTAAAAAAAGGATGCTCTAAAGAAGATGTATTAAAAACCGCTGCAAAATTACAAAAAAAAATTCATCCAGACATGAATCGTGACCTGAATTCAGAGCGATTAAGCCAATTAGTAAATGAAGCTAAAGATAAAATTTTGAAGACTGATTTCAGTTAACTTAAGTGGTTAATTGCTATTTTTAAAACTTTCTTAAAAGAAATTTTTTCTTTACCTAACGTATCATGAGTTGTACTCTCAACTGTTTCCCCTTCAGGAACTATTGGAAATATTTTTTTTGAATAACCACTATAAGAATATGCGGGGGAGTCAGTAAAAATACTAATTGATTTTACTCCTAAGGCAGCACTCATGTGCATGAATCCAGTATCGTTTCCAATGTATAAATCACAATTTTTAATTATTGGCAAAATATCTGCGATAGGTAAATTTTCTAGCGTGATACAAGTAGCGCTTATTTTAGATGCCCGTATTCTTTCAATTATTTCTAAATCGTTTTTACCTGCTGCGATAAAAAATTTACATTTTTTGTGTTCGTTTAACTGTGATGCTAATTTAATATAATTTTCTAAACCCCATCTTTTTGTTGGTCCAGAGGCGGAAATACCTAGAACAATATTTTTTGTCTCATTATTTATATTGAAGGTTTTCTTTGCTTTAATAACATCTTCATTTTTTAATAACAAATGTGGCTCTGTAGAAAGAATTTTTCCTATATGAGTTTCAGTAAACACTTTTGCTGTTTGGAATATAACATCTTTGGAAGTGAAAAGAGGGTATTGATATATATTTTTTATACCAGCAAAAATTGCTAAAAGCCTGTACCTCACGGAACCGTTAAATATATAAACTTTATCAAATTTTCTTTTTCTAATTTCTTTTGATAATTTAAAAAATCCTAACATTCCATCATTAGTAGAATCTAAATTTATAATTTCATCTAACAAGTTTTCTCCAAAAAACAGATCTGATGATCTAGAGGTTCTTTTTGCCAATAGAGAAATTTTTACATTATTTGATTCTGAAATAGCCTTTAGATAAGGTAAAAATATCAGCATATCCCCTATCCCATATCTTTGCTGTATAACAAGAACTTTCATTTTGAAATATATTATTATAACTTAGACAAATAAATTTAGGTAAGATTATGATGAAAAAAGGTGTATATGCTGCAACACTAAGCGTTTTAGATGAAAATGGTTCATTAGATATTGATGAAACAGTATCTCATGCTGAAAACATAATTAAAGAGGGTTTGCACGGCGTTTTCTTTTTTGGCTCCACAGGACAAAGTCAATTAATTTCAATGGCTGAAAAAAAGGAGCTTGTCTCTAAACTTCCATTAAGTAAATTTAAAAAGAATTTTCACCTAGGCACTGGTTGTAATTCATTAAAAGAAACTATTGAGTTTATTAAATATTCAATTGAATACGATTTTCAAAATTTTCTCATTATGCCGCCAGCATACTATAAAGGTAACTTAGAAGCAGGTGTTTTTGAATTTTATGCAAAAATAATTCAAAATATTCCTAAAGTAAAAATTATTTTATATAATTTTGAAAAACTTAGTGGTTTTAAATTTGAAGTAAATTTTGTAAAAAAATTAGTAGACTCATTTCCAAAAAATATAATTGGTTGCAAGGATTCCACTTATAATTTGTATGAAAATCTCAAAATAAAAAATTTCCTAATCTTCCCAGGAGATGAATCAAAACTACTGAAAGGTTTGGAAATCGGATGCTCTGGGTGCATATCTGCTATTGCAAACGTCACCCATAAACTAGCTAGAGAGGTTTTTGATAACTTTGAAAAAAACAAACCTCAAACCACAAATGAAAAACTAATTATGGTAAGACACATTTTTGATAATTATAACTTAATTTCAGGTTTACATAGCTACATGTCTACTAAAAATTCTAAATTTAAAAATTTATTACCTCCATTAACATTATTGAATTCAAAAGATAGCAAAGAATTAAATAAGAAACTTGAGAATATAAAATTTGATCTCAACAAAAACATCGCAGCTTAAGATATGATTTTAGCAAAAGTTTTAAGTAAAATTTATAAAAAAAATGGAATTATCCTAGAAGATTCCTCTGGTCAAAAATATATTTGCGGTGACCCTCAAAAAGAAAAACCAATAACGATTAAATTATTAAAAGAAAATTTAAAATGGAAATTAATTCTTGATCCCGAGCTAGAGTTTCCAGAAGCATATATGCGAAATGAAATTTTAATTGAGAACGGAAGCTTAGAAGAATTCTTAATGTCTCTTATAGAAAATTTAGGTAGAGAAGAAATAACAACTGCTAGCTATTTATCGAAAAAAATTTATCAATCAGTTAGATTTATTTCAAATTTTAATTTACCTGGCAAAGCAAGAAAAAATGTAGAACACCATTATGATATCGGAGGTGACAAAGGGGAAAAATTATATGACATTTTTTTAGACACAAAGCATAGGCAATATTCCTGTGGTTATTGGAAAAAAGATACAAAGACTTTAGAAGAAGCACAACAGAATAAAATTGATCATATAATAAAAAAACTAAACATAAAAAGCGGTCAAAAAATTTTAGAAGTAGGTTGTGGATGGGGAGGTATGGCTTTTGAAATAGCAAGACAAAAAGGTTGCGAGGTGAAGGGAATATCGTTAAGTAAAAACCAAATTAATTATTGCAATAGAAAAGCAAAAGAATTGAAATTAGATAACCAAGTTTCATTTGAATTGGCTGATTACAGGGAAGTAAAAGGTGAATATGATAGAATCTACTCAGTAGGAATGTTCGAACACGTTGGGAAAAAATTTTATAATGCTTTTTTCAAATCAATAAATAAACTTCTTAAAGAGAACGGAATATTTTTATTACATACTATTGGTGTTGTAGATAAACCTTCTCCCCCAAATAAATTTATTAATAAGTACATTTTTCCTGGGGGTGTTTGCCCGTCATTAAGTCAAATTGTTAAACCAATAGAAAAAACTGGATTGATAGTAGCTGACACTGAAACTCTCATTCGTCATTATGACAAAACACTTTTAAGTTGGTTAAACAGATTTATGGAAAAAAAAGATTTAGTCAAAGATATGTTTGATGAGAAATTTGTAAAAATGTGGTCTTTTTATCTAGCAAGTTGTGCTGCAGCTTTTAGATATAGAGACCTAGCGGTATTTCAATTACAAATTGTGAAGAACTTTAATGCAGCTCGACCGACAAGAGACTATATATATTCATAAAAACTGATATTTAATAATTATCAGGTATGAAAAAAAAGAAAAAGAAAATTAGAAAAAAGTCTAGATTAAGAAAAAAACTTAAAAATCAAATAAGAGCAAAAAGAAGATCTAAATTTAAAAGAAAAGCTAGAAAAACAAAAAAACGCTTTTTACGGAAAAAGTTCAAAATTTTAGCAAAAAAAAGAAAAGCTAAATCAAAAAAAAGAAAAAGCTCGTCAAAAGAAACTTTTAGAAAAATTATTAGACTAACAGATAAACTTAGTTTTAAGTTTAAAATTACGTTCAATTTAGATCAAAAACTTCAAAGTTTTTTTCAAAATATATCAGATAAAATCAGATCCTTTAAAAAAGTAATTGAAGAAGAAAGAGATAGAAAAAGGAAAGAAGAACTCAGGAAAATGAAAAAGGAAAAAGATGAAATTGTCAGAAGAGATAAAAAGATGAAACAGGAGGAGTTAAAGGCAAAACAAATTGAAGTTAAAGAAGAAATTAAACTAGTTAAAGAGAGAAAAATTGAATTAAAGAAATTTATTCGAGAGGAGCAGGCCCAGGTAAGAAAAGAACAAGCTGAAAAACAAAGATTATTTTACGAAAAGATCAAACTCGAGAAAAAAATTGAACAATTCAGAAAAAGAGAAGCCTTAGAAATAAAAAATTTAGAAAAGATCGTTTTAAATCAAGAAAGAGAAAATTATGAAGAAGTACAAGCAAGAATTGAAAAAATAAAATTAAAATATCAAGCTATTAGAGATCAAAAGATAAGAGAAAGAATTGAACAGTTAGGTATAGAGGTTTCAGATGATGATACTAGATCGGATCTACTTGAAAAAGAAAGACAATTTAATATTGCTAGAGAAAAAATTGAAAATAATTTAGAAAGCTTTTATAGAAGTATGGCTTCTTGTGTTTTTCAGCTTAACAGACGATGGTTACCAAAAAAAATGTCATTACTAAGGGTAATAGATAGACGGTATGAGACTTCTGAAATATTTATTAAATTAGATGAGGAGATAGATGAAAACTGGATTATGTTAGTGTATTTGAAAGATAATGATCCGACTTCTAATATAATTGTTGAAGATAAAACCAACCCAGCGAAAAGTCAGTCTAATGAATATAAACCGAATGAAATTTTTAAGTTTTCCGACTCTCTTGTTGACTCTTTGACTTCAATGATAGACAGAGAGTATAAAAAAAAATTAAATTAATATAAGACCTCAGATAATTTTGTCACCTGCCCGATTTTAAAAATAATTGCGTCATTTTTCTTAAAACCAAATTTCCCTGCATTATTTTTAAATCTTTCAGGTGGTTCCATTATTGGTTCTAAAGAGAGAATAACCGTCCCCCAGTGCATACCTATTACTTTTTTACTTTTAAGATCTCTTGCTACACCCAAAGCTTCCTCTGGATTAGTATGATAAACTGACTTATCTTTTTGGGGCATTATTGGAAAAAAATTGTATGCTCCAATATTTATAAAAGTAATATCTATCGGGCCATATTTGTCCCCAAGTTTTTTGTAAATATTTCCAACACCAGTATCACAAGCAAACAAAATTTTTTTGTCTTTGTACTCGATTAGATAGTTCCCCCATAAAGTTTTGTTAGTATCAAACAAACTTCTTTTCGACCAATGAACAGCTGGTAAAAGTGTAATTTTTAATTCTTCATTAATTTTAATTGTTTCGTACCAGTCTAATTCATTAACGTCTTTGTAACGATTAAAATATTTTGATAATTTTAATGGAGTAATTACTTTTGCATCTTTATGCGGAAAGTTCCTTACAGCATTAACATCTAGATGATCATAGTGATTATGTGTGAGTAAAAAAATATCCGTTTTAGGGACCTCTTTTAAATTTATAGCTGGTTCAACATATCTTTTTGGACCAAAAATTAATGGTCCTGTATTTTTTGAGAACAATGGGTCGGTAATAATTGTTGTATTTCCAAGTTTAATTAAAAATGTAGCATGCCCTATCCAAGCAATATAATCATTTTTTAAATTATCATTAAGGTCCTTAAGAACCTTGCCTCTTGGAACAACATGATCCTCGGGAAAATTGATTTTAATTTTTTTTCTTTCATCATTGAAAATTTTATAAGACCATTTTATATTTGGGTCTCTTTTTGGTGACCCTTCAGGATTTCTAAAGGTTCCGTCTGCTAGGTGATGATATGGTTTTTCTGCCATAGCATTAACTGAGATTAATATATTTAAAACTAAAAAATATATGAAATACAATTTCATTAATGTTTTTTATTTCTAGTATTATCATTTATTTTTTTTCCATATTCCTTAATTTTATCCCATTCACCTAAACTTTTTGAACTGTTTTCTGCTTTTCTACTAATTATTAATGGCACCATAATTAATAATATGAATAAGAATATTATAGCAATAATAAGGGATAATGACATTATCCCTTATTAGCACATTTTTGTTTTTTTTCTAAATAAATTAACTATTTAAACAATGTTTTTTATTGATTCTTTTATCGAAGTCATCAAGCGCCTCTTTAGACACGAACCAGATAAGTGAGGACTCTTGAATTTGTTTTGAATCAGCAACTGTACATTTTTTGCCTAATTTGATTTTTGCTACGTTACCACCGGCACAGTTTGTCAACATAAGAAGTAAAGCTGCAATTGATAATATTTTCATAATTAATTATTTAAAGTCAGATTTGGTAGATTGGTTGTCATAAAATTGTTCAAAATAAGAAAGAAATTCAAGCAAGTTGAAGTTGTATCAATAAGAACATATATTCATCTGATGGATCATAAATATAGAGTGAGAATATATTACGAGGACACAGATGCAGGAGGAGTAGTCTTTTACGCTAATTATTTTAAATTCACTGAAAGGGCTAGAACAGAACTTATTTATGAAAAATTAAAACTTAAACACATTGAGCTTAAAGAGAAATTTGATGTCATTTTTGTGGTAAAATCATTATCATCTAAATATATCGCTCCAGCTAAATTTGAAGATGATTTAATAGTTATTTCAAAAATATTAGAAAAAAGCCCTGTTAGACTAGTTCTTGAACAAAATATCGAAAAAGGCAAAAAACTGATCTTTACATCCAAAATTGAATTAGCTGTAGTTTCTTCAAAAGGTAAAATTACCAAATTACCAGATCAGCTACTGTCTTTAATTTAATCTTTTAAATGCTCTATTGTATTTTTCTTAAAAATTGTTAAAAATGTTTTGTGAAAGCAAATTCTCCAAATAAAGTAGCAATAATTATGGGTAGTAAAAACGACTATCCAGTCATGAAAAAATGTGAGCAAATTTTAAGAAAATTTAAAGTAAAAAATGATGTTTTGATAGTAAGTGCTCATAGAACTCCCGACAGACTTTTTAAATTTGCAAAAAATGCGCATAAAAATTACTCAGTTATTTGTGCGGGCGCAGGACGAGCTGCTCATTTAGCAGGAATGTGTGCGTCTTTAACAAAAATTCCAGTAATAGGTGTTCCAATAAAAGATAAAAAAACAGAGGGAATTTCGGCTTTATTTTCAGTAGCAGAAATGCCAAATGGGATTCCTGTTGCAACAACTGCTATAAATGGATCCCTTAATGCTGGGCTATTAGCAATTTCAATCATTGCTCTGCAAGATAAAAAAGTAAGAAATAAACTTGAAAACTACAGAGCAAGACAAACTAAATCAGTTAAAAAAAGACCAAGGTAAATGTCTAAATCTATATGTCTAGGAGTGATTGGTGGAGGTCAATTAGGCTCACTTTTGTGCTCTGCTGCAAAAAAATTAAAAGTAAAAACAGTTGTACTTTCAGACGATAAAGATGGACCAGCACAACATTTTTGTGATGAATTCATTCATAGCAAGTATGACGATAATGCAAAAGTTAAGGAGTTTATAAGTAAAGTTAATTTTGTAACCTACGAGTTTGAAAACATTCCAGTGGATTTTTTAAACCTAATTCAGAAAGAAAAGAAAGTATTACCCTCTCCTAAAATAAATAAAATTGCTCAAAATAGAAAACTTGAGAAGAATTTTATAAATGAATTAGGAATTAATACTACCGATTGGGTTTTCATTAAATCAGCAGAAGATATTAAGAAAAATCAACACCTTCTTCCTGGAATACTTAAATCTAATACTTTAGGCTATGACGGAAAAGGTCAGTTTGTTTTAAACTCCTTAGATGACGTTAAACAAGATTGGTGTTTTACAAATGATTATATTCTCGAAAAAAAAGTAAATTTAAAGAAAGAAATTTCTGTTGTTATTGCTAGATATTCAAATGGGACAATGTCAAGCTATGAGCCAATTGAAAATGTTCATAAAAATCAAATTTTATACAAATCTAAAATACCTGCTGATATAAGTGACAGGATATTTAAAAGCGCTATTCAACATGCAAAAAAAATTGCTGAAAACTTTTCATACGTGGGTGTATTGACTGTAGAATTTTTTATTACACAAAATAATGAATTATTAGTAAATGAAATTGCTCCACGTTTTCACAATTCAGGCCATCTTACTATTGAAGCTTTTAATATATCTCAATTTGAAAATCATGTAAGGGCTGTTTGTAATTTAGAGACAATACCTGTCAAAAAAATTTCTAACGCAGAAATGCTAAATATTTTAGGTTTTGAGATTAATGATTTTAAGAATAGAAGTTTTAAGAAAAATGAGTTTTTTTATGATTATTTAAAAAAAGAACCTAGAGAAGGTCGAAAAATGGGACACCTTACTACTCTCAAAGATTAGTTACTGAACAGTTATTCTAAACATTTTCCTATCACCGTTAAAAGCAGTAGCAGCATGTAACATGCATCGATTTGACCACAAAGCAATATCACCAGGACTCCAACAAAAACTATAAGTAAACTCTGATTTAATCTGGTGAGATAATAAAAAACTAATTAATTTTTTTTGATCAGTCTCACAATTTAAAAGTTCAATTAAATGACCAGGTGAGCAATAAATTGTTTTTTTTCCATTAATTGTTTGAACAATACTATGTGTAGATCTTATTTCCTTTACATCACTGGTTCCATGCTCTTTTTCTCTTAGGACTCTAGTACTTGCAATTTTACCTTTAGATGAAAATATACCTTTAATTTTTTCAATCTTATTTTTTAATTTATTTGGTAAAGCCTCATAAGCTAAAAATTGATTAGCAAATAGAGTGTTTCCTTGTCCTTCCTTTGGAACATTTATAGCTTGGAGAAAAGTATATCTCGGTGGTTTTTCTAGATATTGAGAGTCAGTATGATAACCTTCTCCAAAACTTTTACCGCTATCCTCTTTTTTTCTTTCAATAACATAAATATCCTTAAAATCTTTATGCGGTTTCAACATTGGGTATTTAGCTGGTGTACCAAAGTTCGAGGAAAAATCTAAATATTCTTTTGGGCTCAAATTTTGATTTTTAAAAAAAAGCACCCCAAACTTATCTAATAAATTTTGGATAATTTTAATTTGTGAATTATTTACGAGCTTTAAATTAACTTTAATATAACAGCCAACGTTATTAAGGGTGGGCCTAAATTCAAATTTATTCATAATTATCGTTAATTTGATAATGCGTATTTAGTAAATAATTCTGTAGTTTTTTTGTATATATCTCTCGGAGTTTTGATTTCAGAACTTCTTATTTTTCTAAATTGACTTTCTAAATTACTTATTCTTGTAACAATTTTTGATAACGCATTGATATCTTTACCATATCTCTCAAAATAATCATTTCTATTATTTACTTGTTCTTTTGTAAATTCAAAATAATAACATTTTTTATCTTTTAATTTAAAATCAGAAAATTTCTTTATACCTAGTTGGTCGATCCATTCTAGCACATCATATTTGAACTCATGTTTTACTGTTTCTAATTTAGACCCAGATTCTAATAAACTTTGCATTTTGAGAGTAGTAAACATTTTAATTTCTTCAATTTCTTTCTTAATTTCACTAATATTAATTCCAAGAAACTCATTTTGTATATATTTAACTAGCTGGTCTGAAATAAAATCAATCCACCCTACTTTTGCAACTGTTAGGCTTTTAGATTTATATTTATATATTAAGTTTCCTCCTACTTTACCTTCTTTTAACAACTTGTAATTTTTTTCATCTTCATAAAATTTAATTAAGTCTTTTTCCGAATCCCAAAGCTCACCTTTAGTCTCATTGATAAAATCATTAAAAACTGTTTTCACTGACACCGGGGCTTGATCTATGTTATCATAAAGAAAATTTAAAAAGGTTGCAGATTTTATCTTAAATTGTTTTGCATAAAGAAAAAATTCTTCATAAGGTTTTCCATTATGTAGAGACTCCACCATCAAAGCTATAGACCTAAGTGAAAGATAATCATCAAAATTTAAATCTTTAGTTGAAATACCTACCTCTTCAACATCAAACATTTTCTTTCCATCGTATTCTCCAAAATTTAAAGGAACAATTCTATATTTACCATTATACTGGTATTTTTCCCGAAATGCTGGAGTTTTAAACTCTGTTCCGTGTAACATCATTAAAGTATAAATCGTAACTGATGAGGCATTAGAATCTAAAACTGTATTCAGTCCGTCAATAAAAGATTTTTTTGTCTCCCCAGGTAGAGGGACAATTAATTCAGCTTTAGTTGATCGTCCAGCAGCTCTTAGGTGATTATTCACCGCAATCATGTCTTCGTGTCTAATATTTGATCTTTTAATATTTTCTAATACTGTCTCACTCATCGATTGAAGTGACATGTTAACAGAAAACATATTTCCTAGAACGCTAGTAATTTCCATTACTCTTTTTTTACTATTTTTTCCAGTTGTAGCCATAATTTGAAGTGGCCATCCAAATTTATTTTTACTTTCAAGCAAATACTCACAAACTAATTTATCTTGTGGGTACATTCCAAAATTAACATCTGCCATATGTAAATTTGTTATACCTAATTGGTTAGATTTTTTTCCTATATACTCTATTTCTGATTTTACTCTATTTTGAGAAAACTTGTTGAGCTTATGATAATAGTTTGCACCAGTGTGGCAAAAGGAGCAAGTAAATGGACAACCTCTATTAGTTTCCAAAAAAGGGGTTAATTTTCCGTCAAAAAACTTATCTAGCATTCCATTTAAATATGGCGAAGGAATCTCATCCAAGTCTTTTATTCTCTCAAGATATTTTCCAGTAATCAAAACTGGTTTGTTCTCCCTTGTTTTTGGATCAATAAAAACACAACCATCAATCGGGTTATTAAAAAAAGTATTTAAATCTTTTCTAGTATCCAAATATCTCTGTACAACATTCAAAGCTGATCTCTCTCCCTCATAAAGAGCGTAAATATCTGTAGATGGCCTATTTAAAAGAAATTCTTTTTGTTGGTCACTCTCATGAGGAAAATTCGTACCACCTTGTAATACTATACATTTAGGATTTAATTTTTTTGCAATTTTTGCAAAATGCTCAGATAAATTACTATTCCAGGAGTAATTACTTAGTCCTAAAATATCTGGCGGCTGCGATTTGATTTTTTTTAAAAGATCATTTGGATATTTAAAAAGTTCAATATCTATTTTATCTTTTAAATTATTTTTAAGGTAACTTCCTATGAAACCTATATTGATAGGAATTGTGTCTGATACAAGTATTATTGTATCGTAAGTTAAGTCACATAAATATATTTTACATGGTTTATTCATTATTTTTAACTTGTATATTTTAATTTTAGTTTTGCAAGATAGTAAATTAACTCAATAATACAACTAAATATAATTGTAGATACTATATTATATCCATAAAACGGTAGTCCCATTAAATAAGATTCCATTAAACCTTTCAGACTTTGATCATACATACCATTAAGCCAAACCCCATAATTAGTTATTATGAAAAATAAAGTTGCACCACCCATAGCCCCAAATATTCTTAAGATAATCGAGCTATTTAAATATTTAGACAAAAGCCCAATAGCAATTACACTTCCCCAAGTAAAAAAAATTGTGTTGTGCAATCCTATAAATAAATCAGTCAATACATAACTTATTAAAACTAAAGGTAAAAATCTTAATCCAAAAATCGCTGGAACATAAAAACTTAACGCAATTAAACTCGTAAAGTTTGGTGGATGAGGTATAAATCTTGTAAAAGCCAAAATTAAAAATATGCCAAGACCGATATAAAATCTATTCATTACGTAATTATTAATATTTAGATTTAAAAGACAAGCCTATTCTTCTACCATCCTGATTATAGGTATCTGGCCGCTGATATTTTTCATCTGTTAGGTTAGTTATATTTAAAGATATAGTATTTCCTAGGATTTCTTTAGAAAATGACAAATCCATAATATCCGAACTATCGACTTTAGCTAAATAAGTTCCTTTTTTCCAATCCTCGACTTTACCAATATGTCTATAATTATAGTTAAGATTAAAAGGACCAATAAAATTATTTTTTAGTGATTTGTTGAATTTAATTCCGAATTGTTTTTCAGGCCTTCGTTGTTGAGGATCACCATCTCCCTCTCTACTTTTAGAAAATACGCTTGATAATAAAATACGATGGCTTTTATTTTTTATTTCAAAATTACTTTCTAGACCTTCTTGTTTAATATCGATAATTTCGTTGTATCCATGCGTTGAGGTACCCCTGTTAAGAACATCAGAAACTTTACCTTTATAAGCAACTGTATTAAAATTTAAATTTTCGTTGATATCATAATTAACCGAAAGTTCACGTGTTAAACTTTTTTCAGGCTTTGTAGTTTTCATTGCTTTAAAACTACCACTAGGATTTACCCCATGTAAGACGTATAAATCAGGATGTCTTATGCCTGTAGACTCAGATAAACTAAAAGTAAATTTATCTATCAATTTTGTTGCATTCAATCTGTAAGTTAAACTTTCCTGACTGTATTTATGACTGTCACCTCTTAAATGCATGGAAAAAATTGTTGAATCATTTAATTTGTACCCGGAGTTTGTATAAATACCTATGTTATCTGAATGACCTTTAGCAGAAGAACCCCAATTTCCTTTAACTTGAAAATTACCTTTATTGTAATTGTAATCACTCCCGAATCCTAAAGAAAAACTCTCTGCAATATTTAGTTTTCTTTCAGCTTTAAGTACATACGATTTAGAATAATATTTATTTTTAACTGCGGTATCGTAGTATCGATCGTGAATATGCATGTGAGTTGTGAAAGTATCTTCAATGTTATCTTTTTTATTTTCTATACTCGTTTGAATTGCATACATTATATTATCTGCGTTTGCGTTTGCATCATCCCAGCTATCGTAACCAGTATCAGTTTTTCTTGCATAACTAGATATTTTAAATTTTAAGTTATCATTTAAAAATTTTTGAGAGTTATAACTTACAGACAAGTTTTTTGTTCCATCCAAATCTTTTTGTGAATTTTGAGCACTAACATATTCATCTTGAGAAGAACCCCCTTTAATATTATGTTGCCAACCGTTTTCTGTTATATAAGTATAATTTCCACTTATTAAATTATTTCTACTATCTGATCCACTCAGAGTTAAGGAATTTTCGTAATCAATATCCGTAATAAAATTTATTGCACCACCTATAGCCGCTGGTCCAAAAATAGCTCCACTTGCGCCCTTATAAACTTCAATTTGTTGCAAACCCTGTAAAAAATCATAACCAAAATCAAACATTGCCTTGGGTGAGCTTTGGTCGTTTATAGCAATACCATTTAATAAAACCAGCGTGTGATTAGAGTTCATGCCTCTCAAAAATACTGATGTTTTTTGTCCTCTTGGTCCATCGCTATAAACGTCTAAACCTAAAACGTTTTCTAAAACACCTCTAACATCTTTATAGCCCGACTCATTCATTTGCTTTTTTGTAATTACGATCTTTCCAATTGTGCTTTCTGAAACTTTTGAAGTATTTGGAGCGGAGAAAATTGTAATACAGGGTATACCTTTTTCATTTTTCCATTCACACACCTCTGTCTCTTTAGCATAAGAGGAAAAGTGCATTAGAAAGATTAGAGTGCAAAATAAAACTTTCTTTTTGATCATTTTTAAATAAGAATAAAGCAATTCTATAAAGGTTCAATAAGTTTTTCAAAGTTATTTTTAGGATTATTTACTTCTAGACTTATTCGGTGGTATGAAAGATTTGGTGGTTTGATAGAATTTAAAACGTCAACGGCATCGTTTTTTACATTAAGAAAATCATTTATTTTCGATTTACCTATTATCAGTGGTTGGCGATGATGAATTTTAGAATTTTCTTTTGTTGCCTCTCTCGTGATGATACTAAACTCATTATTTTCGAAAATTCCAGCAAAATACATTATTTCATTATTTATTTTATTCTTAAAACAATATGGAACTTTTTTATTTTCTTCAGATCTAGACCACTCGTAAAAATAATTACAAGGTACTAACAAACGATTTTTTGAAATTAATCTTTTAAAATATGGTTTAACCAAACTTTCTAATCTTGTATTAAAAAGGCGTTTAAAACCTTCTTTGTCTTTTGCCCAGCTGGGTAGAATACTCCAATGACCAAGTTCTAAAGCCCGTCCATTACTATATTTTTTTATGACGGCCGCTTCTTGGCCAGGACTTATATTGAAATTTTCTATGTTTTCTACTTTTCCAATAAACGTTTTGGCTATATCCGATGTAGATTTAATTATGTTAGTTTGAGCAAACCTTCCACACATTAAGATTTTATTTTACAAATTCTTTTATTCTCTCCAAAGTAGATTTGGCCGGACCGTCGTATTCTATTGAATATGAATTAGTTCTTGTAAGAACATCAATACCTTTAGTGAATATGAAGATAAAAAATATTATAAAAAAGACAACAAATATTTTGGCTGGATTATAATTTCCTGTTTCAAAAACACTTTTCTTTTCAATATTTGCTTTGTGAAAAAATTTAAAAGTAATATAAACAGCAATTATCAAACCGATATGTGCCAAAACAACACCAGCCCATCCCCAAATGAAACTTGTTAAACTAAATACGTATAAACTAAAAACTGTTGACCAAATAAAAGATAATACAATTAAAATTTGAAGTCTTACAGATTTTGGTAATGACCTTAAATCATTTTTGCTATCATCAAACATTATGTTTGCAGTTTCAACCATCCAGTTTTTTAAACTTTCCATAATTGACTTATATACTTTTTATTTAAAAATTTAAATTTATAATTTTCTTGCTAAATTTCTTACTCTAGCCATATGCTTTTCAAACTTTTCCTGCGACATTCCAGGTAAAACTTCATAAAATCTAATATAACTTGTTTTCATTCCTCCAAGCTTTAAAACACCAGCTTTTATTCTTCTAAATGGAATATTTTGAAACCATGTTTGTATAGAAAACCAATTACCTCCATATGTCATTGACATAATAGCTCTTTTATTCTTCATGGCTCCCGCAACTGGGTATCCCCAATTACCAACTAACCTTTTAAAAGAAAAAAACCATTTTGGCGCAAGAACGAGATCAATCCAATTTTCCAATATAGCTGTAGCTCTTAAATTATAACAAGGAGAGATCATAAAAAGTACATCACTTTGTTCTAATCTTTTTCTATAATTTAAAATTTGCTCACTGGGTTCAGATCCGTCGTAAAAAGGAATTGGTTTTTCTGCATGCAAATTTATTAGATCAATTTCGTGACCTAACTTTTTTGCCTCTGAACAAAAAGCATCTCTTATTTCTTTATTAAAACTTTTGTCTAAGTTGTGATGTCCATAAACAACAAATATTTTACTCATATAAAATTTTCTCTACCTTTTAAAATAATTAATTATTTCCTGTATCCTAATAAATTTTACACCAAAGACAAATCCTAAACCAACACCATACCAAACAGCTCCAGCTAAACCATATCCATCATTACTGATATCAACCTCATAATAAGTTTGAATTTTCCTTACAAAATAATAGAAAATTAAAGAGCCAATTATTCCATTTATAAAAAAAAATTTATTTATCTTCTTCATTTTCAACTTTATCCTTCCAAAAAAATATTCCAGTTCCACCGCCTATAAGAATAGCTGACACAATCCAAGCCGATTCGTGTTTCACAAACACGGTAATCACACCTGCTAGTACTAAAAGTATACCTAAATGTCTATTTTTCATTATTTATCCTATATTGACATGTATTAAGGTTATACAATAGAATTAATTCACCATCCACATGGTCAGAAAGTGGCTCATCTACATGAGTTAAAAGTAGGTTGAATAAACTAACAAGGAGATTGTATGGATAGACATACAAAATTGTTAAAAGAATTCAGCCGAAGTAAAACACAGGCTGAACTCTTAAATAAACTAGGTAAATCCAGAAAAGCCATTAACACTGGTAACTCAGGAACTTTTGGCTACAGGTTAAAAGAAGGAACCAATGCTGGAAAAGTTATTAAACATTTAAAAAAGACTTCAGATAATATTTAACTCTTGTAGGGGTAGTTAGATCTACCCCTATAAATAATATTAATCTTTTTAAATTTTCATATTATTTATCAACAATCCAAAATATAATGACTTGAAAATTTTTTTATAATCTTTATAACCATGATTATAATAGTTTGTTGAAACCCAACAAGGAGGCTATATGAACAAATTATCAAACTTTTATTTTCTTACCCAAAAATTAATATTTAAAAACAATTTTTTCACGACTAAAGAGGATAATGAATTTGTGAGGTATATTAAATCATGGATACGTTAATTATAATTCTTGTTTCACTTTTAGTGATTATTAATCTTGGCGCAGTTATTTTTTTGGTCAAAAATAAATCTGAAAAACCATTAAATCCTGAGCAGACTTTTAAAGATGAATTTAATTCTTTCAAAGAAACTTTTGGAAAATCTTTTGGATCAATGAGCAAAGAGATCGCAAAAGATATGACTGGAGCTCTCACCAAAGTTGATGAAAAAGTCTCTGTTTTTAACCAACAAGTCAGCGAATTAAATAAAAGCCAAGATAATTTTAGTAAAATTTTAAGTGGAGTAAAATCATATGGAACATTAGCAGAATTTGGATTGGGCTCTCTTCTTAAGGATTTGCTACCAGCATCTCAATTTATTTCTAATATGAAAATGAAAGATGACACATCCGAAACTGTTGAATTTGCAATTAAACTTCAAGATGTTCTACTACCTATTGACAGCCACTGGCCAGTTGAAAAATATAAAGCGATCGATGACGCTTATAACGCAAACGATAAAGAAGCTCAGGCAGAAGCTAGAAAAGAGTTGGCAGCTGCTTTTAGATTAAAAGCTAAAGCGGTTAATGCTAAATATATATCTCCACCCAAAAGCACTGATTTTGCAATTATTTATGTGCCTACTGAGGGATTGTTTTCTGAACTTTCAAGTTATAGAGATCCTAAAACAAAAGAATTGTTATTGCATGAACTAAGAACAAAGTACAAAGTTACAGTTTCAGGACCCAACACTTTATCTGCTTTGCTGCAATCATACCTCTTAGGTTTCCAAACACTTAAAGTACAACAACATGCTACCCAGATATATAATGATTTGAGAAACATAAGTTCAAGATTTGAAAAACATTTTGACGGAATAAAAGAATTAAGAAAAAAATTAGAACAAGCGATTGCAGCAACAGATGGATTTGGTAGAGATGCAAGATCAATTATGAATAGTTTAAATTCTATTAAAAATCCAGACGATGACGATGATACAGATCCACCTGATACTCCATCAGCAGCGTATGGAGTTCGACAAGCAGTAAACAATTAAATTTTATAATGTCAAATTTTGTCTTCTATGATTTTGAGACCAGTTCATCTAATAAACACTGGGGCCAAATAATTCAAATTGGAGCTATTTTAACAAATGATAATTTAGATGAACTAGATCGTTTTGATGCTAGATGTCGATTAAGTCCTGGAATAATTCCAGAAGCGATGGCTCTTATCGTTAACAAAACATCCCCCGCGATGTTAAAGAAATCAAATCTTTCTCACTATGAAATGATTAGACAATTTGTTGAGACTTTAAAAAAATGGGGAAAAGCAACCTATATAGGATTCAATAGCATTGAATTTGATGAGGAATTTTTAAGAAGTACTCTTTTTCAAACTCTTGAGTATCCTTATATTACAAGTACAAACGGCAATACAAGAGGAGACGTATTAAGTTTGGCAAGAGCAGCTAACCTCTATTATCCGAATACACTTAAAAATTCTAAAAATGAAAAAGGAAACGACGTTTATAAGTTAGACCAAATGGCACCACTTAATGGAATTGATCACGGTGACGCTCACAGTGCAATTGGTGATGTTATTGCAACTTTGGGTATAGCTAAGCTGATAGCTAAAAAAGCACCCAATGTATGGAAAGCAAGTTTAATGACATTAGATAAAAATCAAACTTTAGAGCTTATCAGAAAAGAAACTTATTTTTGTACCAATGAATATTTTTACGGTAAAAGCAGACCATATGTTCAAACATTTGTTTGTCAACATCCACAATACCAGTGGCCATTATGTTTTGATTTAAGACACGATCCGAATATATATTTAAAAATGCCAATTCAGGAACTAACAACTGTTATGAAAAAACAACCGAAATTCATTAGGACAATTAGACATAATAAACACCCAGTAATTATGAATCCGCAGTATGGAGTAAAATTTGATGAATATAAAATTATTGGCTCTTCAAAACTTCTAGAAAGAGCAAAACTAATTAAAGGAAACAATGAATTCGCAGAAAAAATTTCAACAATAAAACGTTTAGAGTCCGAGGAAAAAGAACAATCTAAATCACAAGAAGATTTATACGAGGAAGAAAGTATTTACACAAAATTTACGACTACAGAAGATAATAAAATAATGCCAGAGTTTCATAGTGTAAATTGGGATAAAAAATTATCAATAATATCAAAATTTAAGGACGAGAGACTAAAGTATTTCGGTAAAAAACTTTTATATATGGAAAAACCAGAATTATTATCAAAAGAGGATTATAATTTAATTCACAAAGATACAGCTAAGAAATTACTTAGCACTAACAATGAAAAGTGGAATACAATTCCACGAACTTATGCTGAAATTGACACATTACGTGCAAAATTTGAGAAAGAAAATTATCAAGATAAATTAGTCATTTTGGATGAAATTAACGCATACGTTGAAGAGTTAGAAAAAACATATTCAAAAGTTTAGTTGACTTTAAAAAAAAAATAACTATTTAAACTTTATGGCTGAATTAATAAAAATTACTGATAACAACTACGAAAAAGAAATTCATCAAAGTAATGATATCTGGTGTGTAACATTTAGCGCACTTTCTTTTTGTCAGCCTTGTAAAATGCTTCATCCTGTGATCGAGTCAATTGCCAAAAATAACAAAGTTCCAGGCGTCAAATTTGGTGTTGTTGCAACGGAAGATACCGGTCTAAATTTTTCAACTATGATGAATGTGAGAGGTGTGCCAACATCTCATGTCATGAAAGGTAATAAGATTTTAGGCACAAAAGTTGGCTTCGTTGAGGAGTCCAAATTTATTGAATTCGTA
The DNA here is from genome assembly GCA_902574035.1 of uncultured Pelagibacteraceae bacterium. GTDB lineage: Bacteria > Pseudomonadota > Alphaproteobacteria > Pelagibacterales > Pelagibacteraceae > Pelagilacustribacter. The sequence goes on from CACGMC010000003.1 coordinate 172,445, forward strand.
AAAACTACTGTAGAAGAAAGTAACAAGAGCTAGTTTTTTTTCAATATAGATCCAGCGGCATATAAGCTTCCGAATGCCACAATAAGTTTTTTTTCACTGCTACTTATTTTTTTCAAAGCATCTTTTAAACTATAAGCCGTCTCGGAGACAATTTTGTTTTTAAAAGCGATTCTATTCAGTTTGCCAGCAGATTCAGAACCATTTTCATTTTCAATTGGCATAGTTACGATTTTTTGAAACACATCTTTTAGCTCTTTAATAAATAAATCAGGCTCTTTATTTTTAGTCATCGACCAAATACCATATTTAGGTAATTTTATAGTTTTAAGATAGTTATATAAATTAAGTGCATCCGCGGGTGAATGAGCTCCATCGATCATTATCAATTCATTTTTATGCAACATTTTTTTAATCCTACCTTTTTTTAAATAATTAAATCGTCCAGGAAAAGATAATTCTGGTATAGTTTTTTCTATTATTTTTTTATTTATTTTTAAATCTAAGGCTATTTTAATAGCATGTGATATATTTTGAAACATTCCTACTGAATGTACATTTCTAGTGTCAAGTTTAATTTTTATTTTTTTATCTTGATAATAGTAATATTTATTTTTTTTTATTAATTTCCACGAATTTGGATAATGAATTTTACTTTTATTTTTTTTTAAATGACCTTTAATTTTCTTTAATACATAGGCTGTTTGTTTTCCTATATATATGTTCGTGAAATGACTTAAATATCCAACATCTTCTTTGATTATTTCATTTAGGGTTTTCTTTTTTAGGAATATCTTATGTTGAAGGTTTATATTAGTTACCACTTGAGCTAGGGGAAAATCAAAAACATTCGAACAATCATGCTTCCAAAGAGCCCCTGTTTCTAGAATAAAGTAATCAACATTAAGTTTAGAAGCATTAATTACGTAAACCAAAGTAAGAACTTCATACACAGTTAATGGTATTTTTAATTTTTCAATTTCTCTTATGGTACCTTTTATTTCTTTATAAGTTAAATATCTACTTCCCATATAAAATCGCTCTCTAATATCTTGAAGAGACGGAGAAATATAAGTTGAAACAGTTTGATTGTTTGCCTCTATAAAATTTTTTAATGTCCATAATGTTGTAAATTTTCCTGACTCCCCAAGTACATTAATAACATTATTAAGTTTTCTTTCTGGATTTCCTAATAAACTTAGAGCTAACTTTATCCTTTTAAGACCAAATTTTACTGATTTGTTAAATAATTTATGATTAAGAAGCTGACTGTAAAGATTTATCGATTGAGATGGCATTTGTAGTCTCTTTTTTAGCCTGAGTCTCAGATTTTTTCAACATAACACTTAGCAAAGTTCCTATAGTTGAATTAAGATATTTTCTTTCAATTACTAAATCTACACCACCATGATCCTTTACATATTCAGCTGTCTGGAATTCTTCTGGCAATGTTTCTCTTACAGTATCTTGAATTACTCTTCTACCGGCAAAACCTATTGTTGCTTTTGGTTCAGCTATCAAAATATCACCGAGCATTCCCCAAGAAGCTGTTACACCTCCGGTTGTTGGATCAGTCAATACTACAATATATGGAAGATTATTTTTTTTTAACTCATTTATGGCAAGTGTTGTTCTTGTCATTTGCATTAAAGCTATCGAGGACTCCATCATTCTTTGACCGCCGCTACAACTAAAGAAAATAAGAGGCGTTTTATTATTAATTGCATGTTGTACGCCAGTTATAAAAGCTTCTCCTGATGCAGCACCAAAAGATCCACCTATAAATCTAAAATCTTGAGCGCCAACCGTAACATCTATATTTTTTACTTTACCTTTTGCAATCAAAATAGCATCGTCTTGTCCTGTTTTTTTTCTAGCGTCACTCAATCTATCTTTATATTTTTTATTATCAACAAAATTTAAAGGGTCGTCCATAGGAAGCGGTGTATTTATTATTTCGTACACACTATTATCAAAAAATAACTTAAATCTATCTTTACATGAAAGTTTGTGGTGCGCTCCACATTTTGTACAACAATAGAAATTAGATTTAAAATCCTCTTTATAGATTAGATTTTTACATTCACAAGAAATCCAAAGAGTTTCTTCAGAGGAAGAAGTTTTCTTTTTAAATAAAGATTTAATTTTTGGTTTTATAAACTTAGTTATCCAATTCATATAATTTGCTTCTTTAGATTGTATACCATTTTATTTAGTACTTTGGCAGCATTTAGGCGTTTTTTTAATGAATTCGTTATAGTTTTACATAATTGACTACCAACTACAAGCCCATCGGCTTTTTTTAGCGAGGCAATAGTTTTATTGGTAATTCCGAAACCTATTACTATATTTTTTTTACGATTGATTCTTTTAATTTTACTATAATTATGAAGAATTTTTCGGGGTGAAACTTTAAGTTTACCACCGGTTGTAGACAACATAGAGATATAGTAAATCATATTTCGAGAGTAATTTATAATTTTTCTCATTCTTTCTTTGGATGTAGTAGGTGATAATAATTGAATAAAATCTATAGATTTTTTTTTACATTTTTTTGCAAAGTTTTTATTTTCTGGATAAGGAAGATCTACAACGATTAACCCATCAACGCCAGAGTCTTTACAACTTTTTAAAAAATTGTTTTCACCACTTTGATAAATTAAATTAAAATATCCCATTAAAATTAAAGGTTTACTAGGATTCGAAACTTTAAATTTTTTAACAATTTGAAAAACATCTTTTAATTTTATTCCATTTCTTAAGGCTCTATGAGAACTTCCTTGAATTTGTCCTCCATCAGCTATTGGAGTGTTGTGAGGAAAACCAAGTTCAAGTATATCTGCATGTTTTGAAATAACATTTAATATTTTTAAAGAATTATTTTTAGTATTATCACCAGCAACAGTATATGTAATTAAAGCAGGTCTTTTTTCTTTTTTACATTTTTTAAATGCTAAATCAATTTTCGACTTCATCTTATGTAGGTTCCTAATTTTTTTTTTATAATGTCTTTATCTTTTGTGCTATCACCACAAGAGTTAACAATTATAATCTCAGAGGATTTTAATTTTGGAGCAAGTCGTATTGCTTCATGGAAAGCATGGGAAGGTTCAAGAGATGGAGAAATATTCTCTAATTTAGAAACTAATTGATAGGCTTTTAATGCTTCTTCGTCACTGGCCGAGGTATACTTTGCTCTTTTTGAATCTTTTAAAAAACAATGTAGCGGGGAAATTCCTGGATAGTCTAAACCAGCAGAAATAGACTCAGTTGAACCTATTTGTCCTTCTTTGTCTTGAACAACGTATTGAGCGGCTCCATGTAAAATTCCTATTTTAGCTCCATTAGTTAATGGAGCTGCGTGCAGTCTACTATTTTTTGGACCACCAGCTTCTATACCAATAAATTCAGCATCAGTGTCCATAAATTCATTCCAAAAACCCATAGCGGAACTTCCACCGCCAACGCAATTTAAAAGTTTAATTTTTTTGGGAATTTTTCCAAATTCTTCAATAACTTGTTTTACTAATTCTCTAGATATCTGAGCGGTGCTCCAAGCGCATATTTTAATAAAAATGTTAGGACCAACAGTTGAACCTACACACATATGAGTGGTATCACAGTTTGAAACCCAGTATCTCATGCATTCACTTACAGCATCAACTAAAGTTTGACTCCCTGTTTTAACAGGTACAATCGTGGCACCATTTTTTCTCATTGCTTCAACATTTGGTCTTTGCCTCTTTATATCTTTGGCACCCATGAAAATTTTACACTTAAGGCCAAATTTTTTAGCTGCCATAGATAACATTTTTCCTGCATATCCGGCCCCTGTATCTCCAACAATATATTTTTTCCCTGCCCGTTTAGCTATTAGGCAATGTACAGTTGCATTGTATATTTTGTGTGCACCGCCGTTAGCTTCAGACACTACTTTTGCATATATTTGAGCCCCACCCAAATGTGCTGTCAAATTTTCTAATTTTATAAGTGGAGTAGGTGTACCGACGTAAGAATTAAAATAATGGTCTCTTTCTTTTAAAAAACTTTTATTTTTCCTTAATTTTGTAAACAGTTTAGTAAGGTCATCGATAGGTTTTTTTAGTGTTTCTGGTATAAAATTTCCACCAAATTTTCCACCATACATGAAATTTTTATCATGCTGATCTATTAACTGGATACCTTTTTTAATTTTCATGATTTATTTCTTTAACACATCTAATAAATTCTTTTATCTTATTTACATCTTTTACTTTATTTGTTTCTAAAGCACCAGAGACATCAATGATATCAGTTAATTTTGATAAATAGCTTAGTTTATCTTTTGTTATATTCCCTGCTATCATTTTCTCTCCCTTTATTTGAATATCTTTGATCCAATTATGATTCCAGCTTAAACTTTTTTCATACCCTGTGCTATCCCATAAGATTATATCTGACTCATCCTCTACTTTTTTATAAGCTTCAATATCTATCTTATTTTTAACTTGAATTGTAGTTATTATTTTTTTTTGAAATTTTTTTTTAATATTAATTAATAATTTATGATTATAATTTCCATATAGTTGAAAATAATCAAGATTAAGCTTAGAAAATTTTTCAAGTTCCTCTAAACTAGGCTTGACTAATACACCAACATATTGAGCTTTATTTTTTGATATGCTTAAGAGTTTTTTTGCTTTTTCAAATGTTACAAATCTATGACTTTGAGGATAATTCAAAATAAATCCACAAAAATTTACATCGTTATTTATGCAAGTTTCAACTTCAATAGGATTTGAGAGCCCACAAACTTTTAATTTCATAGGTTTATTTTAATGACTTAACTAAATTCTGAATATTATTTTTTATATTACCTTTTATTAAACTTCTTCCCATCACAATTGATGTTGCACCATTTTCAAAAGCATCTTTAGGTGACATGACTCTTTTCTGATCATTTAATTTTTCACCTTTTAGTCTTATTCCAGGGGTTACTATTTCCATACCCTTACAGATTTTTTTTATAAATTTAATTTCGTGAGCTGAACAAACAATACCATCTATTCCTGCATCTCTTGCAAGCAAAGCCTGTTTTCGAACTAAATTCTTTATAGGTCTCGTGTGACCTACTTTTTTAATTGATGAATTAGAAAAACTAGTTAAAACAGTAACTCCCAAAATCTTAAATTTTTGATTAAATTTTTTTGATATTCTTTTGATTGCTTTAAGCATTTCATGCCCTCCGCTCATGTGGACAGTTATATAAGAAATATTTTTTAAATCTTTAAGTGATTTTAAAGCCGCAGAACTAGTGTTCGGGATATCAAAAATTTTTAAATCCAACCACAAATTTTTAACTTTTGATTTCTCAATAAATTTTCTTCCATTTTTTGAATAAAAAAACTCTAATCCAAATTTATAACCTATTCTATAGCCGCTTATTTTAATTTGAGAATATTGCATAATTTTTTTAACTTTTTTTATACTGTCAGTATCACATGCAATAAAAATATTTCTCATAATTATTTATTTATTAGTTCTTTAAGTCTTTTACTAGCCCTAAATCTTATTTTATTTCTTTTTGGAACATAAATAATTTCACCAGTTTTAGGATTTCTAGCTTGTTTTTTTTCTTTAATTTCCTTTATAAAAAAAGTTCCTAAAGATTTAATCCCAATTGATTTTTTGTTTACAAGGGAGTTCGTGATTTGCTGGACAAAAATATCTAAAATTTTTTCAAGATTTTTTTTGTTAATATTTGGGTTTTTTCTTTTTAAGAATTGGATGATTTTTGGTTTGGACAATTACTTATCTTTTTTTTTTGTACTTTTTCTTCCTAAGGCTTTTTCAAATATACCTTTTAATGTAGCTCCTGATTTAGTTGCTCCTTCTCCAAATTTAGCTACGAGACTTTTTTCTTCATCAATTTGGGCAGCTTTAACACTTAATTTAATTTTTCTTTTATCTAAGTCTAGCTCAGTTATTTTAGCATCAAGAGCATTTCCCGGTGAAAAAACCTCTGGTCTAGCGTCAGCAGAAGATTTGGCTAAATCTACTTTCCTAATAGAAACAATTATTTTCTTTTCATTATCAACAGAAACTTTAACTCCAGTTTTCATAACCTCGTGTACTCTAGTAGTAATTATATCTCCAACCTTTTTATTATTCTCTTTAAACCAATCAAGTGGGTCTTTATCTAGAGCTCTTTTAGAAAATCTTATTTTTTCATCTTTAACATCTATTATTTTCACTTCTATCATGTCGTTTTTTTTAAATTTGTTCAAATATTCTTGTTTCTCATCATAATTAATTTCTTTATAGTGCAACATTCCAACCAATCCTGAGTCAAGTTCACCAAAAATAGCTTTATCTGTTATGTTTTTAATTTTAATTTTAACTTTTTGACCAACTGAATTCATAACTTTAGTCCAAGGATTTGCTAAAGTTTCTTTATAAGATAACGAAATTCTTTTTGCATCTTTGTCTATATTTATTATTTTTACTTTCACATTTTGGGAAGGAGATAAAACCTTGCTCGGCTGAACGTTTCTATTTTGCCAAGATAATTCGCTATTATGTATTAAACCTTCAATGCCCTCCTCAAGTTTTACAAACACTCCATAGTCCATCAATTTAGTACATGTTCCCTCGTATATTTCTCCAATTTTAAATTTTTTTGACAAGTTTTCGTATGGATCTTCTGTTAGAGCCTTAATGGATGCTGATACTCTATTAGTAGCTTTATCAATTTTGGTAATTTTTACTTTAAGACTTTGACCTATAGTAACTAAGTCAGAAGGTTTTTTTACTCTACCATATGATAGATCGCTTACATGAAGCAGAGCATCTATTCCATCAATGTCTAAAAATATTCCCCAATCTGTAGTTGCTTTGACTTTTGCATTTTCAACTATATCTCCTTCTTTTAAGTTTTTAAGAGCCTCTTTTAATTCTGCATTTTTACTTTTTTCTAACACAGCTCTTCTACTTGTGCATAAATTTCCTCTCTTACGATCAATACGTGTTGCTATAACCTTGACCGGCACATTCATTAAATGATCAACTTTTTTTAATGGTCTGACATCAATTTGAGAAGACGGCATAAATGTAGGAAGACCGTCGACCGTGCAAACATAACCACCTTTGACTTTACCAGTTATATATCCCGTGACTTCTTCTTGTGTTTCAAAAACTTTTTCCATTTTTTTCCAAGCAACCATTCTCTTAGCTTTTTCTCTAGAAATTACTATTTCTCCTTTGAAACTCTCAATTCTTTCCAAATATACCTCAACAGAAGAACCAACTTTTAATTTGTCGAATTCCTTATCATATTTAAATTCTTCAATGGGTATCATGCCTTCCATTTTAGCTTTACAGTCAACAACAACAAAATTCTTAGTAATTTCAGTGACAGTGGCTTTTATAATTTCGTTTTCTTTTAATTTTCTCTCTTTGAAATCTTCCTCAAGCAAAGATTTAAATTCTTTTAATTTTGGATTTGATATAGATTGTTTTGTTTCTTGCTCAGTGGACATATTAATTGTTTATCACTTCGTCTATATGTTTTGACATTTTTTCAACCATTTGTTTTTTATTTAATTTTTGCGAATTTACAATTATAGAATTTCTGTGTTTAAGTAAAGGTGAAATTTTACGTTGTTTATCAAGTGTATTACGCATTCTCAACGCTCGTTTAACATCTTTTAGCTTTATATTTTTTGATGTTTTTTTTAGTTCTTTAAACCTTCTTAAAGCTGCAGTATTGATATTGCATATAAAGAAAAATTTTAAGTCTGAATTTGGTAAAATTTTTGTAGATATATCTCTGCCCTCAATACAACAGTTTTTAAATTTTTTTGAAAATTTGATTTGATATTTTTTTAAAATTTTTCTTATATCTCTATTTTTTGCAATAATCGCACTGTATTCGGAAATTTTTGGGGAATGTAAATTTATATTATTTAATTTTCTATAATTTAAGTTTTTAAATTTTTTTTTCAGAAAAAAAATTTTATTTTTAGGTTTAATTTTAAGTAAGAGATAACTTGCGTATCTATAAAGCAAACCTGAAGAGAGAAACTTTAAATTATACTTTTTTGATATTAATTTTGCACCAGTAGTTTTTCCACTCGCAGCTCCTCCATCACAACTAATTACTAAATTTTTATTAAATTTTTTTTTCAAATGAACCACCTAATTGTTTTACTATTTTTAAAAAATTCGGGGCAGAAGTCCTTACTGTTTCAAAATTTTTAATTTCAACTTTTAATCCAGTCAATAATCCAAGAACAGCTGCTGATTGACAAATTCTGTGGTCACCTAAACCAGGTACTTTAATTTTTTTTACATTACTTCTTTTAAATTGTTTACCCAAAATAATTAATTTATCATTCTGATATTTTGAATATATTCCAAGTTGTTTTAAAATTTTTTGCATTTCAGTAATTCTATCACTTTCTTTATTTTTTAAATCTGAAATTCCAGAAAAGGTAGACTTTCCTTTTATAAATGCTGCGATGATAAACAAGACCGGATACTCATCCGTTGTATTCAAATAATATTTTTTGGATGCATTTATTGGTTTCAGAACACTGCTCTTAATCCTGAGATCACCAACTATTTCGTTATTTACTTTTCTCTTGTTTACAAAAGTTATTTTTGCACCACTTTTTTTTAAAAGTAAATAGAAACCTAATCTAGTAGGATTTAATCCTACATTTTTAATTTCAAGATATGAATTACTTTTGAGCAAAGTTAAAGCTGTAAAAAAGGCTGCCGAAGAAGGATCTCCGGGAACATTTATAGAAAAGTTATTTAAGTTTTGTTTACCAAAAACTTTAATTCTTTTTATATTACCTTTTTTTTTGACTCTAATTACGTTTGTATTTGTCTTTAACATGTTTTCTGTATGGTCTCTGCTTTTAAGATTTTCAAATATTTCTGTTTCACCATATGAGTTAAGGCCAGCCAAAATCACTGCACTTTTGAGCTGGGCCGAGGTACCTGACTTATAAGATATTCCTATCGGATAATTGGAGGAAGAAATACGCAATGGAAAGAAATATTTTTTTTTTGGGAAAAATTCTGCCCCGAATTGAGACATTAAATAAATCAATTTTTTCATACTTCTTTTGTTTAGAGATTTATCACCAAAAATTTTTAAGTTTATGTTAGGTGTAGATGAGATGATTCCAATTATTAACCTAGCAAGCGTGCCTGAATTTCCAAAGTCTAATTTTGATGTATTTTTTGTATTGAAAGCACCTAATCCTTTCCCAAAAATTTTGTAAGTTTTTTTGCCAGTATTTAAAATTTTAATATTTAATTTTCGAAGACAATTTATAGTAGAGTATATATCTTCTGACTCTAAAACGTTCTTTACTAAAGAAACACCTTGACTAATTGAACCAATTAAAAAGGATCTTATCGAAATAGATTTATCGCTATCTACAATTATTTTTTTTCTAAAATTTTTTATGGGTTTTTTTATAACCAGAGAAAATTGTTTTGAATTCATTAATTTGAATACTGATTACCAAAATATAATTGTATAGCCTTCGATGATTTTAATATTTCACTTGGTGTTCCATCAGCAATTATTGATTGCTCACCAAGTACATATGCTCTATCAACTATGTCAAACAGATTTCTTACTTGGTGATCAGTAATAAGGATCGAGCATCCATAAGATTGGATTTTTAGAATATATTTTTGTATATCTTGAACAACAATTGGATCTAAAGCTGCCATTGGCTCATCTAATAATATTACTTTTGGTTTATTAATCATTATTCTTGCCATCATTAGTCTTCTTACTTCACCTCCAGATAACACATTACTATTTAGAGTTCTTAAATGTTGTAAGTTAAATTCATCAAGTAATTTTTCTGTCATTCTTCTTTGATCATCAGTATTTTTTATTGTCAATTGACAGATCCCAAGCAGGTTGTTGTAAACAGACATATTAAAAACACTTCTTTGTTGACTTAGATATCCTAATCCCATTTTTGTTCTTTCATGAATTGGGATCTCTGAAATATCTTTATTATTAATAATTATTTTGCCTTTATCCGGCATGTGTTGACCAATAATGATATTATACAATGTTGATTTTCCAGAACCATTTGGACCTAACAATCCTACTATTTCTCCAGGATGCATTTCCATTGAAATTTTTTTTAATATTGGTCTACCGTCAAAAGACTTACTAATATCTTTTAACTCGAAGATAGGTTTATTTTTCTTAAATTTAATTATTCTAAAACCTTTTTTCATTTATTTAAATTTATTTTGACCTGTTCATAATTATTCATTAAAATATCAACTGATTGATCATCAATATTTAAGTTTAAAATATCTGAAGTAAAATTTCCATCTAAACTTTTTCCTCTAACATTTCCATACACTTTGATTAATCTTTCTAAATTAAAGTAATCTAAATTATCAGCAAAAATACTGTTTTCTGCCTGAAAAACTTTTACATCTTCCCTAAACTCCATATCATTTGTTTTATTGTTGTATTTACCTGTTTTACCTGAGACTTTGAGAATTTTCCCGTCCTTAAAATAAAAAGTTGCATTCATTCCAATCATATTAACTAACTCTGGCTTTTCCTCATCGAATGTTGCAATTTTTGACTCTAATAAATACCTGTTACCATTAGCATCTATACCTTTATACTCTACGTCCTCAAAAAAATTTGACTCACTAATTTTTGTCAGGTTTTCATTTTCTATTTTAATTTTTTCAACTGTTTTTTTGTTTATTCCACCTTGATAGTAAAAGATATAAAGCAATAATATCGCTGTCATCAAAAGCAAAGACTGTATTAGAATTAATCTTTTTTTTCTCGAGCTCATTTAATCCCAAATTGTAAAATAGAGTGGATATGGACAATCCCTATAAGTTTTTTGTTTTTACTATTTATATTTTTTTCAGTAGTCACAAGAAGACTGGTTATTTTTTTTTTGTTCATGATTGACAGTGCCTTAGAGGCAGTAGAGTTTTCTGAAATAAAAACCGGATTAGATGTCATAATTCTTTTTAAGTTTTGAGACTTTAAATTATATCTTAAACTTCTTCTAGCGTCACCATCAGTTAAAATACCGGCAACAAGTTTTTTTTTCATTATAATAGCTAAGCCAAGTTTATATTTTGTTATTTTGTTCGAAGCTTCTTTTAGACTACTTGTTATTTTTATCTTTGGTATTCTTGAGCCAGATACCATTATGTCTTTAACTAAAAGAAGCGTTTGACCGATATTCCCACCAGGATGAAATACCTTAAATCGCTCTTTAGAAAATTTAATTTTACTCATCAAAGCTACCGCCAAACAATCACCTAATAGCAAAGTTATACTTGTGCTAGATGTAGGGACCATTCCCGTCGGATCTGCTTCCTTTACACTTGGAATTAATATTTTAATATCACTCGCTTTTATGAGAAGACTTTCCTTTTTTGAGGCAACGCCTATTACTTTAATATTAAATCTATTAGCATATTTTAAAATACTTGTAAGTTCTGTTGTATTTCCAGAATAAGAAAAAACTAAAAGTAAATCTTTCTTATCAATTTGTCCTAGGTCACCATGATTTGCTTCACTGGGACTTAAAAAAAAAGAGGAAATACCAACTGAAGATAGCGTTGCAGAAACTTTTCTAGCTATTAAACCTGATTTACCTACTCCTGCACAAATTACTTTCCCTTTACACTGATAAATCGATTCAACAGCTTTTATAAAAGATTTATTAAAAACTTTATTTATCTTTTTGAGTTCAAAAATTTGTTTTGATGCGGATTGTTTTGCAAGTTTTATATAATTATTCTTATTCATTAATGTTCAAAAATATCGAATTTAAATCCATTTTGATCTAATTCGATTCTTGTGTCTAAAAAACTTATACATCTTTTAAATAGATCCATTCTTTTCTCTCTCACAAGCATCTTTTCTAATTGTGTTTTAATTTTATGCAAATAGATGACATCTCCTGCTGCATACTCTAATTGTTTATCAGTCAATTCATCCAAGTCTTTATTCCAATCTGAACTTCCCTGCCTTTTATCCAAATTTTTATTACAAAATTCAAAAACTAGATTTTTTAAACCATGTTGATCGGTATAAGTTCTCACAACTTTAGATGCAATTTTAGTATCAAAAATGTTTTTCATTTTACACTTTAAAAAATATTCTAAAGCATTTTTGTCAAATCTTAAGAAATGACCTATTTTTAAAATTTTCTCGTTTTCTAATAAAGAAACTATGTTTGGAGCTTTGTAATTATTTCGATCGGGTTGAACGATATAAACTTCATCATTCTCGCCACAAATTTGAATTAAACTTAATTTATCTCTTTCAGGAATTTTAAGGCCGGTTGCTTCCGTATCTATTGCAATACTTCCTTTAAATGAACTAGCTATTTTGGGAGTAATGTCGCCTTTTAATCTATGAATTTTTACCATATTATCTAATTACCATGAACAATTACCCAATAGCAACAATCCTTGGCGGTGGTGGATTTATAGGACGATATCTTGTTAAAAATTTGGCGAATAAACACTATAGATGCATCATTCCCACAAGAAAAGCCTTTCAAAAAGGTTATCTAAAGACTCAAGCTCCTTCAGGAGCTGTAGAATTAATTGATTTTAATGCAAACAATTTTGATAAAATAGAAGAAGCTATCAGTAATTCGGATGTGGTAATTAATTTAATAGGGATATTATTTGAAAACAGAAAGCAAAAATTTACAAAAATTCACTCAGATATTCCAGATATTATTTCAAGATTATGCGAGAAGCATAAAGTAAAAAAATACATTCATGTTTCTGCAATAGGAGCTAATAAAGATTCAAAATCTGCATATCAAAGATCTAAATTTGCTGGAGAACAAAAATCTCTAATGAATTTTAAAAACACAGTTATTATTAGACCAAGCGTTGTGTGTGGACCTGAAGATAATTTTACTAATTTATTTTCTAAATTAAGTTTTTCACCAGTAATACCAATTGTGGGAATAGATTATAAATTTCAACCGATAATGGTAACAGATGTGGCTGATGCTATTGTTAAAGCTATACAAACAAAAAAAAATGAAGGAAAAATTTATGAGATAGGTGGTCCTACAGTAATAAGTTTCGGTGATATGGTAAAATCTATAATGAAAACTATTAATAAAAAAAGATTTGTTATAGAGATGCCTATGGCTATAGCCAAAATACAAAGTTCAATTTTAAGTTTATTACCGATCCCACCAGTTTTAACGAGAGACCAATGTGAAATTTTATCAGAGGCTGATAATGTTGTTTCTAATAAAGAGCTTACAATAAGTGATTTAGAGATAAAGCCAAAAGACGTCGAACAAGCTATGGAAAAATGGTTGTGGCGTTATCGTGATGGAGGGCAATTCGCAAAAGCAAAATGAAGAGTTTAAGTTTATTTTCAGGATATATTTATTTAACTCTTGCAATCATTACAGGTATTGCCACTAACGGTTTTTTAAAAACTACAGAAAGTTTTACTAAGCTTACACCTACACTTTTTTGTATTTCAAGTATTGTTGTTTGTATTTTTTGTTTATCTAGAGCAATGACAATAATTCCAGTTGGATTTACTTATGCGACCTACGGAGCATTAACGATAACCGCAGTTACATTATTTGGAATATTTAAATATAATCAAACCCCAAACCTTTATGGAACTGTTGGATTAATCTTAATTGTTTCAGGAGTAATACTTTTAAACCTTTTTGGTGAATTAAAATAAACCCCTGATTTTTAGGATCAGGGGCATTTAATTTCTATATAAACTAATTATTTAAAGATGCTGCGATAGGCTCTTTATTATTTTTGCTAGCTTTTTTTTCAGCAATTTTTTTCTCGAGACTAGCTATCTTTAGTTCAACCTTTGATAGTTTTTTTTGTTTAGTGCTTATTTTATTTTTAAGCTTATCGATTGATTTTAGTATTTTCTTTTTCTTTTTTTCGTTTTTTTTCAATTTTTTTTTCATATTGTTCCTCCAAAAACTTAAAAATCTTAGAACAGTTTTAAAAAGTTTTCAAATGAAATTTAGAAAAACCTTTTAAACTAAAAGTTGAAAAAAAATTTAGAAAATTTTACGGAACTAATAAATTGATAAACCTGTCTGTTTTTTGGATTTCAAGACTGTTTACGTAACCACAATTTTCACCGTCAACCTGAGATAGAACTTTATTGTTAACACCATTTATTTTTAATCTGTCCAGTTCTTTTTTGATCACACTTTTTGCTGGACCTAAGTCACCCTTAGTCAATATTAACCAAACATAGTAAAGCAATTTTATTCTGGTTAGGTCTTTAAATATGTAAGCCACTATCTTGTTTTCAAATATATTTGTATCGTTTGTAATAGAATGGGGACCAGCATAGTATTTTGAATTAGTACATAAAATCCAATCAGCCATTATTTTTTCATTTTCTAACTCAACCTCCATTTTATTATTCTTTAAAAATAAAAAATGCTGAAAACCTTTAAAAGCAAAAATTACTTTTCCGAGATACTTTTTAATATTTGTATTTATGGACTCAACAATTCTAGAGTCAAAACCTACACCAGCCATTAAGAAAAAATACTTATCATTTATTTTTGCTAATGAAATTTTCTTATGATTATCTGATACGAGGACATTGTAAATCTCCTCAGCCTTTTTCTTAATTTGAGTTTCTATTTGCAGAATATTTGCAGTACCTGCAGGTATGTATCCAACTAATTTGTCTTTTAAATTGTCACTTTTAAACATTTCATTGATACCAAAGCAAACACTTCCGTCACCTCCAGCAAATACTAATCGATCAAATTGTTTATTAGACAATTCTTTAAACACTTTTCTCGCATGTTCTTCACTTTGAGTTTTAAAAAGTTCTACAGTGTGATTTTTCTCTAGAAGATAAATGACCTTATTAATTAACTTAAGTTTTCTACCGCCTGCTGCATTGGCGTTGAATATAACTGCAAAATTTAGTTTCTTAATCATTTTTTAACAATTCTGTAACATTTATATGATTCAACTGTTACTAGAGATTCGTTTTATTAAATTTATGGAAACAATTCAAACAAAATCTAAAGGAAAAATTTTAAATTATAAAAGCATTTTTATAAGTGATGTTCATTTAGGACACAGAAAAAGTTCTGCAAATAAGCTACTTGAATTTTATAAGCATTCAAAATCAGAAAATTTATATCTCGTAGGTGACATTATTGATATATGGGCTTTGAAAAATAATTTTTATTGGCCTCAGGAACATAATGACGTTATTCAAAAAACCTTAAGAAAAGCAAGACACGGAACAAAAGTAAAATATATAATTGGTAATCATGATGACGTTTTTAGAAAATTTTTACCACTTCATTTTGGTGGTATCGAAGTTATAAACCGCTGCTTACATGTTTCAAGTGATAATAAAAAATATATAGTAGTACACGGCGATGCATGGGACGGTATAATGAAATATGCACCTTGGTTATCAAAAGTTGGAGCAGTAGCATACAGCTTTCTGTTAGAATTTAATGTAGTAATAAATTTCATCAGAAGATTATTCAAAAAGCCAAATTGGTCTTTAGCAAAATATCTAAAACATAAAGTTAAAAATGCAGTTAAGTATATTGGTGACTATGAAAAGACCTTAGCAAATTACGCAAAGAAGAAAAAAGCTGATGGTATTATATGTGGTCATATACATCATGCTGCAAACCAAAATCTTGATGGAATAAATTACCTAAACTGTGGCGACTGGGTTGAGGGAGCAACATTTTTAGTTGAGCATTTTGATGGTAGAATGGAAGTTATAGATTGGGACAAAATAAGAGAAGAAGTTGTAAATTACGAACCATATTTAAAAATCGTTAATAAATAATCCATGAGAATATTAATAGTCACAGGAGCTTGCAAAGAACAGGTAATAAATGGTGTAGTGAGAACCCTTGAACAATTAAAAGAAGAATTAAAAAAACTTGGGCATACTGTTAACTTTATAACTCCAGTAAATTTTTTGACTGTTCCGTTGCCTAAATATAATGATATTAAAATTGCTTTAAATGTATGGCCTAAAGTTGGAAGAATGATTCAAAAAGAGTTAGAATTTGCTAAAAAAAATAAAGAAAAGTTAGTTATCCATATAGCCACAGAAGATACGCTGGGTTACTTTGCAAGAAGATATTGTTTAAAAAATAATTTAAAATTTACAACCAGTTACCACACGTCTTTCGATAAATATATTAAACTTTACGCACCTTTTATACCTATTAAAATACCTCAAAAATTTCTCAAAAACTTTCACTCAGCCGCTTACAAAACTTTAGTAACTACAAAATCAATGAAAGAGGATTTAAAAAAAATTGGTTTTGATCCAGAAAAACTCACTGTTTGGACACGAGGGGCCAATCATGGAGCATTTAAAAACCCCAGGCGCATTAAATTAGAATATAAAAGACCTATTTGGCTATATGTAGGTAGAGTTTCCATTGAGAAAAATATTAGAGCTTTTCTTAATCTTGATCTAGAAGGAACTAAAATTGTAGTAGGAAAGGGGCCAGATTTAAAAAAATTAAAACAAGAATTTCCTAATGTCATTTTTAAAGGCGAGAAAACAAATGGTGAGTTAGCATCTTACTTTGCATCAGCAGATGTTTTTGTTATGCCGAGCTTAACAGATACTTTTGGTATAGTTATTATTGAAGGTTTACAATGCGGAACACCTGTTGCAGCCTATCCAGTTACAGGTCCAAAAGATATTTTAGAGGGAACGAATGGTGGTGTTTTAAATAAAGATTTAAAAGTAGCCGCTCTAGAAGCTTTAAAATTAAATAGAGACGATTGTAAAGAAATAGCTAAAAAATATACTTGGGAGAACTGTGCTAAAATATTTTTAGCTAACACTGCACCTAATTGACCTCTATATTTTGCATAATTTAAAGTTTAAGTTATAATTTCATATTTATATGAAGCAATTCTTATAAATGTTTTAGGAAAACTTAAACAATGATGACATTATTATTTTTATCGCTAGCTGCAATTATTTCAATCGTTGTTATTCTAGTTTCTGCAAAATTCATCAAGGCCGGATTTGATGCCAGAAGTGAAGTTAGAGATCAAAAACAAACTGAAAATTTATATCAAGAAGTTCAAGATATTACCAACGAAGATATTGAGGAAGACCCTCAGAAAGGAGCAATATTAAATCAATTAGATGATTATTTAATAATTTTAGATAAATATAAAAATATAAAGTATTTAAATCCAAGCGCTAAAAATAAATTTGGCAAAGAAAGTCTTGGTAAACATATTGCTACAATATTAAGAGTTCCTGATCTGCTACAAAATATTGATTTAGTTGTAAATAAAAGAAAAACTATTAATATGGATTTAGAGTTGAGTCAGCCTTCCTTTCAATTTTTTAAAGTTTATATCATGATCGGCGAAAGTATTTTTTCTGATGATCCAGATACCATAAATCTTTTTTTAAAAGATTATACTGAAATTGTAAAAGCACAAAAATTCAAATCAGATTTTGTAGCAAATGTTAGTCATGAATTAAAAACTCCATTAGTATCGATCAAAGGGTTTTTAGAAACCATAAATGGGCATGCAAAAAATGATCCTGAAGCTCAAAAAAAGTTTATACCAATAATGTTAGAACAAGCTGACAGAATGGAAAATTTGATAAAAGATTTATTGTCATTAAGCAAAATTGAACTTGAAGAACATATTCAACCACAGGATAAAGTTAATTTAAAAGAAATTTTTAATTCTGTAGAAGATATTCATCAAAATAAATTACTCAACTTTAAATTCACCAATAAGATACAATCTGATTTTTTTGTTAAAGGAAACTTTGAAGCTTTGGTAGATATTTTTTCTAATTTAATAGACAACAGCATTAAGTATTCAGAAAATAAAAAATCTATAGAAATTAAAATTGAAAAAGGTGATGGAAAGTTATTAAATAATTCTTATAAAATTTCTATTTCTGACCAAGGAATTGGAATACCGGCAGAACATATTTCTAGAATAACAGAAAGATTTTATAGAGTTGATGCCAAAAAAAGTAGAGAGGTAGGAGGCACAGGACTTGGCCTTGCGATTTGTCGTCATAGAATCATTCAACATAGAGGAGAATTGGAAATTAAAAGTAAAGTTGGTGAAGGGACACAAATATCAGTACATTTACCAGTTTTTTAGTATTCAATTAAAACGTGTAATTTGGTATAATAATCAAATTATGATCAATAAAATAAAACAATTATTTTTTATATTTTTGATTTTATTATCTTTAAATTCATTTGTAAAAGCTGAACAACAGATTGAAAAAATTTTAAAAAATCAAACTTTAACAGTATTTGATTTAGGATTGTTAAGACTAAAAGATGATCTTAAAGCAGTTGTCCCATTTATAGACATAAGAGAATTTAAATATTTGCCAGCAAATATTTATACTGAGGCTCTTTATTCCTCAACAGCTGACCAAATTTTATTAATTGTATCAGTGCCAATGGAGAGAAATTTAAATAAAAAATCTTACATGGCTGATTCGATCACATGTAGAAAAATATACACGTCTGTTAAGGAAAACTTGTTAAATAGTGAAGGATATTCAAACACAACTTACCGTAGAGCCGCATCATATTTAACTAATATTTTTACACCTCCAAGCAAATGGGCGAGCTGGAGAAATGATGAAAGATTAAGTAAACAGCTCGTGGAGTTCGTAAAGCTAGAAATTACTTTGAAACCTACTAGTAAATATGCAGTGTTAAATAAAGTAAGACCCTTTACTTGCGAAGGTAACCTAGCTTCATCTTATGAGGACGTGAAAATAACAAGAAGATTCAACTAATACGGAATCAACTAAAAAGTTACTTTTTTAACATATCTGTAACAAATTCTTAATACAAACGAGTCCTATCAAGTCTAAAAAATTATCGTTTGTTAATTAATTAATAAATATAACAGAGAGGAAAATATGAAAAAACTAACAATCGCTTTAGCTTCATTATTAACGATGTTAATCGTTACTTCTGCTCAAGCTAGAGATCAAATTAAAATAGTTGGTTCTTCAACAGTATTCCCATATGCAACAATTGTTGCAGAAAGATTTGGTTCATCTGGAAAATTTAAGACTCCAGTAATTGAATCTACAGGAACTGGTGGTGGAGCAAAACTATTCTGCGCAGGAGTCGGTGCAGAACATCCAGATATAACTAATGCTTCTAGAGCTATGAAAGCTAAAGAGTATGCGCTATGTCAAAAAAATGGTGTTAACGAAATTGTGGAGATTACAGTAGGTAACGATGGTATCACTCTTGCATTTTCTAAAGATCAAAAACCAGTAAACTTTACAAAAAAACAATTATGGGCAGCATTAGCAAAAGAAGTTGCTAAAGATGGTAAACTTGTACCAAACCCATATAAAAAGTGGAGCGACATCGATCCTTCATTACCAAATTATGATATCAAAATCATGGTTCCACCAGGAACATCTGGAACTAGGGATGCTTGGAACTCATTAGTAATGAAAAAAGGTATTGATGATGCATCAAAAGCTGCTGGTGCAAAATATAAAGCATTAAGAGAAGACGGTGCTGCAATTGAAGTAGGTGAAAATGACTCACTTATTATTCAAAAATTAGCTGCGGACAAAGAAATGTTTGGTTTCTTTGGGTTCAGTTATTTCTTAGCTGCAAAAGATAAATTGCAAGCTGCAAGTATCGAAGGTGGTCAACCAAGCTTAAGCTCTATTCAAGACTATAGCTACGCTGTTGCTAGACCTTTATTCTTCTACGTTAAAAAGGCTCACGTAGGCGTAATTCCTGGTTTACACGAATTCGTAAAAGAATTCACAGGTAAAAAGTCTATTGGTAAAAAAGGCTACTTAACTGATATCGGTTTAGTTCCATTAGATGGTAAGTTATACAAGACATCTAGAACTAATGCTGTTAAATTAGTAAATATGCCGCCTAAAAAGTAATTTTACTTTTTAAAAAATTAAAAGGGGGTTTCGGCCCCCTTTTTTTAACTGGAGCTTGAAAAATGAATTTAGTTCTTATAAGTCTTATTCTACTTTTAGGTTTCTCCAGCTATTATTTTGGTAGAAAAAAAGCAACAATTATTCAATCTTCACAAAGACTAACAGCACTTCCAAAATTTTATGGTTATTATCTTGCGATTTGGTGCGCAGCACCGGCACTTATAATTTTTTCTTTATGGTCAGTGTTTGAACCAACAATAGTAAAAAATTTTATTTTAGCAGATTATTTGGATCAAAATTTAACTAAGAATGAGCTTCAACTTATTTATACAAAAGTAAAGGCTTTAGCATTAGGAACGTATACAGGAGATATTAATAATTTTTTAGATAATTCTGCAGGTAAATACATCCAAATTAAAAATATGGCTAATAACGCTAAGATCGTAATTGTCTTAGCAGCTTTAATTTTATCATTAAGCTATGCTTATCAATCTATTAAAAAGAATAACAGAATGAGGGAACCAGTAGAAATATTTTTAAAATGGGTTTTATTTACAGCTTCTTTGGCAGCAGTTCTTGTAACAATAGGAATTGTATTTTCACTTTTGTTTGAAGCCATAAGATTTTTTCAATCCGTCAGGATATTTGATTTCATTTTTGGAACACATTGGTATCCGGCAAAAACATTTGTGAGAGATGGTCAACCAGATCCTGAATTAATGAAAGATGCATTTGGAGCGGTACCATTATTTGCTGGAACTTTTTTCATTGCATTTATAGCAATGTGTGTAGCAATCCCAGTTGGGTTGTTAAGCGGAATTTATCTCGCAGAGTATGCAACAAGAAAAGTTAGAAAATATGCTAAGCCTATAATTGAAATTTTAGCAGGTATCCCAACCGTAGTATATGGATTTTTTGCTGCCCTCACTGTAGGTCCCTTCGTAAAAGAAATTGGAAATTCTTTAGGATTAGAAGTTTCATCAGAAAGTGCACTTGCAGCAGGAGCTGTTATGGGGGTTATGATAATCCCTTTTATATCAAGTTTAAGCGATGACGTTATATCAGCAGTTCCACAAAATTTAAGGGATGGAAGTTATGCGATGGGTGCTACGAAATCAGAGACTATTAAGAAAGTTATATTTCCTGCAGCATTACCGGGGATAGTCGGATCTATTTTACTTGCTGTTTCCAGAGCAGTCGGTGAGACTATGATCGTAGTGATGGCATCTGGATTAGCTGCAAATTTAACAGCCAACCCTTTAGAGTCCACGTCTACTATTACAGCTCAAATAGTAGTTATACTTATTGGCGACCAACAATTTGGAGATCCAAAAACTCAGGCAGCTTTTGCCTTAGGAATATCTTTATTTGTAGTAACACTTTTTTTAAATGTTATTGCTTTAACAGTTGTGAAAAAATATAGGGAAAAATATGAATGAGGCTAAGAGAAAACTCTTAAATAAACGTTACAGGGCAGAAGCAAATTTTAAATTATTTGGACAAATTGCAATAGGTTTAGCTCTGCTATTTTTAGCTGTTTTTATGTATAAAATTTTTTCAAAAGGTTACACAGCTTTCCAAAAAACATGGATTGTTACGGAAGTTCATTACGATAAAGAATTAATGTTAATTGAGACAGATAATCCGAGCTTAGAAGATTTGGAGAACGCCGATTATTATGACATAGCCTACAAAGCAATGACTCGTTTAGATCCCTCTCTTCCTGAGGAAGACGATCGTCAACTTATTCAAATGGTGGCATTTACCTATGAACAAGAAGTTAAAAATCATCTTTTAAAAAATCCAAGTCTTCTAGGAAAAATAGCTCCTATAAGATTAACGGCTTCAGATGATTTAGACCAAGTCCATAAAGGAAATTATCCTCGTGATATTCCAGAGGAAGATAGAAGAGTTAATGATTATCAATTGAAAATATATGACATGTTGAATGAGAGAGGTGATATTTTATCAAAATTCAATTTAAGCTTTTTCACTAATCCAGACTCTAGAGAAGCCGAACTAGCTGGTATAGCAAGTTCGTTTATGGGAACAGTATTTAGTATTTTAGTATGTTTAGCTTTTTCTTTTCCCATTGCAGTTTTAGCAGCAATATATTTAGAGGAATTTGCCCCTAAAAATAAGTTTACTGATTTTATCGAGGTTAATATAAACAACTTAGCTGCTGTACCATCAATAGTTTTTGGTCTTTTAGGTTTAGGGGTTTTATTAGCAGTATTTAATTTGCCAAGATCAACACCTTTAGTTGGAGGAATAACCTTATCCTTAATGACACTTCCCACAATTATTATTGCTGCGCGGGCTTCTTTAAAAGCAGTTCCCCCAAGTATAAGAGAGGCTGCTTTAGCGATGGGAGCAAGTAACATGCAGACAACGATGCATCACACTGTACCTCTTTCAATGCCCGGTACTCTTTCAGGCACTATTATTGGATTGGCACAAGCTCTTGGAGAAACAGCACCGCTTATACTTATAGGTATGGTTGCTTTTGTAAACACTATCCCAGGCACTCCTGTAGACCCAGCTGCAAGTTTGCCCGTTCAAATTTACATTTGGAGTGAATCAGCAGAAAGAGGGTTTGTTGAAAAAGTAAGTGCTTGTATAATGGTTTTACTTGGATTTTTAATATTGATGAATTTAGCGGCTCAGATTATAAGACATAAATTTGAGAGGAAATGGAACTAACATGACAAAGATAAGCGCAAAAAATGTAAATGTTTTTTATGGCTCTAAGCAGGCTTTGTTCGATGTTTCACTAGATATAATGGATAAAGAAGTGACTGCTTTAATCGGTCCATCAGGATGTGGAAAGTCAACTTTTCTAAGATGTTTAAATAGAATGAATGATGTAATAGATATTTGTAAAGTTGAAGGAAGCATTAAAATGGATGAATTGGAACTCAATTCGAGAAAACTGGACGTTGTAAGACTAAGAGAGAATGTAGGTATGGTGTTTCAAAAACCAAATCCATTTCCAAAAACAATTTATGAAAACGTCTCTTATGGACCTACAATTCATGGTATGGCTCAATCTAAAAGTGAATTAGATCAGATTGTTGAGATGAGTTTAAAAAAAGCCGCTCTTTGGGAAGAGGTAAAAGACAGATTAGATGAAATTGGCACTGGTTTATCAGGAGGTCAACAACAAAGATTATGTATAGCTAGGGCTATTTCAGTTAGTCCGGAAGTGATTTTAATGGACGAACCTTGCTCAGCTCTAGATCCTATAGCTACTGCTCAAATTGAAGAATTAATTGATGATTTAAAAAAAGAACACACAATAGTGATAGTTACCCACTCGATGTCTCAAGCAGCAAGGGTATCTCAAAAAACAGGTTTCTTCCACCTCGGAAAACTTATAGAATTTGGCGATACAGAAAAAATATTTAAAAATCCTGACAACCAACAAACTCAGGATTATATTACAGGAAGGTTTGGTTAATGAGTGAAAAACCACATATAGTAAAATCTTACGAAGAACAGCTGCAACTCTTGAAGGATACTATAGTCAAAATGGGAGCAAGTGTTGAAAAACAGCTTGAACAAACAATTCAATCATTAGTAAAAAAAGATACTTCTTTAGCAGACAAGTCTATAAAAGATGATGAAAAAACAGATAAATACGAACTCCATATCGAAGAACAAGTCGTAAATTTAATTGCCTTAAGACAGCCGATGGCGATAGATTTAAGAGAGACAGTTGTTGCTTTAAAAGTTTCATCTGATTTAGAAAGAATAGGCGATCTAGCAAAAAATATTTCTAAAAGAACTCTAAAAGTTGGAACCGATTTACCAAGTGATATTATTAAAAATTTGGAGATAGCCGGTCTTAAAGCGGCCAAGCAAGTAAATTCTGTCCTTAATGCTTATCTACATAGAGCAAAAGATACCGCTGAAAATGTTTGGAATTCAGATGAGGAGATAGACCAATTGACCAATACAAATATGGAGGCCGCTATAAAACATTTAGAAAAAAAGAAAGAGGATATAAATAAAATAACGCAATTACTTTTCATGTTAAAAAATATTGAGAGAATTGGTGATCATGCCACTAATATCGCTGAACAAGTTTACTTTTTAATTACCGGCGACTATCTCGAAGGAGAAAGACCGAAAGGTTAGAATGAAGGCAAATCTATTCATAGTAGAAGATGAAATGCCAATAGTAACTTTATTAAAGTACAATCTAGAAAAAGAAGGACACAAAGTAAATTATGCTTTAAATGGAGAAGATGCCATTCGAAGTATTAAAGATCAAAATCCGGACCTAATATTATTAGATTGGATGCTTCCAGACATTTCAGGAATAGAAGTTTGTAGAAATTTGAAGAGAATTAATTTACTTAAAAATATTCCAATAATTATGCTTACGGCTAAGGGAGAAGAAGAAGATAAATTGAAGGGTTTTAAAACAGGCGCTGATGATTATGTTACAAAACCATTTAGTCAGAAAGAATTAATTGCTAGAGTAAACGCATTATTGAAACGTGCTAAACCAAATGCGGTTGAGGACGTGGTTATTTTTGAAGACTTAAAAGTTGATCGAGCGCAAAAAAGAGTTTTTAGAGGAGAAAAAGAAGTTGAGCTAGGTCCTACGGAGTTTAAGCTTATAGATTTCTTAATTAAAAATCCTAAAAGAGTTTACTCCAGAGAACAACTTTTAAATAATGTTTGGGGTGATAATGTTTATGTGGAGTCCAGAACAATTGATGTCCATATTAGAAGAGTAAGAAAAGCAATAAATATTGACGGAAAAAAAGATTTAATTAGAACCGTAAGGTCTTCAGGATATTCTTTAGATGGTTAAATGTCTTTAGGGCGAATAAAATTTGTAATTTTCCCGCCTAAATCTAAATCTTTCCAAGATTTAAATTTAAACTCAAACTCCGCAACAGCAGCTGTAGAAAATTTATGACACATGTCTTTATAAAAATTTGAATTTTGGTTTAGACAAATTTTGCTACAGAAATCCTTAATTGATGGCATATGGTTGATTAACAGTAAACTTTTATATTTATCATCTACTTTTTTTATTATCTTTAAAATCTCGATTTCTGAAGTATTATACAATTCTTTTAACTTTAAAATTTTTGCTTTTTCTGCTGGCCCATTTAGATAACTAAGTGTTTCCAATGTTCTTTTAGAAGATGAAGTTAAAATTAAATCAAAAAATATTTTATTTTTAACAAATCTTTCACAAATCTTTTTTGAACTTTCAATACCTCTTTTGTTTAAAGGTCTTTCAAAATCTACTAAATCCGGGAAATCCCAACTAGATTTAGCGTGTCTCATAGCATATAATTTAAACATATTTTTTAATTTTATGTCAAAAATAGATTTAACAAAAGCATTGTCTTCAGAGCAGCAGCTAATCAATAGAGAAATTTCTTGGCTACAATTTAATGACCGAGTTTTGGAAGAGTCTAAAAATGTTAAAAACCCTCTTTTTGAGAGAGTTAAATTTTTATCAATTGCTGGAACTAATCTTGACGAATTTTTTATGGTAAGAGTTGCAGGATTATATAATCAAATAAAAGACGATTTTGATCAATTAAGTGCAGATGGTTTAACTTCAGAAGAACAATTATCTAGAGTAGTTTTAAAAACTAAAGATTTATTAATAAAACAAAACGACTCATTTAAACAACTTTTAAATGAACTAAAAAAAGAGAAAATCTATTTAAAAAAAATAAAAGATTTGGATAAAAAATCCATAGATTTTTTAAGAGATTATTTTAATGAAACCGTCTATCCAGTGATTACACCTACAGCGATCGACCCCTCTCATCCCTTTCCCTTTATTGCCAATAAAGGACAAGCAATTTTGATGAAACTAGAAAAAGTAAAAAACAAAAGAAATTTAAATGTGATTATTGTTATACCTAGGGCTCTTCCAAAGTTTATAGATATAGATGGACAATCTGATCAATTCATCACGATAGAAGATTTAATAAGTTACTTTTCTGAAAGTATATTTCCTGAGCACGAACTTGTATCATTTCTTCCTTTTAAAATTATTAGAGATAGCGACATAGAGATAGATGACGAAGCTGAAGATCTTGTAAGGTACTTTGAAAAGGCGATTAAAAAAAGAAGAAGAGGTAGTATCGTTAAATTAGAAATTCTTAAAGGATCAAGCAATAATTTAAAAGATTTTCTCAGTAAAAAATTAGATGTGTCAGACGAACACGTCTATGAAGTAGAGGGAATAGTTGGAATTCAAGATATAGATGAAATCTGTAAGAAAAAATCTCCACACTTAAGATTTAAAAAATTTAACCCAAGACCTGTAGAAAGATTAGAAGAATTTAATCATAAATTTTTTTCAGCAATCAAATCCAAAGATTTTGTTGTTCATCATCCATTTGAAACATTTGATGTTGTTATTCAATTTTTAGAGACTGCAGCTAAGGATGAAAAAGTAATTGCTATTAAACAAACTCTTTATAGAACAACTCCTGACTCTCCGATAGTGAAAGCTTTAATTGCGGCTGCTGAAAATGGAAAAGCAGTTACAGCAGTTGTTGAAATCAAAGCTAGATTTGATGAAGAAAAAAATATTGAATTATCCCGTAAACTAGAAAAAGCAGGTGTTCAGATTGTTTATGGATTTGCAAAATATAAAACGCATGCAAAAGCTAGTTTAGTTTTAAGAAAAGAAAAAGGAAAAACTAAAACCTACGTTCATCTAGGAACAGGAAATTATCATCCTATTAACGCAAAAATCTATACAGATTTATCTCTATTTTCTTCTGATCCACTAATAGCGAAGGATGTTGAAAAATTCTTTACTTTTGTTACTGGTTACGCAAAGCCTAGCAAGCTAAATAAAATTATATTATCTCCAATTAATTCAAGACTATTCCTAGAGAAACAAATAGATAACGAAATTAGCAATTCTTTAAAAGGAAAAGATGCTGAAATATGGGCTAAAATGAATTCATTGGTAGATCCACAAATAATTAAAAAATTTTATGAGGCATCTTGTAAAGGAGTGAAAATAAAATTATCTGTTAGGGGCGTTTGTTGTTTAAGGCCTGGAGTTAAAGGTTTATCTGAAAATATCGAGGTTAAAAGTATTATTGGAAGGTTTTTGGAGCACTCTAGAATATATTGTTTTGCTAATGGTTCTCCTATGCCAAGTAGGCAAAATTTAGTATATATTGGATCAGCTGATTTGATGCCTAGAAATTTAGATAGAAGAGTAGAAATTTTGGTCCCAATAGAAAACAATACTGTTCATGAACAGATTTTAGATCAAATTATGGTTGCTAATTTTCTTGATAACTCTCAAAGCTGGCATTTAGATAGCTTAGGGAATTATCATAAGGGAAAACCACTTTTAATGAAAAAAGCCTTTTCAGCTCATAATTATTTTATGAGTTATCCAAGCTTATCAGGTCGAGGAAAATCTATAATGAAAATGAAACCTGAAATATTAAGAATTATTAAATGAAATCAGAATTTAAAAATCTTTTTAAAATTCAGTCTAGTAAAAAGTCTAAACAAGCCATAATAGATCTTGGATCAAATTCAGTAAGAATGCTCATATATGACGATTTTAAAATTTCTCCAATTCCAGTATTTAATGAAAAAGCAGTCTGCAAACTTGGAAAGAATTTAGATAAATCAAAAAAATTAAACCCAGATGGAATTAAAAGCTCTTTAAAAGTTTTAAATAGATTTAAAGAAATTTTAGATATCTCAGGAGTTCTAAATTTAGAAATTATTGCAACTGCAGCTTTTAGAGAGGCTACTGATGCAAGTGAATTTTTAGAAGAAATTAAAAGAATATTTGATAAAAAGCCACTAGTATTATCTGGTGAGGAAGAAGCAAGAACATCAGCTAATGGTGTAATGGTAGGATTTGATGAAGTAGATGGACTAGTTGCAGATTTAGGAGGTGGAAGTTTAGAACTTGCCAGAGTTTCTAAAAATCAAATTTTTGAAACAACTTCTTTACCTCTTGGAGTATTAAGACTTGAAAATAATCCTATTATAAAAAAGAGAAATTTAGGAAAATATGTTAAAAAACTTTTAAAAGATGAAAAATGGCTTTTTAAAAAGAAATTTAAAAATATTTATTTAGTAGGAGGGACTTGGAGGTCATTATTTAAATATCATCTTTTTAAAGAACAACATCCATTACATATTTTGCATCAATATAAGTTAACTAAAGACTCAGCGGTTAAATACTTAAACAAAATTTCAAAATTTAACAAATCTTCTCTGAAATCAATGGAATATATTACTAAATCTAGAACTCCCTACTTACCTTTTAGTTCCATAATTCTCAACGAAATAATTGAAGCAGCAAGTCCTTCAAAAGTTATTTGTTCGATAAGTGGATTAAGGGAAGGACATATGAATACAATTATAAATCATGGAATGAGTGAGGATGAAATTTTTAAATTAAAAACTGATGGTATATCTTTTAAAAAAGGGGACTATGGAAAAAGTTTTGAGAAATATTTTAATTTTATTTCACCATTATTTGAAGATAATGAATATTTTAATCGAAGATTACTAACCTTAGCTTGTATCCTAAGTAAAATGGATTGGGGTTTGGGCGCTTTTCAAAAAGCAGAGCTAGTTTTTATGGAAGTGTTAAACACTCCACTGCTAAAACTAGAACATAGAGATAGAGTAAAAGTTGCATCAGCAAGCTTTTGGAGACATTGTGGTTTAAAATACAATCCGAATTATCAGTTTCTAAGCATCTTAAATAACAACGAAATTTTATCCTCAAAGCAAGTAGGATCTGCTTTACGGTTAGCTGAGTCACTTACAAGTATGTCTTCTTTGTTATTAGATGAATTTAAAATTTATAAAAGAAATAAGACTATTTTTTTGAAAATACCCAACAATCACAGCGATATAGTCTCAAAACAAGTAACAAAAAGACTTAAAAATCTAGCAAGCGAGATGAATGTCGATTCTAATATTATTTATTCTTAAAAATTAATAAATATTTAACTTAATTTAAATATTTTTTTAGCAATCCTATATTAATGATTGTTTAACAGTCTCCCAACTGTGTTTGTTAATTAATTAGCCCAAGGTATCTTTATTGCCTTGGGCTACCCTCAAACTATAAAATATCTTTTTCTGAGTGATTTATCTTTTGTTAAGAAATAAAATTCTGACGATCTTGTAAGCAATATATCCGCCTAAAACTTCAGCTAAAATGTAACTCGGTGTATTGATAAAGTTTATCCCAGTAAACGTGTCTGTAAAGGTTCTGGCTATAGCAACTGCGGGATTAGCAAAAGAAGTAGAAGACGTAAACCAATATCCAGCCGAAATAAATGCCCCAACAGATGATGCGACTACAATTTTTCCACTTTTAATTGTTCCAAAAATAATAAAAATTAATCCAAAAGTCGCAATTATTTCAGCAGTAAAAATATTTATGCCGGGCCTCATTTTTCTGGAAAGTTCAATTATACTTTGATCAAACATAAAGTTTGCAAGCATTACTCCCAACATACAACCTAAAATCTGTGCTGTATAATAATTTATTAAATCTTTTCTTTTCGTTTTGCCCGCAAAAAACATACATGTTGTAACGACTGGATTGAAATGTGCTCCAGAAACATCCGCAAGACTTGCAATAAGAACAAATAAACCGGCACCTGTTGCCAATGTATTTGCAATTAACATTAAAGCAGTATCATTAGTTAAATTTTCAGCCATAATCCCTGAGCCTACGATGATCATCACTAAGAAAGCACAACCTATAAATTCAGCTAAAAAAATTTTATTACGCATCTTTAATCCAATCTTCTATTTTTTTTTCAATTATGTTGTAAGTGTTAGCAATTATTGAATTTATTTCATCATCGCTTTTAGCTTTTTGAATTTTTACAACGGGATCATCCAAATCCCAGTGGATTATTTTATCTTTTTCAGGCCATACAGGACAAACCTCATTATTTGCATTCGAACAAACTGTAAATACCTGGTAAAATTTTATATCGTTTTTTAAAAAATCATTAAAATTTTTTGAATAATAACCAGATAGATCAAAGTTTCTGTTTTCAAGAAATTTCTTTACATGTTCATTTATTTTTCCAGATGGTTTGCTACCAGCACTAAAAGCTTTAAATTTTTTTTTATATTTATTGTCCATAATTGTTTCTGCAATAATACTTCTTGCTGAGTTTCCAGTACAAACAAAAAGTATATTTTTCATTTAAAAAATACCCTGGCTATAAGAATATTTTATTATTCCAGCAATCATTATAGGTATTTGTAGTGAAAAATTCATTAGCAATGGATTGTCCTTAGTTATCTTACCGACAATTGTCCATCCAATAATTCCTAAACCGTGTGGCACCATACTGTAAGGATAATAATCTAAATAAAAAGTTAATATTCCAAACAATGTTAAAACTGTGCTTATCCACTTCAAATATTTGATTGATATGACCATTTTTTACCTCCTTTCAAGTTTATTATAGAATTGTTAAGATTTTATGAATTAGGCCGAAGATTTAACTTTTTTCTCAATAAATTCTGGTACTTCATCATCCTTATCCAGAACATCCTCTTTTTGACCTTTAGGTTGAAATGCATATAAAACGTGTAATTTGCAATATGGAAAATCTTCTTCTGGTTTTCTACCGCAGAAATAAAAACTTTCTTCATTTGGATGACCTATAGGCCATTTACATGTGTCCTCAGATAACTCTTCTAAAGACTTAGGGTTCTCAGGCTCAAAGTTTTTATCAAGTAATATAGATTGAAATTTTTGTTTTCTTGTAAGTGGTTGTTGAGAAGGTCTTCTTTGAATTTTATTCTGGCCTGAACTAGCTCCTGAAGTATGAGAACTTTTAGAAGGAGCTCTTGCTTCTAAATTTAACCTATGAGCTTTTCCTATTACTGCATTCCTTGTTGTGTCCCCTAACATCTCTGCTATTTGACTAGCGGTATGGCCTTTTTTCCAAAGTTCCTTTAATTTTTGTACTTTTTCGTCGGTCCAGCTCATAATTCAACTTATACTATATATAGTAGATTAGTAAAATATAATTACAGTATTTAGTGTTTACAGGGCTTTTTCAAACATAAAAAGCCTATAGTCTGAGGGTAACTAGAGTTTTACACAGTTTTTTCATAATTTAAAGCTATAAGACTATTGATGGTTGAAATATCTAGAAAATATAAAATTGGAACAAGAAGATTTGGTTCAATAAATTGGATAGGTGCTTGGACACTTTATAAAAAAGAAGTGTTAAGATTTCTTATTGTTTGGATACAAACTATATTTTCTCCACTCATCACATCTCTTTTATTTCTATTAGTATTATCTTTAGCAATAGGCAATGATAGAGGAGATGTTTTAGGTGTACCGTTTATTGTCTTTCTTGCACCAGGTTTAATTGCGATGCAAATTATTCAACAAGCTTTTTCCCATTCATCATCCTCATTTATGATAGGAAAAATTCAAGGAAATATTGTAGATTTAGTTTATGCGCCTTTATCTGCTGGCGAAGTTACCTTAGCTATTACCCTAGCATCTGTTACAAGAAGTGTACTTATTGCGATTATCTCAATATTAGTATTTTATTTATTTATTAATTTTGAAATTAAAAATTTTATTACTTTGATAGCTTTTACTTTTTTGTCTGCATTTTCTCTCGGAGCTTTAGGAATAATTGCAGGGCTTTGGGCTGAAAAATTTGATCACATGGCTACGGTAACTAACTTTATCATAATTCCTTTATCGTTTCTATCAGGCACTTTTTATTCTATAGAAAGACTACCCGAAACATTACAAATCATTAGTAAAGCAAATCCATTTTTCTACATGATAGATGGTTTCAGATACAGTTTTTTAGGACAATCAGATGGCTCTGTTTTTTTTGGACTAGTTTATTTATCAATCACAAGTTTATTGATATGGTTTGTTGCATATATTTTGTATAAAAAAGGATATAAAATTAAATCTTAAATATGAGTGCTATTTTACAAACATACAACAGAAAAAAGATATCTTTTAAAAGAGGTAGAGGTTCTTACCTTTATTCAAATAATGGAAAAAAATATTTAGATTTTGTTCAAGGAATTGCAGTTAATAGCTTGGGTCACAGCCACCCTCATTTAATTAAAGCTGTTAATGCGCAATCAAAAAAACTTTGGCATGTTTCTAATGCATTTAACATTCCAGAACAAGAAAAACTTGCAAAAAGATTAACTCAAAAAACATTTGCAAATTTTGTTGCGTTTCAAAATTCAGGAGCTGAAGCGACTGAACTAGCAATTAAAATTGCAAGAAAATATTTTCACTCTAAAGGAAAACCAAACAAAAATAGAATTCTTTGCATAAATAACAGTTTTCATGGAAGAACTTTGGCTACAATTTTTGCAAGCAATAGTAAAAAAATGACAGAGGGTTTTGGCCCAAAAGTTGCTGGCTTCGATCATTTTACTTTTGGTAATCATAAAGATTTAGAAAAAAAAATTACAAAAAAAACTGCTGCAATAATGATTGAAACAATAATGGGGGAGGGTGGAATAAAAGTTATTCCAGATTTTTGCTTAAAAGGCCTTAGAAAGCTTTGTAATAAAAAAAAGATACTCTTAATCCTGGATGAAGTTCAATGTGGAATAGGAAGATCGGGTAAATTTTTTGCTTTTGAATACGCCAATATAAAGCCCGACATTGTGCCAATTGCAAAAGGTATAGGTGGCGGATTTCCAATAGGTGCCTGCTTAGTAAATAAAAAAGTTGCATCTACAATGAAACCAGGTTCCCATGGAACAACATTTGGAGGGAATCCTTTAGCAATGAGTGTGGGTAATGCAGTGTTAGATGTAATTTTTAAAAAGAATTTTTTAAAAAATGTTAGAAATATAAGCAGATATTTCAAAGCAAAATTAAATAATATTCAACTTCAAAATCAAAAAGTAATTAAAGAAGTAAGAGGAACAGGTTTATTATTAGGACTTCAGGTAAAAGTAAACCAAGCAAAATTTATTGAAAAATTAATGAAAGAAAAACTGCTTACCATCAGAGCTGCAGAAAATGTAGTAAGAATATTACCTCCTTTAAATGTATCCAAAAAAGAAATTGATCAAGCAGTGACAATTATTAACAAAGTATGTAAGAGTTATAAATGAGAAACTTTTTAAATATCGCTGATCATTCCTCATCGTTACTTAGAAATATAATTGATGAAGCCAAAGATAGAAAAAACAAAAGACAAGGTCAGAATAAATCTTCTATAGATAAAGACAAACCTTTAGATGGAAAATCAATGATAATGATTTTTGAAAAGCCATCTACGAGAACAAGAATATCTTTTGATTTAGCTATTAAGCAATTAGGGGGCTCTTCTATGATTTTAAATCCTGATGGAATACATTATGGTAAAGGGGAAGAAAGTATAAAAGACACTGCAAGAGTTTTATCCGAATATTCAGATATACTTATGATTAGGACATCATCACATAAAAATTTAGAAGAATTTTCAAAATATTCGAAAATACCTGTAATAAATGGATTGTCGGATCAAAGTCATCCTTGTCAGGTTATGTCTGATATTCTTACTTTTGAGGAAAACAACGGAAATATAGAAGGGAAAACTATTTCGTGGATAGGTGATGGCAATAATAATATGTCTAATTCATTTATAGAGGCAGCTGTTAAATTTAAATTTAATTTAAAAATTGGATGTCCAAAAAAATACAGTCCTAACAATAAGATTTTAAGATGGGCGTCGAAAAATAATACCAAGATTTTCGTAACAAAAGATCCTAGAGAAGCTATTAAGGATGCTGATTGTATCATGACTGATAAATGGGTTTCAATGAATGATAAAGTGAACAAAAAAGCAAAAAAGAAATCTCTTAAAGATTATCAAGTTAATAAAAAACTGTTTAAACTTGCTAAAGCTGAATGCATATTTATGCATTGTCTTCCTGTCGGAAGAGGAGAAGAGGTTACTGACGATATTATTGATGGAAAAAAATCAGTAATTTTGCAACAAGCTGCAAATAGAGTCCATGCCCAAAAAAGTATAATTTACTGGTGTTTAAGTTAAGGTAAGTTTTTAGGACTCGAGCTTTTTGAATTCATATAAAGTATAACAGAAGCTCGATCTTTTTCTTTCCTCAATCCTGCAAATGCCATTTTTGTTCCCTTTATATAGGCTTGAGGTTTAATTAAGTATGAGTTCATTTCCTCAAAGGTCCATTCTTTAGCGTAAGCTAACATTGCCTTAGAATAGTTATAGTCACTTATCGCACCTGCTTCTCTTCCTATTACACCCCAAAGATTTGGACCAATTTTATTTTTTCCATCCGCAGCTATCATATGGCAAGCAGAACATTTCTTAAAAACTTTCTCACCGTGAGCTATATCACCCATAGCCAATAAAGCCTTGATATCTACAGGTGCATCTACCTTGACGGCTTTTGTTGAAACTTCTTGACTAGAACTGTCTTGTTCAATGCCTTCTACTTTATAAGCTGACATTTTAGGTTTCTCGACATAAAAAAGGATATCTACTACTTTACCAATACCTATAATTATAAGTGCTGTAAGTAGTATAGAGGCAATGATTTTATTTATTTCAAAACTGTCCATATCTTGATAAGTATTTTAAACATATAACACGAGTTTGAGCAAAAAACTCTACTTTAAAATACTTTTTTGCGTCTTTTTAGCCGCATAAATATATGACTGAAAACGTAATTATTATTCCAACCAGGCTTGAGGCAACAAGATTACCCAACAAGCCTCTAAAAAAAATAAACAACAAAGAGATGATAATTCATGTTTATGAAGCCGCTAAAAAATCGAATGTAGGCGAAGTTATAGTTGCATCACCTAATCAACAAATTTGCGAATTAATAACTTCAGTAAAAGGAGTATGCGTAAAAACAAAACCTGATCATGAAACAGGCACTGATAGAATATTTGAAGTTTTCGATAAATTTTTAAATAAGAAACCTCAGATTATAATAAATTTACAAGGTGATATGCCTAACATAAACCCATCAGCTATCAAGATGTTGTCAGATTACATGAATAAAAATGTATGTGATATAGCAACCTTAGCCAGCCAATTTAAAAATAGTAAAGAAATTGAAAATATCAATAATGTCAAGGTTGCAACAAATGAATTGTTATCAAACAATCAATTTGATGAGGCGACGGATTTTTTTAGAAAGAATGAAAATACAAATAAAAGACATATCTATCATCACATAGGAATTTATGCCTTTACTAAAGAAGCGTTATTAAGGTATGTAAGTCTGAATAGAACTAAAAACGAATTAGATAGAAATTTGGAACAACTTAGAGCATTAGAGAACAATATGAAAATTCATGTTGGTTACACACCTTCTCCGCCTCTTAGCGTTGATACCGAAGAAGATTTGAAGGATATCCAGGAGTTAATGAAAAAATGAAAAAAAATAAAGTAGCATTTCAAGGTGAACTAGGCGCATACTCCCATATTGCAATAAATGAATTATTCGAAAATCCTGAAATTAAAACATGCGCCACGTTTGAAGAGACATTTAAAGTAGCATTTGAAAATGAAGACTACAAAATAGTTATACCTCTTGAGAATTCATTAGCAGGAAGAGTGGCAGATATTCATTATCTTTTACCAAAATATAAATTACAAATTCATGCTGAACACTTTCAAAAAGTAGAACACAATCTTCTTGCTAAAGAAAATACAAAATTAGAGGATATTAAATATGTTCGAAGTCACTCCCAGGCTATAGGACAGTGTCAAAAATTAATAATGGAAAAAAAATACAAAACAATTATTTCAGCTGATACAGCCGGTTCAGCTAAAGAGCTTTCAGATGGAAAAGATAATTCAATAGCGGCTATTGCATCTAAACTTTCTGCTAAAATTTATAAACTTAAAATTTTAAAAGAAAATATTGAGGACGAAAAAGGTAATGTAACAAGGTTTTTAATAATGGGCAAAAGTGTTCAACAACCAGAATATAAGAAAGAAAAAAAATATATTACAACGTGTATTTTTAGATTAAAGAGTGAACCCGCTGCCCTTTATAAATCTTTAGGAGGATTTGCTACCAATCAAGTTAATATGACAAAGTTAGAAAGTTTTTCTGTAAAAAATACTTTTGCTCAAACTAATTTTTATTTAGATTTTGAGGGTCATATTGAAGAAAAATCGGTGCAAAATGCTTTAGAAGAACTCGGTTTTCATACTGAAAGCTTAGATATTTTGGGGGTTTATGAAGCATCAGATTTCAGGAAAAATTAGTCCACAAAAAAGAATTCTACTCTTGTAGTATTCAAAAATATCTTGATATAATCAATTGTGGTGGGCATCAGGTGGATGTTTCATTAACCCGGTCAGGTCTGAAAAGAAGCAGCCGTAGTGAAAACTATTCAGGTTGTTGCCTGCCTTTTAAAAATGAAACATTATAAAATCTTAGCTTTAAAATATAGGCCTCAAAACTTTAAAGATTTAATTGGTCAAGAAATTTTATCTAAAACAATAACTAATGCAATTAAGATTGGTAAAACTCCTAATGCTTATTTGTTAACAGGAATAAGAGGTGTTGGTAAAACTACCACTGCCAGATTAATCGCTAAAGCTCTTAACTGTGAAAATAATGACTCTCAAAAAAATAACTGTACTTTAGATAACTCTTGTGACACTTGTAAAGAAATAACGAATTCAAGTCATATCGATGTTTTAGAGATGGACGCAGCTTCTAAAACTGGGATAGACGATATCAGAGATCTCATCGAAAATTCAAAATATAGCCCAACTAGTGCGAAATTTAAAATTTTTATAATTGATGAAGTACATATGCTATCAAAGCAAGCTTTTAATGGATTATTGAAAACATTAGAAGAGCCACCACCTAGTTTAAAATTTATTTTAGCTACTACAGAAATAAAAAAAATTCCAATTACTATCCTTTCTAGATGTCAAAGGTTCGATTTGAAGAGAGTAAGTATTGATCAAATTTTTAAACACCTAGAAATAATTTCAAAAAAAGAGAAAGGAAATATTTCTTCAAAAGCTTTAAGAATCATTGCTCAAGTATCAGAAGGTTCAGTTAGAGATGGCATCTCATTATTAGACAGAGCTATCTCATATCAGAGTGTTAACTCTAAAAATGAAATCGATGATCAAGACGTAAGGAACATGCTTGGATTGGCTGATAAGAGCAAAGTCATCAACCTTTTAAAAGAGATATTTGAAGGGAACTCAAAGGAGGCAATTAATATTCTTAAAGAGCTTTTTGCTAACGGTATCGAAGCAAAATATTTTTTAAATGACATTCTTGAAATCCTAAGTCTTATGAATAGAAAGTTAAGTTTAGGATCAATCGAGAATGATAAAATTTTACCAGAAGAGGAAGTTAATTCAATCAACAAAATTTCTGATGGTATAAGTATTGAAGACCTAGGTCTTTTTTGGCAATTCACTATTAAAACAATTGATGATTTAAGGATTGTAAACGATGAGGAAATAACTTTAGAAATGTATGTTATGCAACTGCTACATTTGAAAGAAATAAAACACCCTACAACAGAAGAGCCTTCAGAGAAAATAAACAACACTAATAATTTTAAAAAGGGTGTTTTAAATGAAAATAAAGACTTTAAAGAAAAAAATTCTCTTAAAATTAAAAGCCAACTTAAAAATACTGACCAAATAAAAACTTCTTTAAACGATCAACCTAAATTACATGATGAAAATTCAGCAAAATTAAAAATTAGTACTTTTGATGAAATTGTGAAGCTGGCGAGTAGAGACAATGAAATTGAGTTAAAATATGATCTTGAAAGAAACGTTAAATTAGTAAGTTTTAAAAATGGTAAGATAGATATAAGTTTTAACGAAAAACTTAATAAAGACTTTATCAAAATTTTGACTGAAAAACTTTATAATTGGACTGGCCAAAGATGGATTATTTCCCTCAATAAAAAAATTGGAGAAAAAACCATATTTGAGAAAAAAAATGAGTCAAAAAATAATCAAATTAATGAGGCAAAAAAAAATGAGAAAATCAAAATATTACTCGAGGCTTTTGATGATGCCAATCTAATTGATGTTAAAAAGGAAAATGAATAATGACAGATTTTAATGATATGCTTCAAAAAGCAAAATTAATGCAACAACAGATGAAAGAAGCTCAAGACGAAATTAAGAATATTCAAGTAGAAGGTGTCTCAGGCGGAAATTTGGTAAAAGTAATTTTATCTGGAGATTACGAGTTAAAATCTATAATTATTAGTGAAAATGCAAAAAAAGAAAATCAAGAAATAATTAATGATTTAATAATTGCAGCTTATAATAATGCAAAGGAAAATCTGAAAAAAAAATCATCTGAAAGAATTTCTAAAATCACAGGTGGTATTAATTTACCTTTCGATATTAAATTTCCCACATAATGGATAATAATATTATTGAAATAGAAGATTTAATAAAACAGTTTTCAAAATTACCAGGTTTAGGACCAAAATCTGCTAAAAGAATTATTCTTAAGCTTATAAATAATAAAGATAACATGATAAAACCTTTAGCTAAATCTTTGGCGAATGTTTATAAAAAGGTAGTCACGTGCTCCAATTGTGGAAATTTAAAGATAATTGATAAATCCTGTTTATGTGAAACTGAAACAAATTATGATAAAATTTGTATTGTAGAAAATTTAGCTGATATGTGGGTAATTGAGTCTGCAAATATTTATAAAGGTCATTACCATATACTTGGAGGAACTATAAATTCTCAAGATAACTCAGGGAGTAAAGACGTTCTAGTAAAATCACTCATTAATAGAGTGAAAAAAAATAATTTAAAAGAGGTGATAATTGCAACCAGTGCAACAATTGAGGGACAAACTACTGCTCATTACATCGAGGATCTAATTAAAAACGACAGAATTAAAATTACAAAATTGGCTCAAGGTCTCCCGGTTGGTGGTGAAATAGAGCAATTAGATGACGGCACACTTTTTTCTGCTTTTAAAAACAGGGTTCCAGTTACAGAAAATTAAATTAAATTTTTTTCTTTTCTAATCTTTTTTGGTGTAAAAGTGGTTCGGTGTAACCAGAAGGTTGAATTCTTCCTTTAAATACCAGATCGCAAGCTGCTGAAAAAGCTATAGATTTTTCAAAATCGTCGGACATTTTTTTATAGCTAGATCTTCCACCTCTTGTATAGGCAGGGTCCTTTTCATTTTGATTATCTACAATAGATGCCATTTTTTTCATTACTTTCATAACCTGGTCTTTTGTGCATATTCCATGATGAAGCCAGTTAGCTATATGTTGAGAGGAAATTCTTAATGTTGCTCTATCTTCCATTAAACCAATATTATTTATGTCTAGTACTTTTGAACAACCTACTCCATGGTCGATCCATCTAACAACATATCCAAGTATACCTTGTGCATTATTTTCTAATTCACGATTAATGTCTTCAACAGACCAATTAGGTCTATCGGCCCTTGGTATCTCTAAAAGTTTTTCCAAATTTGTTTTATTTCTAGATTTGATTTTATCCTGTTCTTTAAACACATCCACTTTGTGGTAATGCATTGAATGTAAAGTCGCAGCAGTAGGAGAAGGAACCCAAGCACAGTTTGCGCCAGATTTTGGGTGACCGATTTTCTGCTCCATCATATTTGCCATTTGATCTGGCATTGCCCACATACCTTTACCTATTTGAGCTTTTCCAGAAAATCCGCAGCTTAATCCAATATCAACATTCCAATTCTCATAAGAGTTTAACCAAGTAGATTTTTTCATTTCACCTTTAAATATCATTGGACCTGCTTCAAATGAAGTATGCATTTCATCACCAGTTCGATCTAAAAATCCAGTATTAATAAAAACAATTCTACTTTTTACCTGCCTAATACACTCTTTTAAATTTACCGTAGTTCTTCTCTCTTCATCCATTATTCCAACTTTCATCGTATACTTATTTAAATCTAATACTTCTTCCACTTTGCTAAACAATTTATCTGTAAATGCAACTTCCTCTGGACCATGCATTTTGGGTTTAACTATATAGATAGAACCAGTTCTTGAATTATTTTTGTTTTTAAAGTCATGTAAAGCACACATGGTAGAAACAAACGCATCCATAATACCCTCTGGAATTTCCGAACCATCTTTTAATAAAATTGCAGGACTGGTCATCAAATGACCTACGTTACGATTAAGCAGTAACGCTCTGCCATGTAATGTTATTTTTTTTCCTTCTTTTGAAAAATAAGTTCTGTTTGGATTTAATTTACGAATAAATTTCTTTCCATTTTTTTCTATCTCTGCGGTTAAGTCTCCTTTCATCAGACCAAGCCAATTCCTGTAGCAATTTACTTTATCTTCCCCATCAACCGCTGCCACTGAGTCTTCATTATCTATAATCGTTGATATAGCTGACTCGACTATGAAGTCAGATATATTTGCTTTATCTCCTTTTCCAATTGGACTATTAGGATCTATAATTATATCAAAATGAAGGTTGTTATTTTTTAATAATACGGAAGTCGGAGAAGATTTGTCACCATTAAAGCCTATAAATTGATTTTCATTTTTTAAATTAATTTTTTCCTTATTAATTTTAAAAACTAATTTATTATTTTCTATTTCAATTTTATCTATATTTTTCCAACTATCTTTTTTTAATGAAAATATTTCATCTAGAAAATTTCTAACATATGCTATTACTTTTTCGGCTCGATCCTTATTAAATGAATTACCCTTTTCGCCAGGAATTACGTCTGTTCCATATAGAGAGTCATATAAGCTTCCCCAACGAGCATTAGCAGCATTTAATGCGTATCTAGCATTATCTACTGGGACAACAAGTTGTGGACCTGCAATTTTTGCTATTTCCTCGTCAACATTTAAAGTATCAATTTTAAAACTGTCACCTTCATCTACAATGTAAGAAATTGATTTAAGAAATTGAGTATATTTGTTCTTATCAAATTTTTCTTTAGAGTTACTTAAGTGCCAGTCATCAATTTGTTTTTGTATTTTTTCTCTTTTTTCAATAAGTTTTTTGTTTATCGGGGCTAACTCATGAATTACCTTTGCAAATCTATTCCAAAAATCATCTTGTTTGATGTTTGTACCAGGTAGTACTTCTTTATTTATAAAATCAAATAAAGTTTGATTTATTTTTAATTCATTTTTTTTTATAAAATTCATATAGCACCAATCTTACCCCATCTGTATCGGTACCTGAGAGATTTACTCCTTCGGTGAGAACTTGTCTCTTTCCAGAATTTTGCTTTTACGGTCCTTTTGCCTGAGAGTTTCCGGGGTGGTTGCTCCTTCGGCGCTACATTTAAGTAGTCTCTCCCGTTTTTTTAATATTTTCTCCTAGTAAAACTTTAAAGTCAAATGATAATTGATCTCAGTTTATTGACAATTTATTGACTTATTTTAATTCTATTACTCACAAAATTATTATAAAAATCAACTATGAAAAATTATCTAGAATTTGAAAAAGATATTAAAGCTCTAGAAGATGAGATGGAACTTCTAAAAAGTCCTGGAAATGGGGGCATTTCAGAGGTTGATACTAGAAAAATAAAATCAACTCAAGATCAAATTAATTCCAAATTAAAGAGTATTTATTCCAACCTCAACAGTTGGCAAAAAACCCAAGTAGCTAGACATGAAGATAGACCAAGAGCAAGTTTCTACATTAGAAAAATATTTAATAATTTTACCCCCCTTGCTGGTGATAGATATTTTGGAGATGATCGATCTGTAACGACTGGTTTTGGATTAATTAATGAAAAATCTGTTTTAGTAATAGGTCAAGAGAAGGGAGAAGATTTAAATACAAGAATTGAAAAAAATTTTGGCATGATGAGTCCAGAGGGTTATAGAAAATGTATTAGATTAATGAATTTAGCGGACAGATTTAAAATTCCTATAATTACTTTTATAGACACACCCGGCGCTTATCCAGGAATAGGTGCTGAACAAAGAGGACAAGCATCTGCAATAGCACATTCTATTGAATGTTGTATGTCACTAAAAGTTCCTAATATTTCAGTAATAATCGGTGAGGGAGGATCGGGTGGAGCAATCGCTCTAGCCTCTTCCAATAAAGTTATTATGTTGGAAAATTCAATTTATTCAGTCATATCTCCCGAAGGTTGTGCATCAATCCTGTGGAGAGATCCTGGTAAATCCTTAGAAGCCGCAGAAGCGATGAAACTTTCAGCACAAGATCTGCTTAAACTAGGAGTTATAGACGACATAATTGCAGAACCTCTAGGAGGCGCACATAGAAATCATGATGAAATTGCTCACAATATGAAAAATAGTATTTTAGAAAATCTTAATTATTTTGAAAATATGAGTCCTGATGAAATTTTTTCCCATAGAAAAAATAAATTTCTTAAAATTGGTAGAGGAGGCGGTTTTGCTAAGCCATCTGTAAGTGGGGAGGCTGGACTAGAGTATAAAGAACCAATTTTTCTCAAACTTAAAAGAATTTTTACTCAAAATAAATATATTCTTACAGCCGCAGGCCTGGTTATTATTGCCTCAATCGTAGCACTGCTTTACTAAATATTGTTGTAAAATTGCAATTTTTTCTAATAAATCACAATTTTAAGCTAATCAAATCTTGACAATTTTCAATTTAATCTATTAAAGAGGCTGAGTTAGTTAATATACTAACATTAAGTAAACAAATAAGGATAAGTAAACACAATGAGTACACTAAAAGGTAAAGTAAAGTGGTTCAATGGAACTAAAGGTTACGGTTTTATTGAAAGAGAAGACAAAGAAAAAGACGTGTTCGTTCACTCTTCAGCTGTAAGAGAAGCTGGTTTAAAATACTTAAACGAAGGTGATGAATTAACGTTTGAAGTGGAGAGCACGGAAAAAGGTCCTGCTGCAGTTAAATTGCAGAAAACATCTTAATTCTAAATTTTCCAAATCATAAATTAGCGGGACTCAAGCCTTTTTGCTGACGTCCCGTTAATTAATCCTTGAAAAAGACACATTTATTTCTTAAAAATCTATTATGTTTAGAAAAAACACATTTCAAAATTATTCACATTCTCACAGAATGCACGCTAGGCTATTGCTTAGCTAAATCATTACATATTTTAAAATACAAATTTATTAATAATTAATATAAAAAGGAGTTATGCAGCAGTAGCTCAGTTGGTTAGAGCACTAGTTTGTGGAACTAGGGGTCGGTGGTTCGAATCCACCCTGCTGTACCAAAAAATGGTAAAAGATAAAAAGACAAAACCTTCTAAGGAATTACCTTTAGGTTTTATAGATAGAGAAGAAAAGGAATTATTAATCCGAGACTTTGTAATTTCTAATATTAAAGAAGTTATGATTAAGTACGGTTTTCAATATCTCGAAACACCTAGTTTCGAGTACACAGATAGTATTGGAAAATTTCTACCAGACAAAGACAGACCAGACCAGGGAGTATTTTCTTTTAAAGATGAAAGGAATTGGCTTTCTCTTAGATATGACCTTAC
This sequence comes from uncultured Pelagibacteraceae bacterium, assembly GCA_902574035.1. Taxonomy (GTDB): domain Bacteria; phylum Pseudomonadota; class Alphaproteobacteria; order Pelagibacterales; family Pelagibacteraceae; genus Pelagilacustribacter. Next base: position 215,934 of record CACGMC010000003.1, read on the forward strand.
TGCCCCGCTTGCAAGATACGTAGCTAAAAATTACATGGAGCTACCTAAACCTTTTAAGCGATATCAGCTTGGGACTGTTTGGAGAAATGAAAAACCAGGACCAGGAAGATTTAGGGAATTTTTGCAGTTTGATGCAGATGTTGTAGGAACAGGAAATCTACAAGCCGATGCAGAACTTTGTGTATTAATTTCTGAGATATTAGAAAAGTGTGGGTTAGATGTAAAAGATTATACTGTTAAAATTTCTACTAGAAAATTATTAGATGACTTATTTAAAAATTTGAAAATTACATCGAGAGAGCAAAGCTTAACCACAATGCGAGCCCTAGATAAAATTGATAGACTTGGTTGGGCAGAGGTGAAAAAACTTCTTGGTAAGGGAAGAAAAGACAAATCGGGAGATTATACAAAGGGAGCAAATCTTACGAACGATCAGATCATAGAAATCGAATCTAAATTGAATAAAAAAAAAACTGATATGGAGGATATTAAAGAAATTTTATCAATATTTGAAGCTTACAATTTTAAGAACTATGAATACAATCCAACAATTATAAGAGGACTTGAATATTATACTGGACCTATTTTTGAGGTTAATTTAAATTTTGAAGTAAAAAATTTAAAAGGACAAATAATTCAGTTTGGATCAATAGGAGGCGGGGGGCGTTACGATAATCTTGTAAGTAATTTTGGAAATTTAAATTGTCCTGCAACAGGAATATCAATTGGCCTTGACAGACTTGTATTCGCTTTAATGCAGAAAAAAGATTTTAAATTAGAAACTTCAAGACCAGTAGTTATATGTGTTTTTAATACAACAAAAACCAAAGAATATGTGCAAATATTAAAAAAATTGAGATCTTCTAACATTAGCGCTGAAATTTATCCAGGAGAAGGCAAGCTAAAGAAGCAAATGGAGTACGCAAATAAAATCGGCTCACCAGCTGTCATTTTATATGGGGACGATGAAATAAAAACAGGTAATGTAACTTTAAAAAATCTTGAAACAGGTAATGAGAGTTCGATTAAAATTGAGGATTTAGCAAATGAAATCAAAAAAATTGTCTGATAAAATTATCAGCACTTTTAAAAGTAACGGGTTTTCCTTGTCAGAACCAGACGTATTGCTAGACTCGGAATACATCATTCAAAGATCTGGGGAAATTTTTAAAAGATCGATGCTTACATTTGAGAATAAAGATGGAAAATTAATGTGTCTTAGACCAGATCTTACTGTAGCATCCTGTATTAAATATTTAGAAAAAAAAACAAATTCAAAAATTTATTACTCAGGTCAAGCTTATAGACGGAATAATAAAAAAAATTCTGAGTTGATTAATGAGCAATTAGGAGTCGAAATACTTGGTTCTAAAAATCAATTAAGGGATGATTATAAAGTTATTCAGACAATTTTAAATTCTGCAATTAAAATCAAAAGAAAAAAAATTAAAATTAAAGTTGGAGATATAAGTCTATTTAAAAGACTTGTTAACTCTTTAGAGATGCCAGAAAGATGGAAACTTAGACTTATAAGACATTTTTGGAGACCAAAATATTTTGATGAATTACTTAAAAGATTAGAAAAAAACTCTGATATCGACTCCGTTGAATTTGATACCGATAAAAGAAGATTTTATGAAATGAAGGAAATGGGACAAAATAAACTAATAGCAGGGCGATCAATTTCAGAAATATTAAAACGATTTGAGAAAAAAATTAAAGATCCAAGATCATTTAAAGGGAGAAAAAAAGTTGTAAAAATTATCAAATCTTTTTTAAAAATAAGTTGCAAATTACCGAATATAGAAAAAACTTTGTTGACATTTGTTAAAAAAAATAATCTTAATCAAAATATTTTTAAGGAACTTAAATCAATCCAAAACTTAAAAAAATTTAAACAAGAAATATATTTTAGTACAAATTTTGGAAGAGATATTGAATATTATACTGGTATAGTTTTTGAGGTTTTTTCTGGAAACAAAGAGATTGCAAGAGGAGGAAGGTATGATGATCTTCTTAAAAGTTTAGGAGCAAAAAAGAGTATTCCAGCTGTAGGAGCAGCTATAAACTTAAATAATATATGAAAAATTTCATTACTATAGGATTACCAAGCAAGGGAAGATTAAAAGATAAATCGGTCGCATTTTTTGATAACAAAGGTTTTAAAATTTTACAAAACATTAAAGAGAGAAACTATTTTGCCAGTATTGAAAATAAACCTGGCATTAAAATTATTTATTTACATGCCAAGGAGATTATTCAAAGATTAGGTGACGGGACAATAGATCTTGGTATATCTGGCTTAGATCTTTTGAATGAATCGGAAAAAAACTTGAGAGATAAAATAATTATAAAAAAAAAATTAAATTTTGGTGATGCTAAGTTGGTTGTAGCTGTGCCTAATGACTGGATTGATGTACAAACTATTGCTGATCTAGAAGAAGTGGCGTTTGATATGAGATCAAGAAGAAATACAAGGTTAAGAGTAGCAACAAAATATCCTAATTTAACCAATAACTTTTTAATTTCAAAAGGTGTTACGCAATATAAATTAGTCTATAGTCTTGGAGCTACTGAAACCTATCCATTTATTGGATCATCAGAGATTATCACCGACATCACGTCCACCGGTAAAACTTTAGCTGATAACAATTTAAGAGTTTTAAAAGATGGATTAATACTTAAATCTGCAGCTTGTTTATTTACCTCAAAAAAAAGATTGTCAAAGATAAACTCTTTTTTGAAATTAATAATTTAAACTAATTTTTTTTAGGCTAGTGTGGTAAATATTTTAATAATTAAACTCTATCTTCTCAGCTTAATTGGAGGGCCGTACTTGTTTTTCTTTTTTTCACCTACTGTAGCGTGCCAAACGATTAATAAAATTCCCCCAACTATAGTAATCCAAAGTAGTTGCCACCAACCAGATCTATTAATGTCATGCAGTCTCCTAGCGGCTACTGATATTGAAGGAATGAGTAGAGCAATTGTAAATATTAAGTATATAGGCCCATTTTGCTCCCAGGGATAACCAAGAATCATAGTATCAATTATTGCAGCTACAATTCCACCTAAAAATCCAAATAACCAAAAAAACCAAAATTCTGACCTAGAGGCTCTTCCTTGAAAAACCGCGTATTTATTAAAACAAACTTTTATTGAAGTCTGAAAATCCATAATTGTTATTATTATTTAAATAACTTAATGTCTAATAAAAAATCCACTAAATTTCCATTTCGTGAATTCTAAATTGTTCATAATTATCTTAATTTACAAGCTTTATTAATTATAACACCTTGATTAGTTCTTGTTTTGTCATATTTCTTCCACGTAAACTCACTAGGTTGATATTCTGGAACTAAAAATTCGTCCATCAGAATTCCCTTACCCATATTTTTTTTATAAGCGGCTATTGAAATCCATTTTACTTCAAATCTATCACAATCAGCCTTCATTAAAGTTATAACTGATTTTTCGTACTCAGGGTCCTCGACTTTTATATAATCAGATAATTGCCAAAAATATATATATTTTCCAAATTTAAAAACTGTTCTTTTATCAATATAAAAAATTGTACTATTATCAGCCGACTCAACTACTTTGCTCCAATTGAATTTAGATGCGTAAGTGTTTGTCGAAATAAAAAAAGTAATTATTATAAATAGTATAAATTTTTTCATAAAAAATGTTATCATTGTTTTTTTTTAAACACGATAAAAAAAAGGCGAGTAAAAACTCGCCTTTTTGAATTCTATTGAGTGCTGAATGTGTCTTACATTCCCATTCCACCCATACCACCCATTCCACCCATACCACCACCCATTGGAGGCATAGCAGGAGCTGAGTCTTTATCTTCTGGTTTATCAGCAATCATTGCTTCAGTCGTTATTAATAATCCTGCTATTGAAGCAGCATCCTGCAGAGCTGATCTAACCACTTTTGTTGGATCGATAATTCCTTTTGCGAACATATCAACGTACTCTTCATTTTGCGCATCAAAACCTTGAGAAGATTTTTTTCCTTCTAAAAGTTTTCCAACTACAACAGAACCGTCGACACCTGCATTAGCAGTAATTTGTCTTACTGGGGCTTGAAGAGCTTTTTTAACAATATCCACTCCAGCTTTTTGATCATCACCCTTTACTTTAAGACTGTCTAAATCTTGCGCGGCGTAAAGCAAGGCACAGCCACCACCGATTACTACACCTTCTTCTACAGCAGCCCTAGTTGCATTAAGAGCGTCTTCGACTCTATCCTTTCTTTCTTTCACTTCTACTTCAGTTGCACCACCAACTTTAATTACAGCGACACCACCAGCGAGTTTAGCTAATCTTTCTTGTAATTTTTCTTTATCGTAGTCAGATGTAGTTTCATTAATTTCAGATCTTATCTGATTACATCTAGCTTCTATGTCTGATTTTTTTCCTTCTCCTGCAACTATTGTACTATTTTCTTTATCGATTTTTACTTTTTTGCAAGATCCAAGATCTCCGATTTTAACATTTTCAATCTTAATACCAAGATCTTCAGATATTACTTGTCCGCCAGTTAAAATTGCAATGTCTTCTAACATAGCTTTTCTTCTATCACCAAAACCAGGAGCTTTGACTGCTACAACTTTTAACCCTCCTCTTAATTTATTAACTACTAAAGTTGCAAGAGCTTCACCCTCAACATCTTCAGAAATTATCATCAAAGGCCTATTAGCTTGCACAACAGATTCTAAAAGAGGGACCATTGGTTGAAGATTAGTTAATTTTTTCTCCACTAAAAGAACTAAAGGATTTTCTAATTCAGTTGTCATTTTTTCTGTATTTGTAACAAAGTATGGAGATAAATATCCTCGATCAAATTGCATTCCTTCAACTACGTCAAGCTCAGTTTCAACACCTTTTGCCTCCTCTACTGTGATAACTCCTTCATTACCTACTTTTTGCATAGCTTTTGAAATCATATCACCTATAGATTTTTCACCATTAGCTGAAATAGTTCCTACTTGAGCTACTTCTTCATTGGCTTTAACTTTTTTCGATGAGGATTTTAATTTATTGATTACATGTTCAACAGCCTTATCAATACCTCTTTTGATATCCATTGGATTCATACCTGCGGTGACATATTTTAAACCTTCATTTACAATTGACTGCGTGAGAATGGTTGCTGTCGTGGTTCCATCACCTGCATTATCATTAGTTTTACTGGCAACTTCCTTGACCATTTGTGCGCCCATGTTTTCAAATTTGTCTTCTAATTCAATTTCCTTTGCAACAGACACGCCGTCTTTTGTAGTCCTAGGAGCGCCATAAGATTTATCCATAACTACGTTTCGTCCTTTTGGACCCAAAGTTACTTTAACTGCGTTAG
>CACGMC010000004.1 GCA_902574035.1 uncultured Pelagibacteraceae bacterium
TCAGAGAGATATCAGACAGGGAGATATTTTTGAAATTTATTATGAGAAATTTTTAGATGATAACAATATTGTTAGAGATACTGGAAAGATTATTTACGCACACATGAATGTAAATAATAGAGAAATAAATCTTTACAATTTTAATGACGATAATGATAGTGGTTATTACGATATCAGCGGTAAGAGTATTGTTAAATCTTTAATGAAAACACCTATTAACGGCGCTAGGCTCTCTTCATCCTTCGGTATGAGAAAGCATCCTATTCTTGGATTTAATAAAATGCATAGAGGAACAGATTTTGCAGCCCCGATGGGGACTCCAATAATGGCCTCTGGTTCTGGAACCGTAACTCGAGCTCGATGGTGTGGAGGTGGAGGTAATTGCGTTAAAATTCGACACAACTCAACTTATGAAACTATTTATGCTCACATGTCAAAATTTGCAAGAGGTATTAAGGAAGGAAAAAAAGTCAAACAAGGTCAAATTATCGGTTATGTTGGTTCGACAGGATTGTCTACTGGTCCACATTTGCATTATGAAGTTGTTGTTAACGGAAAAAAAGTAAATTCTCAAAAACTTAAATTACCGTCAGGAAAAATATTAAAGAATAAGGCAAGAGAAAAGTTTGAGTTGGAAAGAATTAAAATTGATTTAAAACTTGCTGAACTAAGAATAAATAAATAATTTAAAATTAAATCTCTTTATCTGAAGAAGTCTCCTGACTTATATCAACATTATTACTTTTGTCTGTTGTATTAACTGAAGACTGATTTTTGTAATTTATCTCAGCAAGTTTTCTAGAATAGTGTTCAGCATGCTGTAGATAATTTTCAATTAAAACTGGATCTCCGCTACTTTGGGCATCTTTAGCAAGTTGTTGATATTTGGAAATAACCTTTTCGATACTTAATGGATTGGATAAAGAGCCATTTCTATTAAAATTCCTATTTCCTGCATTATTAGAATAGTGACCATTTGATCCATGATTTGTTGATGATCTTCTTCTAAAATTATTCTTTTGTTGTCTGCCTCTAAAGTTTCTTCGTCTATTGTTAATCATAATTTAATCAATAATGATTGAGTGTTGAAAATATACATCTTATATTATCTTTGTAGTCCCTAATAATAATTTTCTCTCTAAACTTGTTTAACTTTAAAATTTGTGAAACTTTTTTATATTGCCCATTTCCAATTTCTAAGGCGAGCATACCATTAATCTTTAAGATTTTCTTCGATTTGTAGATAACTTTTCTCATTACGTCAAGCCCATCATTTCCACCATCCAATGCTATTTTTGGCTCAAAATATTTAATACTATCATCTAGATTTTTTAAATCAGGACAAGATATATAGGGAGGATTTGAAACAATTAAATCGAATTTAGGGCCATTAAAATTGCTTATTGCTGATTTAATAAACTTTATTCTTTTGTAAGTATCATTAATTTTTGAGTTTTTTTTTGCAAGATTTAAAGCTTTTTGCGAAATATCAATTGCTATACCATTAGATCTTTTAAATTCTTGTAATAAAGATATGATAATACATCCCGATCCAGTTCCAATGTCCAAAATAAATGGATTTTTTCCTTTATAAAATTTTGTAAGAGTTTCGACCAAAATTTCTGTTTCAGGTCTTGGGATTAAAACATCTTTATTAACATCCAGCTTAATACTCCAAAATTCTTTTTGATTTAAAAGATAAGCAACAGGCTCTTTGGCTATTCCGCGCCTAAAAATCAAATAATTATATGTTTTAATTTGGTTATGATTTAATTCAATATCAGATTTCACTAATAAATTTTCTCGTGATTTACTAGATGCTTTTGATAATAAAAGCTCAGCGTCGATAATATGAGACTTGATATTATTGTTTTTGAGAAAATTTGAACCTTTTTTAATTAATTCATTTGGTGTCATTAAGTAAGCTCTTGTAATTTTAAGTTTTGATCTTTAAGTCTAAGACTCTCATTCATTTCTTCGTGAATTTCACCACTTAAAAACTCGTCTAACTTATGTAACGTTAGATTTATTCTATGATCGGTTACTCTTCCTTGAGGGAAATTATATGTTCTTATTCTTTCAGATCTATCGCCGCTTCCGATTTGATTTTTTCTATTTTCAGATCTTTCTCTATCTTTTTTTTGTCTCTCCGCCTCGTAAACTCTAGCTCTTAAGATCTTTAAAGCTTTAGCTTTGTTTTTATGTTGAGATTTTTCATCCTGTTGACTAACAACAACTCCTGTAGGCAAGTGAGTAATTCTTACCGCGCTATCAGTAGTATTAACTGATTGACCCCCAGGACCTCCTGAGCGAAAAACGTCTATTCTTAAATCGCTATCTTTTATTTTGATATCTACTTCCTCAGCTTCAGGTAATACTGCGACCGTGGCTGCAGAAGTATGGACTCTACCTTGAGTTTCAGTGTCAGGTACTCTTTGTACTCTATGTACGCCCGACTCATATTTTAAGTAAGAATAAATATCACTTCCCGTTACAGAAAAAATAATTTCTTTAAAACCTCCAGCTTCACTTTTTGAAATATTTATAATTTCCATCTTCCATTTTTTTTTTGAGCAAACCTTCTCATACATTTTAAATAAATCTGAACAAAATAAAGTTGCCTCTAATCCGCCTGTTCCTGCTCTTATTTCTACTATAGCATTTTTTTTGTCATCCAAATCTTTTGGTAAAAGAAATATTTTAAGTTTATTTTCATTAATTTCGTGCTGCTTATTAAGTTCTATTAATTCCTTTTTTGCTAAATCTACCATCTCTTTGTCACTGTTTTCATCGTTAATGATATTTTCTAAATCTTTTTTTTCATCTATAAAATTGAGATAACCATTAGCATTTTTAAGAATAATGCCAAGCTCAGAATACTCTTTAGATTTTTCAGCAAAATTTTTTGGATCAATATTTCCACTAGAAAGTTCTTTTTCTATAGAGTTATGTTTTGAAACAATCGCTTCAACTTTGTCTTTAGGTATCATAGTTAATTATTTTTTTCTTTGACCTTTTCTTCAACTAATTTTACCACTTGAGTTATAATCTCTTCATTAACGACCTTTTTATGTGGTATACCTGATAAATATAGTAAATTACTATCGTTCCCACCACCCGTAATTCCTATTTCTGTTTGCGCAGCTTCTCCAGGACCATTAACTACACAACCAATTATAGATAAAGTTATAGGTTTTTTTATATGAGATAATTTTTTTTCTAATGCTTTGACTGTTTCAATAACTGGAAAAGCTTGTCTAGCACAAGATGGGCAAGATATTATTTTTACCCCTCTTGATCTTATATTTAAAGATTTTAAAATTTCGTATCCAGCTTTAATTTCCTCCTCAGGATCTGCTGAAAGTGAGACTCTAATAGTATCGCCAATTCCGTTCATTAATAAATGTCCCATTCCAATTGATGATTTAATACTGCCGGTAATTAAACCACCAGCCTCTGTTATCCCAAGATGTAAAGGGTAATCGCATGATTTAGAAAGCATCTCGTATGACCTGATTGCTAAGAAAATATCTGAAGACTTAACGCTTAATTTAAAATTAAAAAAATTATTATCCTCAAATAATTTTACATTATAAATTGCGCTTTCTACTAATGCTTCGGGACATGGCTCTTTATACTTGTCCAATAATTTTTTTTCTAACGATCCTGCATTAACACCTACTCTGATGGAGCAATTATAATCTTTAGCAGCTTTCACAACATCTAAAACTCTGTCTTTAGATCCAATATTTCCTGGATTAATTCTTAGACATGCTGCTCCATTTTTAGCGGCCTCTATAGCTCTCTTATAATGAAAATGTATATCTGCAACTATTGGAACATTAACATTTTTAATAATATCTTTTAGTGAATGGGTAGAGCTTTCGTCTGGGCATGATACTCTTACTATATCAGCTCCTTTTTCCTCTAGACGATTAATTTGATCAATAGTAGATTTAGCATCAGAGGTTAAAGTGTTAGTCATCGATTGAACGCTGATAGGTGCGTCACCTCCAACTAAAACCTTGCCTACATTTATAACTTTAGTTTTCTTTCTTTTTACTTCTCTGTAGGGTCTTAACTCCATATTAATCCAAATTAAATATATTATGTAATTTTTTAACCGCTTGAACTGTGAATACTTCATCTATAATAACTGAAATTTTAATTTCTGAAGTTGATATAGCTAAAATGTTAATTTTTTCTTCTGCTAAAGCTCTAAACATTTTATATGTTACACCAGGGGTTGTTACCATTCCAGCTCCAACAATTGAAATTTTTGATACATTGTTTTTATAACTTAAATTTTTAAATTTAATATTATTATTTTTTTTCAATATTTCTAGAGATTTCACAAGATCTTCTCTTTTAGTCGTGAAAGTGATGTCGGTGGTTTTGCCATCAGATGATACATTTTGAATTACCATATCAATATTTATTTGATTTTTTCCAAATGGCTCAAAAATTTCTGCAGCCACTCCTGGTTTATCTTCCACTGCTTGAAGTGTAATTTTTGCGTCATCTTTTGAATAGGCTACTCCAGTCACTGCCTTACTATAATCTAAATTATCTTTGTTGAAAATCTTTGTTCCTTGACGATCAGTAAACGTTGATCTCACCTGTAAAGGAATGTCATAAATCATAGCAGTTTGCACTGCTGAAGATTGCATTACTTTAGCTCCTAGAGAGGAAAGTTCTAGCATTTCCTCATAGGATATTTTGTCAATTTTTTTAGCTACTGGAATTTTGTTTGGATCAGTTGAATATATTCCATCAACATCAGTATATATTTCACAACTGTCAGTATCAAAAATTTTTGCAATAGCTACTGCAGTTGCGTCCGATCCTCCTCTTCCAATAGTAGTTATATCACCTGAACTAGATATTCCTTGATATCCAGGGATAACAGCTATTCCTCCGCTAGATAAATAATTATTAATTTTAGTTACATTCATATTAATTATTCTAGCATTGTTATTCTCTCCATCTGTTAAAATTGGAATTTGCCAGTTCATAAAAGATTTTGTCTTTATTCCCATTTCATTCAAAGCTCCAGATATCAAGGCGCAAGTTACTTGTTCACCAGTTGATAACAAAACATCAAGCTCTCTTTTTGAAAAATTTTTTGAAACCGATTTTGATAATGATATTAACTCATTGGTTTTTCCAGCCATAGCGGAGACAACTACGATAATTTTGTTACCAAGATCGGACTCTTTTTTAATAATTTTTGCCGCATGTTTTATTCTATCAGTAGAGCCAACTGATGTACCGCCAAATTTAAGGACTTTTTTTTTCATAATTTAGTTTTAGTATAGTATGTATATAGATAATTAAATACTTTAAAAAAATATGAGTACAATAAATAAAGAGGAAATTCAAAAATTTTCAAAACTTGCGGAAGAATGGTGGGATGTGACGGGTAAATTTAAACCTCTTCATATGTTTAATCCCATCAGAATTGAATATATTTTAGAAAAAACTTCAAACCATTTTAAAATAAAAGATAAAAATCTGCCCCTGAAAGGGCTAAATTTTTTAGATATTGGTTGTGGTGGAGGATTAATTTCTGAGCCTATGTGTAGACTTGGAGCAAATGTAACAGGAATAGATGCCTCCTTAAAAAATATAAAAGTTGCTGAAACTCATGCAAAAAAAAATAATATTAAAATAAATTATTTTAATGCTTCACCGGAAGAACTTTCTGACGATAAAAAATTCGATGTGATTTTAAATCTTGAAATAGTTGAACATGTAAAAGATGTCGATTTATACTTTAAAAGTTGTACTAAGTTGTTGAAAAAAAATGGGTTAATGTTCACAGCAACTCTTAATCGAACCTTTACCTCTTTTGTAAAAGCAATTATTGGAGCTGAATATGTATTGAGATGGTTGCCGATCGGGACTCACGATTGGAATAAGTTTTTAAAACCAAAAGAGATTGAGGAAAAAATAAATAAGTTAAACTTTTCTATTCAAGAGGTTAAAGGATTAGAGTTTAATCCGTTTACTCAAAAATGGAAAAGGTCAAAAAATCTCTCTGTAAATTATATTATTGTAAGCGTAAAAAATTAATTGTCTTTTTCTACCCAAGGAATACTTACTAAATCTATGCCTTCTTCTTTAAGCTCTTCCCTTTGTTCTTCAGTTGTTGTGCCGTAGATATTTTTTTTACTCTTTTTATCGTAATAAACTTCACGAACTTTATTAGCAAAGTTATGATCTACATATTCAAAATTTTTCTCCACAAATTTACGTAAGTTTTGAAGATCTTTTTTAAACTTTTTCATCTCATTGATTGAAATTTCATTTTTTTTATTTTGCATTTTTGAATTAACTACCCTAGGCGCCATAATTGACTTTTCAACTTTTTTTGATTGGCAAAAAATACATTCAATCAAGTTCTTATTTTTTAATTTTTCAAAATCACGAGAGTCAGAAAACCAGCTTTCAAATTCATGTTTATTTTCACATTTGAGATTGTATTTTATCATTCTTAATAAATAATATTTATATAAAAAATTTCAAGTCGAATTTTTATAATCTGCATTAATATCGATATAGTCATGAGTAAAGTCACATGTAAAACATTCGAAAAACTCCGAGCCTGAATTTAAGTTTACCTCAATAAGAATTGAGTCCCATTTCATGTATTCTCTTACTTTTTTAAAATCGATATCCGCTATAGTCGCTCCGTTTTCAGCTAAAAGAAACTCGCCAAATTTTATTGAGACTTTATTCTTATCAATTTTTTCTCCTGACTTACCTATACCCATAATTACTCTTCCCCAATTAGGATCTTCGCCAGCAACTGCGGTTTTTACAAGCGGCGACTCTGCAACCGAAAAAGCTATTTTTTTTGCACTAGAAACAGATTTTGCGTTTATAACTTTTACTGTTAAAAACTTTTTTGCCCCTTCTCCGTCAACAACTACTTGTTTTGCCAAATTCAAACAAACACTTTTCAAAGATGATTCAAATTTTTGAATTACTGGATCAGTTATCCCCCTATTGTGTCCAATCTTTATTTTTCTTGTTGAAAAAATAGAGACCATATCATTAGTAGATTGATCGCTATCAACTGTAATAGCATTAAATGTGTTGGCCACTGCTTTCTTTAACAGTGTCTTTAACAAGTTGGAAGGTATGTCAGCATCAGTAAAAATAAAAGAGAGCATAGTTGCTAGATTAGGAGCAATCATTCCTGAGCCTTTTGCAATAGCTGCAATACGAATTATTTTATTATTAAAGGTAAATTCTTCGTAAGCTAATTTTGGTTTCGTATCTGTTGTCATTATGGCAGATGCTGTTTTTATCCATATTAATTTATTTTGATCATCTCTTAATCTTGAAACTAAATTCTCGATACTATTGGTTACTTGGTCTACCGGGAATGTTTCGCCAATTACACCTGTTGATGCAAAAAGAAGATCTTTAATTTTTACTGTTTCAGATATACCTTCTTCTTTTTTTGATTCCCTTAAAGTTAAATTTTTTGCTAGACTTTTTGCTACAGTTTCTATCGAGTCATATCCTTGCTTCCCGGTAAATGTATTGGCATTTTTAGTATTTACCAATAAAGCCTTTACCATTTTTTTATTAGATTTCTCATTCCAAGTAATAGTTTCTGAAACAATTGAGTTTGTAGTAGTAAGTGTCGCGTAGTTAGCTCCCTCTTTAAAATAAAAGAGTGCTATGTCATCTCTTCCATTGTTGTAAAGATCTGCTGATATAGAGGAAACTTCTAAGCCATCCAAAGGCTTAAGATCTTGAAATTCACCCATTTTTGATAATTTGGTTTTATCTGAAAGAAAGTTTTTTAAATTTATTGTCATTGTTACTATTTAATTTAAGTTATAAATACATATATAGAATATTAATGAACTTATTTACAGCAGCATTTAGTAAAATATTTAAGGGTGGTAATCAACAGGTATTAGACAAAATTAAACCTTTGATTAATGAAATCAATAATAAGGAAAAATCAATATCGTCATTAAAGGATCAAGATTTTAAGGAAAAAACTCATTCTTTAAAAAAACAAGTTTCTGCAGGTGTAAAATTGGATAAGCTTATTCCAGAAAGCTTTTCCCTTGTAAGAGAAGCAGCCAAAAGAGTTTTAGGAGAGAGACATTTTGATGTTCAGTTGGCCGGAGGTATAATTCTTCATCAAGGGAAAATTGCAGAGATGAAAACAGGAGAAGGAAAAACCCTTGTTTCTACACTGCCAGCTTATTTAAACTCCTTAAGTGGAAAAGGGGTACACATAGTAACTGTAAATGATTACTTAGCCAAAAGAGACTCGGAGTGGATGGGAAAAGTTTTTGAATACTTAGGGACTTCTACTGGATGCGTAACTTCAAATTTAGAAGATAATCAAAGAATGAAAAATTATAATTGTGATATCACTTACGGTACCAACAACGAGCTAGGTTTTGATTATCTTAGAGACAATATGAAATATGATTTGAATGAAATGGTACAAAGAGATCATAATTTTTGTATTGTTGATGAAGTTGATAGTATTTTAATTGATGAGTCTAGAACGCCTTTAATCATCTCTGGTAAAGTTGAAGATAAAAGCAACTTATATTTAACAGCGAATGAATTTGTACTTAAATTACAAAAAAAAGATTATGATTTGGATGAGAAAAATAAAAATGCAATTTTAACGGATTTAGGAATAGATAAAATAGAAAAACTCGCTATTCAAAAACGAATGCTTAAAAACAATAATTTTTATGATCCTCAAAATTTAAATTTAGTTCATCATGTTAATCAGTCGTTAAAAGCTAATTTATTATTTAAAAAAGACAAAGACTACATTGTTAAAGATGAAAAAGTTCAAATTATTGATGAGTTTACTGGAAGAATTTTGAGTGGAAGAAGATATTCCGATGGTCTTCATCAGGCAATTGAAGCAAAAGAGAACGTAAATATTCAAGAAGAGAATCAAACTTTAGCTTCTATAACCTATCAAAATTATTTTAGATTATACAAAAAATTAGCAGGAATGACTGGAACTGCATTAACTGAGTCTGAAGAGTTCTTTGATATTTACAAATTAAATGTAGTGTCAATCCCTACTAATAACAAAATGGTACGTAAAGACTTAAATGATTTAATATTTCGAACTGAACAAGAAAAATATAATGCTATAACTAATAAAATTCTTGAATGTAATAAAACTGGCCAACCTATCTTAGTAGGAACAACAAGCATAGAAAAATCTGAAGAGATCTCTCAATTTCTTAAAGAAAAAAAATTAAAACACAATATATTAAATGCTAAATTTCATGAAGAAGAGGCAAAAATTATCGCGGAAGCAGGTAAAGTTAATGCAATTACTATCGCTACAAATATGGCGGGAAGAGGCACGGACATTAAGCTTGGGGGAAAAACAGATAATAATTTAAAAGAAGACACAAATAAACAAGAGACTGAAAAAAATGAGAGTAAGGTTAAATCAATTGGTGGCTTATGTGTAATAGGAACAGAAAGACATGAAAGTAGGAGAATAGACAATCAGCTGAGAGGGAGGTCAGGAAGACAAGGAGACCCGGGGACCTCAGTTTTTTATATAAGTTTACAGGATGAATTAATGAGGCTTTTTGGTGGAGACCAAATAGACAATGTTTTGAAAAAACTTGGGTTAAAAGAAAACGAGTCAATTGATCATCCTTGGATAAATAAAGCTATGGAAAGAGCCCAAAAAAAAGTTGAAGCTAGAAATTTCGATATAAGAAAAACACTTATTAAATTCGATGACGTAATGAATGATCAAAGGCAAGTAATTTTTAGCCAAAGACTCAACATTTTAAAACAATCTGATATTTATGAAATGTTAAAAGATTTTATTAATGAGTTGTCGAAAAAATTACTCAAAATTAAGATAGATTTTAAAACTTCAAACGATGAAAAAACTTTTTTTGCTGGAGTGAAGAATTTTACAGGAAATGCCATTAACGATGAGGAATTAAAAAAATATGGGCATTTAGAAGATAAAGAATTTTTAAAAAAAATATTAGACATTTTTAATCAAAAAAGAGAGCAAAAAATAAAATTAATTGGATCTAATCAATATAAGGATTTAGAAAAAAAGATATTTTTACAAATTTTAGACTTTTCATGGAGAGCTCATATACAATATTTGGAACAACTAAGACAAGTAATTGGATTAAGAAGTTATGGTCAAAGAGACCCTCTGTCAGAGTTTAAAAAAGAAGCATTTACTCTATTTGAGATATTGTTGGAGAAAGTAAAAACAGATGTTATCAAATTTCTTTTAAATATGAACCTAGTTCTATCTAATGAAAAAGAAAATAAAGCTCAACCTCTAGAAACTAATAAGAAGGTGGGGAGAAATGAAAAATGCCCTTGTGGTTCTGGAAAAAAATACAAACATTGTTGTGGATCAGTATAATTAGAAAAAAGGGTCATAAGCCCATTGCAATAAAGCTTGTCTTTGTCTTTTCCTACATTCTAAATCGCCTTCATCACAATTTTTTTTTATTGCCGGCCCATGTCTATCCCCAAAGGCTTTCCATCTTTTAATTTGGATAATATCGACTTCTGGTATTCTTCTTCCATTTTTAAATCTACAAAACCATTGAAACCATCCTAAAGGGTCTTGTTTAAAGATCCAGCCCTTATCAACCCACTCCTTCCTTGATAAACCAGACTCAATTTTAAAACGATTTAAATTTACATCAAATTTTTTACTCATTTTTGCATTTTTAAACCATTCTTTCGGGAACTCTTTGATACTACCGTCAACAAAATATGAACCACCAAAAACTCCTAGCTCCAACATTTTTTTTGGAGTCAGTTGTGGCTTAAAAATTTTATAAATTTCTTTCTCGTTCATTTTGGTGGTGGCCTTGGTTTGAATCGCACAAACGACACATACCTTTTCAGGGTACTGCTCTACTACTGAGCTACAAGGCCTAAAACCTAAAAGTTATTCTTCCTTTTGTAAGATCGTATGGAGTCATTTCAACCATAACATTATCTCCAGCAAGAACTCTTATTCTATTCTTTCTCAACTTTCCAGCCGTGTGAGCAAGAATTTCGTGATTATTTTCAAGTTTTACCCTAAACATAGCATTAGGTAATAATTCAGTTACTTTTCCCTTAAATTCTAGAGTTTCTTGTTTAGCCAATTATTATTCCTTATTTTAAATTATATAAATATAAATCATTATACATAAATTATAAATCTTTATGCTTAGGTTTATTTTTACTTTCCCAAGGAGCGCCTTGATCATCTAAGGTTACCTCAATCGCTTCTACTATTAATTTTATAACAGTATCTCCAGAAAATATTAAATTCATTACATAATTTTTATCAGGCATTTTGAACGTTTCAATAGCTAAAAAGTCCAAAAATCGGTCGTTTTTTTTTTGATTTATATTTTTTGATGTTACTTTAAGAACATTTTCAAATTTAAGTACAGTTCTAATTCTTTTATTTTTTCTAAAAACTCCTTTTTCTACGTCTTCCCACATAAATCTATTCAATTGCATCAGAAATATTCTATTTTTTTCTAAATTGGCTATATCTGATGTTTTAACTATAGAGTCTTGTAAGTGTGCAGAGATAACTCTCATATCTTCGTCTGTTTTAGCTAAAAGTTTTAAATTTTGAATTTCCACTTTAAACTCTTTTAATTCTTGCTCTACATTTAACTAATTTCTTTTCAAGATCTTCGTATCCTCTATCAAGATGATATATTCTATTTATTTTAGTTCTTTTGTCTGCGATTAAAGCAGCTAAAACTAAACTTACAGAAGCTCTAAGATCAGTTGCCATTACCTCTGCACCGTTTAAAAAACATGGCCCAAAAATGTAAGCTGTGTTGTTTCGTATTTCTATTTTCGCTCCCATTCTTTTTAATTCTGGGACATGCATAAAACGATTTTCAAAAATACTTTCTTTAATTTTTGATAAACCCTTAGCCTGGGTCATGAGAATCATAATTTGGGCCTGCAAGTCAGTAGGAAAACCAGGATACGGATTTGTTTCAATATTAATATTTTTAATATTCTTAGATTTATACACTTCAATAAAATTTTTACCTACTTTCATCTTTACACCCATTTTTTTTAAGATGTCAATTTCTTTTTTAATTAGATTTGGTTCGACATTTTTAAGCTTTAATTTTTTTGCTACTAAAGCGCCGCCAATAAGATAAGTTCCAAGTTCAATTCTATCACAAATAATCTTATGTGAAATTTTTTTTTCTATTACTGATCTTTGTATTGTAATTTTTCGACCTTTGGTTTTGATCTTAACGCCAAGTTTTTTTAAAAAATTTATTAAATCATTAATTTCAGGCTCTATTGCACAATTATCAATAACCGTTATTCCTTTAGCCTGGACTGCTGCAAGTATTGCATTTTCAGTAGCACCAACAGAGATACTTGGAAACTTAAATTTTGCTCCTTTCAAACCTTTAGTCGCGGAGGCAAAAATATATCCATTTTTAATTTTTATTTTTGCACCAAGTTTTTTGAGTGCAAATAGATGTAGATCAACTGGTCTAGTACCAATTGCGCATCCACCAGGCAATGAAACCTTCGCGCTTTTATATTTTGCTAGTAAGGGTCCAAGTACCAAAACCCCGGCTCTCATAGTTTTTACAAGTTTGTAAGGTGCAACTGTATTTACATTTTTGTTTCGATTAATTACCTCAACTGAGTTTTTTTTTTTTGACAATTTATATTTGAGACCAATAAACTTAAGAAGATTAAGCATGGTTAAAATATCGTTTACCAATGGAATATTTTTTATGGTTGTGTGATTATTTAATATAGTTGCTGCAAGTATAGGTAAAGCTGAATTTTTTGAACCAGAAATATTAATATTACCAGATAAGATTTTTTTCCCATCTATTAATAGTTTTTGCATTAAAGTTAAATTTTTGGAAGAGTGACACCTTTTTGTTTCATATACTTACCTTTTCTTTTATCATAAGTAATGTTAGGTATCTCGTTTCCTTTTATAAAAACAAACTGCGCCACACCTTCATTGGCATATATTTTTGCAGGTAATGGAGTAGTATTTGAAAACTCTAATGTTACATGGCCCTCCCAACCTGGTTCTAATGGAGTTACGTTCACAATTATTCCACATCGAGCATAAGTAGATTTACCCAAACAAATTACGAGAACATTTTTCGGAATTTTAAAGTACTCTACTGTTCTAGCTAGGGCAAAAGAATTTGGGGGTATAATACATTCTTTAGCCTTTTTTGTTACAAAACTATCTTTTTTAAAAACTTTTGGATCAACTATTCCTGAATTAACGTTTGTAAATATTTTAAATTCATTCGAAACTCTTGCATCATATCCATAGGATGATAATCCAAAAGAAACTTTTCCTCTTCTATTTTGTTTGTCCACGAAAGGCTTAATCATTCCTTTTGATTTAGACATTTTTTTTATCCACCTGTCAGATAGAACTGTCATTTAATTAAATTTTTTTTATTTTTCCTTTTTTTTAAATTTTCTCTTAATAACTTTTTACGCTCTTCATAAATAGTTTTTCGTTTTTGAAGCTGAATAGAATATTTTATATTTTCATTTTGGTGTCCGAGATTTTGTTTGGGCATTATGACTTATCTGGATTTGTTAAATCTTCCAAAGTTATTGGCTTGTCAATATCGTGCATTTTATCTTCTTTTTTTAAGACTGGGTTATCCTTTATCTTTTTTGCTCTTCTTTGCTCTAAACGTGCTTTCTTTTTAGCTTCTTTTTTCAAAGCTTTTTCACCACGTGTAGATTTGTAATCATAATGAATTCCCATAACTGCTCCTGCATAACTATACTTGTACTTCTTGGATTGAAATTATGCAACCCTCTTATATCCTCTTACTGAAGTTGTGTTAATTCCTTTTATTTTTAAGTTAGTAAAATTTACTTAAAATAACGAGATTTAACCTACGATATAATTTTATTAAATTTGACAGCCTTCTGTATTACAATTTTTCCCACTATTAATTTCATTAAAAAAATCTAACGCCTTTAGAGAGCTTATCATAAAATTTTTGTATATATTTAAATAACCATTTAAACTATTTGACAATTCCTTTGCTTCATTAGTGTAACCTAATCTAGAAAAATTTATCAACATAACAGAGTTAGCATTAGGTAATGTATTATCACTAATATCAATTGGGTTCATAAATATATCATTTTTAATTTTATCATTTTTTTGAAAAATATATTTATTTCTATCGTAAAATTTATTTATGGCTTGATCACAATATCTCTTAGCTAACAATCTATATTTTGTATTCATAGTAGCATCTGATAAATCTAATAGACATTGAATAATATAAGCATAATCCTCTATAAAGGAAATGTCTTCGGAATAGCTGTGAAAAATATCTTTAGAGCAAAACTTTTTTTCAATATTTCCAAAAAAATTTTCAGCGGTAGCCAAGTATCCTTCATTTGGTATTACAGAATTTAATGAAATTAAAGAACTCACCCAAAGACAATTTAAATCTAATTGATTTTTTTTGTCAAAAAAAGGTTTTTTCCTTTTTATTCTTATTTCCAATAATTTTTTAATTATTTCCTCATTTGGTTCTTTAATTTCATCCAATATAATTTTTCCTTCCCAGTTACCTTCTGGCCTTATATCAAAATATTTCTCTATATCTTTTATATTTTTTAATTCATTAAAGTCGTATGTATAATATTTACCTTCTACACCTTCGCTATCCGCATCTAAAGCTGATCCGAGTAAATTTGTTTCTTTGGTTAAAAAATTTCTTTTCAAGAAATTAGTAGTTTGTTTTATCTTTTTAAAATAATATTTATCTGGCTTTATTTTTAAAAACTTTGATAATAATGAAATAAATTGAACATTGTCATAAAGCATTTTTTCAAAATGTGGTACTAACCAATTTTCATCTACTGTATATCTTGAAATACCTCCTTCAACATGATCGTAAATGCCTTTGCTGCAAAGTTTTTTTAATATTAATTCAACAGGTTTAAAATATTTTAGATTTTGAGTTTTATTATAAAAATATATCAATGTTTCAAAAACATAAAATGTTGGAAATTTAGGGGCACCTTTATATCCACCATTTTTTTCATCTAAGTTATTTAAAACACTTTCTAAAATTGGTTCTGGTTCTTGATCTATAACATTGGTTTTTTTAAGATCTAAATTTTTTATTATTAAATTTTTTTGTTCAATTATTTTTGTTCGTTGAACATTATAAACTTCGTGTACTTTTTGTAGAATAGTTTTAAATGCAGGTAGACCATGTTTTTCTTCTTTTGGAAAATACGTTCCGCCCATAAATGGAACACCATTTTCATCTAAAAACATTGTTAAAGGCCACCCACCTCCACTTTGGTTAAAGAGTTGAAATGAACTTTGAAATATAAAATCTAGATCTGGTCTTTCTTCTCTATCAACTTTAATATTTATAAAAAACTTATTCATAAGTTCAGCAGTTGATTGATCTTCAAAACTTTCATGTGCCATAACATGACACCAGTGACAACTAGAATAACCAATGCTTAATAAAATTGGTTTTCTTTGAATCTTAGCCTGATTTAGAGACTTTTTATTCCATATTTGCCAATGAACCGGATTAGACTTATGTTGCTGCAAGTATGGACTAGGTTCTTTAGTTAAATCATTTTTCATTTTTTAAAATAAATTTTTCTCAATACAAATGAAAAAACCAATACTGCAAAAAAACCAAGTATAGGAAAAAGTATTTCTTTATTTTGAATCATTGTTATTAAACTTGGATCAATATTATTTTCAATAATTGTTTCAATTCCTGAACCTATTGCACATAAAATAAAGACCATTGGGAAAAGACCAATTAATGTTGAAAAAAAATAATTTTTTACTTTCATATTAAAAAGAACTGGAAGGAGATTTTGAATTGCAAATGGAGTTCCACCACCTCCAGCAAATCTAAATAACATAAAATAAAAAAATTCATTTTTATTAAAAATTTCTTTAAATTTAGATATTTTTTTTGATAGTCTCTCCATTATAAGATTTTTAAAATATTGATTGGCAAAGACATACAAAACTGTACAACCTATTGTAAAACCAAATACTGAAATCAAAGTTCCATAAACTTTGCCAAATAAAAATCCTGCAATTAATGATATTGGGGTTGCAAAACCTAAAAGTAAAATCCATATAATGGAAAACAAAAAAAATAAAATCGAGAACCAAAATAGATTTTTGTCTCTGATTTCTATCAAAAATTGAGTTTTGTCCCTTATATAGCTATAGTTGTTTAATTGGGTGACATCTATAAAAATTAAAAATCCATATAATATTAGACTTAGACAAAGAATATAAATAAGGCCTACCGTAATTTTAATATTTTTAGTCATTAAATAATTTTAACTGTACATCAGTGATATTATTAAATATATAACTAAAATTATTTTATGAAAAGAACATACCAACCAAGCAAATTAGTAAGAAAAAGAAGACACGGATTTAGATCTAGGATGGCTACCAAACGCGGGAGAAAGCTCATTGCTAGAAGACGAGCAAAAGGAAGAAAAACTATATCAACCTAAAATGATTAAGCTTGAAAGTTTAAAAAAAAGCGATCATTTCAAGCTTGTTCTCAATGGTAAGAAAGTTCATACAAATTTTTACTCAATTTTTGCAACTAAAAATTTTTTAAAGCTTAAAAAAAATACTTTACTGATTAGCTTTGTAGCAAAGAAGAAAATAGGTAACGCAGTAAAAAGAAATAGAATAAGGCGAAAATTGAAAGCAATAACTCAGAAAATTTTAAAAATAAAAGGTGCAATTAATACGAATTATACTTATATAATAATTTGTAAAACAAAATCATATACGGAAAAGTACGACAAAATATTTTTAGAAATGCAAAAAAGTTTTAAAAAATTAAATTAAATGAGTAAAATCTTAATAAAGATTATTATTTTTTTTATAAAAATATATAAATATTTTTTATCACCATTATTAGGAAACAGATGTAGGTTTTTACCATCTTGTTCCGAGTATTTTATTGAAGCTCTCAATACTCAAGGTCTAATTAAAGGAATGAAATTAGGGATAAAAAGAGTCTTAAAATGTCATCCGTTTAAAAAATTAGGCGGTAGTCATGGTTTAGATTTTGTTCCTATTCCAAAAAATTCTAACAGACAAGAGAGATTACAAAAAATAGTTGAAGGTTTGCAAAAAGCTGGTTGGAAATTAGAAGAAAAAAAGGAAAGCAAAAATGGACAATAGGAATGTTTTTGTAGCAATAGCTTTATCAATGGCCGTTCTTCTTTTCTGGGGTGCTTTTTTTGAAACGCCTAGGCAAGTTAAAGAAAATCAAACACTTAATAATACTCAAACTAATCAGAATGAAACACAAACTGATATAACACCAAATATTAATCAAGAAAGAGTTGTAAAAAAAATTTCTAGAAAAGATGCTTTAACAGAAGTTGACAGAGTTATAATTGAAAATGAAAAAGTTAAAGGGTCCATTTCATTAAAAGGAGCAATATTCGATGACCTATCATTTAAAAATTATAAAAAAGATTTGAAGTCTGAAGATAATGTTGTTCTTCTAAATCCTAAAGAGATAGAGGATGGGTATTTTATAGAATCTGGATGGGCTAGTGTTGGAAATGAGGTGCAAGTTCCTGGAGCAGACTCTCTTTGGCAAGTCAAGGGAAACAGAGTTTTAAGTGAAAAGAATGATGTTGTGCTGGAATGGAATAACGGTAAAGGTTTAATTTTTAAAAAAACAATTAGATTAGATGAAAAATATTTGTTTAAAATAAAACAAGAAGTAAAGAACAATACCTCTTCAAAGATAAATCTTTATCCTTATTCTCAAATTACTAGAAACAAAAAGCCCGACGACGTTATGGGGTTCTATATTTTGCACGAAGGTTTTATTGGTGTATTTGATGGTGAATTAAAAGAAGATGATTATGATGATATTAAAGATAAAAAAATTGTACGAAACTCAGATAATGGTTGGCTTGGTATTACGGATAAATATTGGGTGACTGCTATTGTTCCTCCAAAAAATAAAAATTTCAAATCTACATTTCTTTATAAAGACAATTATAGAGCAAATTATATATTAAATTCACCTGTTACGATTGATCCTAAAAGCACTTCAAGTAACGATGTAAGATTATTCGTTGCTGCCAAAGAGGTAGAAACAGTAGATGGTTATGCTGAAAGTGAAAATATTGAAAAGTTTGATTTAACAATTGATTGGGGTTGGTTTTATTTTTTTACTAAACCTTTGTTTTTTGTCATTGATTATTTATTTAAGCTTTCCGGTAATTTTGGAATAGCAATTGTTCTTATAACTCTAGCAATTAGAATTATATTTTTTCCGCTTGCTAATTACTCTTTTAGATCAATGGCCAAAATGAAAGCTGTCCAACCAGAAATGACAAGGCTTAAAGAGTTGCATAAAGAAGATAAAGTCAAATTACAACAAGAGATGATGGCTCTATATAGGAAGGAAAAAATAAATCCAGCCTCTGGATGTTTGCCAATTTTAATACAAATACCTTTCTTCTTCGCTATATATAAAATGTTATTTATATCATTAGAAATGAGACATCAGCCTTTCTTTGGATGGATACAAGATTTGTCTGCTAAAGATCCAACATCAATTTTTAATTTATTTGGATTAATACCATGGGATCCACCCGGATTTCTTATTATAGGTATATGGCCAATATTAATGGGGCTTTCTATGTACGTGCAACAAAAGTTAAACCCTGCGCCGGCTGATCCAATTCAGGCTAAAATCTTTGCGTTCTTTCCTTTATTTTTAACAATTATTTTAGCGCCCTTCCCATCTGGATTGGTTGTTTATTGGACTGTTAATAATATTCTCACTATAGCTCAGCAGTGGGTCATAATGAGAAAAACAAAAGTTAAAACCAATTAAATGTCTGAGGAAAAAAATTTAGAAGAAATAAAAAAATTTTGGCCTAAGAATGCTCCAAATATTGATAGTGTTCCAAAATATATTAATAAGTATAAAAAAGAGCTCATAGTTATAAAATATGGTGGGAACGTTTTAATTGACAGAAATATTTTCAATAACTTTATTGAGGATATTAGTGTGTTAAATAAATTAGGGCTTTCAATCGTTGTAGTACACGGAGGAGGTCCAAGAATAGAAAGAAAGCTTAAAGAAGAAAATATTCAAACAAAATTTATTAATGGGTTAAGAGTTACTGACGAAAAAGTAATTTCTATAGTTGAAGAGGTGTTAATTGAATTTAATAAAGATATAGTGGACTCTTTGAAAAAAAAAGGTTCAGAGTCTGTTTCGATAACATCAAAAATTAATAATATAATTGGTGTTGTGCCTGATAATAAAGAATTGGGATTTGTTGGTATTCCAGACAAGATAAATATTGACTTTCTAAAAAACATTATTAAAAAAAAACAAATACCAGTTATAGCTCCCTTGGGAGTCGATGAAAATAAAAAAACTTACAACATCAATGGTGATACCGCAGCTAGCGCAATAGCAAAAAAACTAAAATCGAGAAGACTTTTACTTATGACAAATGTGGAAGGGGTTTATGACGATAGAAAAACCTTGATATCAGAAATTAAACCGTTTGATATTGAAAATTTAGTTAAATTAAAAATAGTACAAGGTGGGATGATTCCTAAAATAAAAAATTGTATAGATGCGGTAGAAAATGGGGTCAGAGGTGTTGTTATACTTGACGGAAGAAAACCTCATTCAATATTAGATGAAATATTTTCAGATAAAGGATCGGGAACTTTAATAAGAAAATGAAAGAATTGAAGAATATAAAATATTGGCTTTTTGATTTGGATAATACTTTATATTCAGGGGCTACAAAAGTCTTTGAACAAGTTGATAAAAAAATGACTCATTATATTTCTTCTAAATTGAATATCAGCAAAGAAGAGGCGAGAAAAATCCAAAAAAATTATTTTATGGAATATAATACAACGCTTAATGGTATGATTAAAAATCATAAAATTGATGCAAATGAATTTCTAGAATTTGTTCATGATATAGATTTAAGCTTTTTAAAAGAGGATAATCAATTAGATGAGCAAATCGAAAAAATTAAAGGCCGAAAGATTATATTTACCAATGGGTCGCTAGCGCATGCTAAAAATGTTACAAAAAGACTTGGAATTGAAAGGCATTTTGATGACATTTTCGACATAGTTAGTGCAGACTTTATACCCAAGCCATCAATTGAAACTTACAAAAAAATTATTGAAAAATACAAAATTGAGCCACAATATAGTATATTTATTGAGGATATAGCGCGAAATTTAAAACCCGCTCACGAATTAGGAATGAAAACAGTATGGATAATAAATGACGAGCCTTGGGCCGCTGAGTTTTCGAACTCAAGTTTTATAAACTATAAGACAGACAAATTATCAAATTTTTTAAAGGAGATAAATGAAAGTAGATGATCTTGAAAAAATAATTAATAATGCGTTTGAAAACAAACAAAATATAACGCATGATTCCGATAAAAAAATTTTAGATGCTATCAATGAAACAATTAATTTGACTGATAAGGGATCGATTAGAGTAGCAGAGAAGAAAAACGGCAAATGGTCTGTAAATCAATGGGTTAAAAAAGCAATTTTATTAAGCTTTAGAACAAATAAAATGACTATGTCTAAAGGTCCTTACACAACTTGGTATGACAAAGTTCCAGGTAAATCAGTCAATTGGAATGAGGACGATTGGAAAAAGGCTGGTTATCGACACGTTCCTAACGGGGTTGTTAGAAAAGGTTCATACATTGCAAAAAACGTTGTGCTAATGCCTTGTTTTGTCAACTTGGGTGCATACGTAGACGAAGGAACAATGATAGATACTTGGGCATCTGTTGGATCTTGTGCACAAGTAGGAAAAAACTGTCATGTCTCAGGTGGTGCAGGTATCGGGGGAGTTTTAGAACCTTTACAAGCAGGACCAGTTATCATTGAAGATGATTGCTTTATAGGTGCTAGATCAGAAATAGCTGAAGGAGTCCTTGTTGAAAAAGGAGCGGTAATATCAATGGGCGTTTATATTGGAGCATCAACCAAAATTGTAGACAGAAATACTGGTGAAATAACTTATGGAAAAGTTCCATCATATTCTGTTGTGGTTCCAGGGAGTTTGCCTAATAAAAAAAATTCCGATGGTCCGAGTTTGTACTGTGCAGTTATTGTAAAAAAAGTAGATGAAAAAACTAGAAGCAAAACTTCAATTAATGATTTATTAAGAGACTAAATGCAAATAATTAACGAGTTAACTTTATCCAAAGATTTAATTAAATTTCCAAGTATTACTCCTGTTGACGCAGGTGCAATTAAGTTTCTGAGTAAAAAATTAAAATCTATCGGCTTCAAATGTAAAATACTTGAGTTTAAAAAAGGGAAAGGTAAGCCAATTAAAAATCTTTATGCAAGGTTGGGTAAAAATCAACCTAATCTATGTTATGCAGGACATACAGATGTCGTGCCTCCAGGAAATTATAGTGATTGGACGGTAAATCCTTTTAAACCTAAAGTTCAAAGAGGCTATTTAATAGGTAGAGGTGCAAATGATATGAAAAGTTCGATTGCTTGTTTTGTTTCTGCTGTAAGCGAATATATAAATAAAAATAAAAATTTTAATGGTTCAATAAGTTTTCTTATTACTGGAGATGAAGAAGGATATGCTACAAACGGAACAAAGAAGGTTGTGGAATATTTAAAAAAGAAAAAGGAGAAGATAAATTTTTGTATAGTTGGAGAACCAACCAATCCAAAAAAATTAGGTGAAATGATTAAAATTGGACGGAGAGGCAGTCTTACAGCTGAACTAGAAATATTCGGAACTCAAGGCCATATTGCGTATCCACATCTGTCTAACAATCCAATCAATACTTTAGTTAAAATCTGTTCAGAACTAAAAAGAAAAAAATTAGATAAAGGAAATAAAAATTTTCAACCCTCTAATTTAGAATTTACAAGGCTTTATGTAAAAAACAAAGCACATAATGTAATTCCATCTTCTGCCAAAACTCAGTTTAATGTGAGATACAATAATCTTCAGACTGCTTCAAAACTAAAGAGAAAAATAAATTTGACTATAAAAAAGATTACAAAAAAAAACAAATGTAGTTATAAAATTAGTTATTTAGAAAACGGTGAATCTTTTTTGACAAAGCCTGAAAAAAATATTTTATTAGCAAAAAAAATTATTAAGAAAATCACTAAAGTTAATCCTGTTTTTTCTACTACTGGAGGTACGTCGGACGCGCGGTTTATAAAAAAAATTGCTCCATGTCTTGAATTTGGCTTAGTAAACAAAACTATGCATAAAATAGATGAATGTGTTTCTTTAAAAGATCTAAGCAAACTGAAAAAGATTTATTACAATTTTTTAATTGAGTTTTTTAAGTGAAGACGGGTTTTATATCTTCTAAAAGCTCTTTAAACCATGATACTGGCGATGGGCATCCCGAGAATAAACATAGAATACAATCCATTTTAGAAAGATTAAAAAAAAGAAACTTCTCTAATCTTGAGTGGAGCGAGCCCGGAAAGTTTGATGAGTCTTATTTGAATAACACTCATAATAGTCTCTACATTAATGAAGTTAAAAAAGCTTTTCCAACTAAAGGGCAATTTTTTTTGGATGGTGATACAGTAATTTCTCCTGGAAGCAAAGAAGCATCTTATGACGCTGTGTCCTCAATTATATTAGCAATCGATTCTGTTAAAAAAAAAAAATTTAAGAATGCATTTTGTGCAGTAAGGCCACCTGGTCATCATGCTGAATACGACAAAGCTATGGGGTTTTGTATTTTTAATAATGTTGCAGTTGGAGCAAACTATTTAATTGATAAGTACAAATTGCAAAGGGTTGCAATAATAGATTTCGATGTTCATCATGGAAATGGAACACAAAATATTTTTTATTCTAATAAAAAAGTCCTTTATATTTCTACACATCAGTATCCTCATTTTCCTGGGACAGGAGCAAGTCATGAGAAAGGATCTCACAATAATATATTTAACATTCCATTGCCCGCGGGTACCAACTCTAATGAATATTTTGATGCATACGAACATGTTTTAAAAAAATTAAATCAATTTAAACCGGAATTTATATTTTTTTCTGCAGGCTTTGATGCTCACAAAGATGATCCGCTCTCGAATATTAATCTAAAATCACAAGATTATTTTGAAATTACAAAAAGGACTTTAGTAACTTCGAGAGATTATTGTAAAGGAAACATTGTATCTATTCTTGAGGGTGGTTATGATTTAAATGCTTTAGCAGAAAGTACAGAGGAACACATTAAAGCACTTATTGAATATTAATTATGAAAAAACTTTACAAAATAAAAAAATCTAGGATAGATAACAGAGGTTTATACGCTGCTTTGGATATAAAAAAAAATACTAAAATTATTGAATATAAAGGAAAAATTATTACTGTTAAAGAAACAGAAACTAACCCTAAATTTGATAATGATAAAGCTATTTATTTATTTAATTTGAACAAAAAATACGACTTAGATGGTGATTTTAAATATAATACTGCAAGACTTATAAATCATTCATGTGACCCTAATTGTGAGGTTGATGGTATTGGTCTTAAATTATGGATTTATGCTATTAAGGATATAAAAAAGAATGAGGAGTTAACTTATGACTATGGTTTTAGCTTTGATAAGGATTATAAAGATTTTCCGTGTCGGTGTGGCGCAAAAAGATGTGTTGGTTTTATTGTGAATTCACAGTCAAGATGGAGAATTAAAAAATCAAAAAAGAAAAAATTCACTAATAAGTAACTTTATATAAATATAAACCACTTGGAGGGGCAGGCGGCGCACATAGAGATCTTTTTTTTGAATTTAATAATTTTTTCAACTCATCGATATTCCATTTGCCTTCTCCAATGACTTTTAAGCAACCCACCATAGATCTAACTTGATGTTGTAGGAAGGACTTGGATGAAAAAACCATCACAATTTTATCCCCTTTTTTTGTAAGAGAAGATTTTTCAATAGTTCTTATGGGAGATTTTGAACTGCAAGAAGATGATCTGAATGCATTAAAGTTATGTGTGCCATAAAATAGTTTAATTGCTTTTTTCATATTATTGATATTTAATTTTTTTTTAACCAACCAAGCTCTATTCTTATCTAATACTAAATAATTTTTTCTGTTAACTATTATGTACTTATAGGTTCTTTTTTTTGCATCAAATCTTGAATGGAAATTTAATTTTTTTTTTCTTATTGAATTAACGGTAATATTTTTTTTACTTAAAAAGTAGTTTAAGGAGTTTAAGAATTTTTTATCATTTTCTATTTTATTACAAAAAAAATTTGCTGATTGACCAGCTGCATGAACACCCGCGTCAGTTCGTCCGGAGCCAATAACCCGTATCTTTTTTTTTAATATTTTTTTTAAAGCTCTCTCTATCTCATTTTGAATTGAAGACCCATTTTTTTGATATTGCCAACCATTATAAGTAGTACCGTCATATTCAATGATAATTTGATAATTTGACCTCAATTTAACTTGGTTCCTTTTCCCAGATTGTTGCCTACCAAAAATTCTACGGCATCCATTTCTCTTCTACCCTCTTTCTGAAGTTTTAAAATTTGTATTGCATTTGCTGAGCAGCCCACGGTTAACTTGTCGTCAAGTACTTTTCCTTCTTCACCTTTTTGAGCGATTTCTTTAGCTTTAAGAATTTTAATTCTTTCATCTTTAAATAAAAACCAAGCACCTGGTTTAGGGTTAAAAGCATTAATTTTTGCAATAATATTTTCAGCTTTATCATTCCAATTTATTCTAGTTTCAATTTTATTAATTTTTTTTGCGTATGTTGCATTTTTTTCATTTTGTTGTTTATAATTTACTTTGCTCGAAAATATTAACTCGATTGAATCCATTAAAACTTTTGCCCCTAAAACAGATAATTTCTTATTTAACTCACCGCTGGTTGTCTCTTTGTTAATTTTAACAGTTTCTTGTTTGATAAAAGGTCCAGCATCAAGTTTTTTTTCTATTTTCATAACCGAAATGCCTGTTTCTTTATCTTTATTTAAAATAGCTCTTTCTATAGGGGCGGCACCTCTCCATTTTGGCAAAAGTGATGCATGTAAATTTAAAAAAATTAAATGTGGATTTTTTAAATAAATATCAGGAATTATTTGACCATAAGCTACTACTACAACAATATCAGGATTTAACTTCATAAAATTCTTATATTCGTTTTCGTTTTTCAAATTATTGGTATTCACTCTTAATCCCTCATTTTCAGAAAAAACATGCACAGCAGTTTTTAGTAATTTTTGACCCCTTGATTTTTTTCTAGGTGGTTGAGTATAAACACAAACAATTTTATGTTTTGACTGTTTTAAAATTTTTAATGTTGGTATAGAGAACTCAGGAGTTCCCATAAAAACAATTTTTAATGACATTTGATTTTTAAATTTAAACTATTACCCTATCAATTTCTCTTATTTGTTTTTTGGTTTTTTTTAAAATTAAATCTTTTTTAAGTTTCGATAAGTGATCTATAAATAATACTCCATTTAAGTGATCAACTTCATGTTGAATACAAGTAGCTAAAAGCCCATCGGCATTTATTTCCTTTTTTTTGCCATTGTAATCTAAAAAGTTGACTTTACATGAACTTGGTCTTTTAACTTCTGCGAACTGATTAGGGATCGATAAACAGCCTTCTTCGTATGAGATTAACTCATCTGATTTGAAAGTAATTTTTGGGTTGACAATAAATAAAGGGTTTCTTTTTTGACCGTCTTTTGACAGATCAATAACAATAATTCTTTTTAAAACGCCAACTTGAACTGCTGCTAAACCTATTCCAGGTGCTGCATACATAGTCTCCAACATGTCATCCATTAAGTTTTTTATTTCTGCGTCGACTGAAGTAACTGGGTCAGAAATTTTTCTTAGTAACGGGTCCGGTATTGTTAATATTTGTTTTTTTCCCATCAGAGATTTTACTACAATTATATTCTTAAAGGTAGAGCAGACGAGAGAATTTCGTTTCTAAATTCTTTCAAGTTTAATTTATTCAACAAATTTGTAATAAAATATATTGTTTCTGGATCTAAATTGTTTACTTCATCCTCACCTATAATCTCAACAATTTTAAGAGCCAAATAACCTTTTTCACCCTTTTCAGCTAAATCATTCAAACTATCTGGAATATTATAGTTTTCTGATAAACCTTTATGATTTATTTCTTTTGGAATTGTTATCCCATCATTTTCGAGGGACTCTAGAACAGCAATATCTTTTGCGGAATAAAAATAATTTCTATTTCTTTTTATCTTTTTATAAATGCTGTCTAGTTCTTTTTGAGTTTTTTTAATTGGATAGTCTTTCTCATAGAAGTATCTTATCAGTTTTGATTTATGCAAAGTTTTGTCATCAAACTTAATTTTTTTTTGATACAGACTTTCGCTTGAAACTATATTCTTTTCAACTATATTTAAATAATTTTCAGGAATTTCACTTAACTCAAATTCTTTTAGTCTATTACTTAAAAATTCAGTATAAACATTTGATAAATTATCTTTTTTGAAAAGGTCTTTTAATAAAAAAAGTAAATCTAATTTATTTTGAGTATTATCTGACAGTAAGAATTTTTGATATATCAGTGCTCTACTCTCAATTTTCTCGAGAGATTGATAGACAGATTGAGCATTAATCAAGGCATTAAGTTCAAATGGAATTTGTTTGTATATTTTAAAAACTTGACTTTTATCTACTTGATTTTTATTAGCTGCTAATTCTATGTTTTTAATTTTCTCCTTATCATTAATATCATCTATCAAAATTAAATTAGCTGAATTCATGTATTCCCAAATACTTTTATTTGTTTTATTGCTTGGTTCATATTTAAAATTTGGGAAGGTTATACTTGATAAATAAAAGTTTAATAAATTATCGTCCTTAATTTTTTTATTTTTATTCTCAGAAATACCTAATAAAACATCTAGGGCATTATCAAAAAATTTATCAGATTGTTTTTGTTCTTTTAAAATATCATGAAGAAGCTGAGCTTGACCTTTTTTATTATTAAATACTAAACAATATATTTTAAACTTTTCGAGATAAGGGTCTTTAATATCTTTTCCAATAAAGTTAACTTTTTCACAACCAATTTTTATATTTGCACTTGAAATATTCCTATCAACCAAATATTGAATAATTTTATTTTTGTTTGGAAAATTATTATTTTTTAATAAAAATTGCTCTATTAGATAATCTTTTTTGTTTTTTATCAGCCAATTAATTTTGATGTTTAGAAAATCTTTTTCACTTAAATTTTTTGGAGCATATGAATAAGAAAACAAAGTATTAAGCAAAATATTTTCAGCAGTTTCAGAAAGGTTTAATTTATTCAATCTTGAGATTGTTTTCTGTATATTTTTACCATCTGTTTTAGACCACATCGATAATTCAAAATTATATTTGTCAGGATCCCAAATCCCATAAAGTAAAGTATTTTCATTTTCTTGAGAGGTTTGTTCTTGAATAATATTACTTGAATTAATATTATTTTTATTAATAAGAGGGCTCTGAATTTTTTTTTCTTCTTTTTTTTCCTCTTTGCTTAAATCAATTGAAGAATTGTTTTTCCAAATATCAACTTCATTTTCTGCATTTAAATTGCTAAAATTTATTAAAATGATTAAAAAAAAAAATAATTTATTTAAGTCTGATAATTTCATTTGTGATATCAGTATTAAATTTTTTATCGGGTTTTGAAAAATTTATTTTATCTAATAAAAAAACAACAATTACAAAAAGTCCTACAAATACTATCAACTTAAGCATTTTTTGCATCAATGAGTCTCTTAAACTTTTTTGTCGATTGAATTTAAGTTGCATAGTTAAAAAATATATTTAAACTCGAAAAATAAGACAAATTTGTGAAAAATCAAATTTTTAATTAGGAATATAATTGAAAAAAAGCCTTGTTTTAACTGGAATGATGGGTGTGGGCAAGTCTACTTTGGGTAGACTGGCAGCAAAAAGACTCAAAGTTAAGTTTATTGATGTAGACAAAGCTATAGAGAGAAAAGAGAGGAAAACTATCAAAAAAATATTTGAAGAAAATGGTGAAAAATATTTTAGAAAAATAGAAAAAAAGATTACTTTTAAAATTCTTAAGAAAAAAAACATGGTTATAGCTTTAGGGGGTGGCGCTTTTATTAATAAAGAAATTAGGGAAAAAATATTAAGATCGTGTATAAGTGTATGGCTTAAAGTGGACTTAGATAAATTAATTAAACGATATAAGAGAAGTGATAGAAGGCCATTGGTAAATAATCAAAAACTAGATAATGAAATGAAAAAATTATACCTATTGAGAAAAAAAATTTATAGTTTAGCAAATTTTAAAGTTAATTGTGATAATATGAGCAAAACACAGGTAGTGGAAAAAATATTATTTTATTATGAAAATCAGTCGACTTAAAGCTAAAGACTACTCAATTATAATAGGGAAAAATTCAATAACTACATTGAGTTATGAAGTAAAAAAACATTGCCCAAAGTGTAAAAAAATTGCTTTAATTATTGACAAAAAAATCCCAAAAAAATTTTTAGTAAAAATAAAAAAAAAATTGCAAAAATACAAAATTTTTATTTTTCTTGTGTCATCATCGGAGAAAATTAAAAATTTTAACCAGGTAAATATATTTATCGATAAATTACTCCAATTAAATTTTAATAGAACAGATTTAATAATTGGAATAGGAGGCGGAATAATTGGAGACATGACTGGTTTCGTTTCAAGTATATTTAAAAGAGGAATAAATTTTATTAATCTACCCAGCACCCTTCTAGCACAGGTAGACTCTTGCGTAGGTGGAAAGACGGGTGTTAATTCAAAATATGGAAAAAATCTAGTAGGATCTTTTTTTAACCCCAAAGTGGTAATATCGGAAACTGAATTTTTAAAGTCATTGCCAAAAAGAGAATTAACTTGCGGATATGCCGAGATTTTAAAACATGCAATAATATACGATAGAGTTTTTTTTAAATATTTAAAAAAAAATACAAAAAATATTTTATCATTAAAAGATAAAATTTTAGTTAATAGTATCAGCAAAAGTTGTAAAATAAAATTAAATTTTACTGAAAAAGATTTTAAAGAAAAAAATTTAAGAATGAAGTTGAATTTTGGACATACTTTTGCTCATGCTTTGGAAATACAAAATAAATACTCTAACAAATTGAATCACGGCGAGGCAGTTTTAATTGGAATGTTTATAGCTTCAAAGATTTCAAGATTTGAGAAAATATGCTCAGATAAAACTTTCAAACAAATAAAAGATTTATACAATAATAACTTTTTATTAAAAAATTTGACTAAATTCATAAAGAGGGATCAAATTTTAAAGTCCATTAAATTTATGAAAAATGATAAAAAGAAGGACGATGAAAAAATAAGTTTTATATTCTTAAAAAACATTGGTAAAACAACAATACCAGGGGACTATAAGTATAAAACAAGCCAAGTGGTAAATTTAATAAAAAAATTATTTTAAACGTATTTCAAGAGCATGTATTTTTTTATTAAATTCCTCTTTTAAAGTTTTCATTAAAACTTTCTCTGCTTCGAGCCTTCTGAGTTTGCTTAAATAATCAGATTTTATTTCTAAAATTAAATGTAGCTTTCCCTTTTGAAAAGATTTGTGTTTTTTATGGGACTCAGTATTATTGATAATTTTAATATCTTCTACTTTAATTTTATTTTTTATTTTTTCTTCAATTTGATTTATATAAAGATTCATAGAAATTATTATTATATATTAAAATAAAGATTATGAAAATTATTTGTGACTGGGAAAATTGTAAAGAACATGGAGCTTATAAAGCGCCAATTGAGAGAGATAACATAAGAAAATATAGATTGCTTTGTTTAAAACATATAAAGATTTTTAATAAAAATTGGAACTATTTTGAGAATATGAGCAATGATGAAATCGAATATTTTCTAAAATCTGATTTAACTTGGCATAAGTCTACAAAAAGCTTTGGATCATCTGAAAATTTTTTTAACTTATTGTGGAATAATGCCCTTGAGGATAAACTAAATATTTTTAAAACAACAGGGTTTAAAGATTTCAAAAAAACTAATTTATCATCAAAAGAAAAAGACGCTTTTGACATTTTAGAATTAAATTACTCTGCAAAATGGCAGGAAATCCAACAAAAATTTAAATACCTTGTAAAGAAATATCATCCTGATAAAAACCATGGTAGTAAAAAATTTGAAGACAAGCTAAAAAAGATTACGTTAGCATACAGTCAATTAAAAATGAATTTAGGTAAAAAATAATTATGAGCACATCACAGTTTACTGCAAAACCAGACATAAAAATATCGGTAAAGCAAACTTTTGGATTTGAAAGTAGCATGGAGTTAAATGGCTTTTCAAAAAAAAACGAATATGTTCCAAAAATTGATCCAGATTACAAATTTGATAAGGATACCACATTAGCAATTTTAGCTGGTTTCTCATTTAACAAAAGAGTTTTAATTCAAGGTTATCATGGAACTGGTAAATCAACTCACATTGAGCAAGTTGCTGCAAGGCTTAACTGGCCATGTGTAAGAGTAAATCTAGACAGCCATATTAGTAGAATTGATTTGATAGGAAAAGATGCAATAGTCCTTAAAGATGGTAAACAAGTCACTGAATTTAGGGAGGGTATTTTGCCTTGGTCAATACAAAATCCAGTTGCACTTGTATTTGATGAATATGATGCAGGCAGACCAGATGTAATGTTTGTTATTCAAAGGGTATTAGAAAGTGAGGGTAGTTTTACTTTATTGGATAAAAATAAAGTTTTAGAGCAGCATGATTTTTTTAGAATGTTTGCCACAACAAATACTGTTGGTTTAGGTGACACTACTGGATTATATCATGGGACACAGCAAATAAATCAAGGTCAAATGGATAGATGGAATATTGTTTCAACTTTAAACTATCTATCGACTCAAAAGGAATTAGAGATCATTTTGGCTAAAAATAAAAAGTATAACAATAAAGAAGGTAAAGAAGTTCTGTCTAATATGATTAAGGTGGCTGACTTAACTAGAAAAGGTTTTATGCTTGGAGATATTTCTACAGTAATGAGTCCAAGAACAGTTATGCATTGGGCTGAAAATACAAGTATATTTAAGGACAAAGGGTATGCTTTTAGAATTACATTTTTAAATAAATGCGATGAAATTGAAAAAAAAATAATTTCTGAATATTATCAAAGATGTTTTGGAGAAGAATTGCCTGAGTCTTCTATAAACGTTCAAATTTAAAGTGCGCAAAAAAGAAGAAATATTAGAAAATTTCAAAACTGCAATTAAATCAACTATCAAATCTTTATCTAATAAAGACGATATTGAGATAAGTTTTGGTGGACAAGATGTTTCAAGCGAAAATAATAAATTAAGACTACCTGAAATAAACGAATCTAAAAATAAAATAAATTTTGATTTAACTAGAGCACAAGCAGATTCTGAGTCACTTAAACTAAGATATAGTAGTAAAAAAATTTTTAAAAATTTTGAACCTAGCGGATATAAAGCTAAAAAATTATATGAAATAGCTGAAAAAATTAGATATGAGTTTCTAGGTATTCAAGAATATATAGGTGTCAAAGACAACTTAATAAACTATTATTCGAGGCAAAAACCACCTCAAAATAAAGTAGAAAATATTTATTTTGCTTTTGAAAATTATTTGAGAAAAGAATTTTTTCAATCTTATGAGAATTTAAAAATTGAACAGATACCAGTAAAATATACTAAAAATTTTGACAAAGCATTTAAAACAAAAATAAATAAAATTAAAGAAAATGTTGATAAACAAAAATTTTTTAATTCCACTATTTCTGAAATAATAAAAAAATTAGAAATCGATGAAACCTCTGATTACGAGGAAATGGATAACAAAAAAGAGGATGATAACAACAAAGAAGTTAATAATAAAGATGATTCAGATCAAAAAAGAGAGTCTAAATTTGATGAAAATCAAGAAATGGCAATAGATACAAGTATTCCTGAACTCGATAATTCAGCAGATCAAAATGACCAGGATTCTAATGAAATTGAAATAGAAGATACCTCAAATGACTCTGAGAAAAGATTGAGAACTAAAAATAATTTTGGAGATCAAAAATATAAATTTTATACAAAAGAATTTGATGAAATTATACTTGCTGAGGATCTTGAATCAGAGGAAGAATTATTTAGGTTAAGACAAAATTTAGATCAACAATTATTACAATTAAAAAGTTTTATCTCAAAACTTGCTAATAAGCTTCAAAGAAAACTATTAGCTAAGCAAAATCGATCGTGGGATTTCGATTTAGAGGAAGGAACTCTAGATACTTCAAAATTATCGAGAATTATTATAGATCCATTAAATTCTTTATCATTTAAAAAAGAAAAAGAGACAGAATTCAAAGATACTTTGGTAACCATCCTTATTGATAACTCTGGTTCTATGAGAGGTAAACCAATTTCTGTCGCTGCAATTTGTGCAGACATTTTATCGAGGACATTAGAAAGATGCTCAGTAAAAGTGGAAATATTGGGTTTCACAACTAAACATTGGAAGGGTGGCTCAAGCAGAGAGTTATGGATGAAAA
Organism: uncultured Pelagibacteraceae bacterium; assembly: GCA_902574035.1. Taxonomy (GTDB): domain Bacteria; phylum Pseudomonadota; class Alphaproteobacteria; order Pelagibacterales; family Pelagibacteraceae; genus Pelagilacustribacter. The sequence goes on from CACGMC010000004.1 coordinate 32,707, forward strand.
ATGATAAACCAAAATTCCCTGGAAGACTAAATGATTTGAGACATATTATTTATAAGTCAGCAGATACACCTTGGAGATTGGCAAAAAAAAATATGGGCTTAATGTTGAAAGAGGGTTTGCTTAAAGAAAACATTGATGGAGAAGCTTTAAAATGGGCTTTTGAAAAAATGTCAAAAAGGAAAGAAGAAAGAAAAATTTTAATGGTTATATCGGATGGAGCTCCTGTTGATGACTCAACACTTTCAACTAATTCAAGTGATTTTTTGGAAACAAATTTAAAAAATACAGTGCAGTGGATTGAAGATAAGTCTAATGTTGAGCTTTTAGCAATAGGTATAGGTCATGATGTTACTAGATATTATAAAAAAGCCGTAAAAATTACTGATGTTCAAGATTTGGGTGATGTCATGATAAATCAACTAACTGATTTATTTAAAGATGATAAAAGAGTATTGAATTAGTAATTAAAGTCTTTAAATTTTAAATCATTAAAATCATTAATTCTGCTAATAAACATCCTAAAGGGAACCAGCATTATTAAAGCTACAACTAATTTCACCGTCAAATCACCTAATGCTAATGTAAACCACGGTATATCTGTACCGTAAAAAGCTATTGAGAAAAAAAGAAAAGTATCGATTACTGAGCCAATTATTGATGACGTCATTGGAGCAATAAACCAAATTTTTTTTCTTAATTTATCAAAAATATTTATATCAAGATTTTGAGCTACAAAGAATGCGGTGGCAGAGCCTATTGCTATCCTAATTGATATAACATCATTAAAATTTGTTGATACAAATAACGTTAAAATTATTCCTATAAAAAATCCTACTAAAACAATATGGCGAGCTTTATTTTTACCAAATGCTCTATTCGCTAGATCAGTAATTAAAAATGTAATTGGATAACTAAAAGCTCCATAGGTAAGTAAATTTTCTAAATTGTAAAATCTTACTGGAAACTGAACTAAATAGTTTGAAGCAATTACAACCAAACCCATAGAAAAAGATAGTATAAAAAACAACTTTTTATCTTTTGTATGATGCATGAAAATTATTTTTGAGAAATGATTGAGTATTTTAATCTTTGAACTCTCTTAGAAAGTTTCTTGTTCTTTGCTGATTTCAAAAACTTGTCTAGTCCACCTTTAAAGTCTACAGTTCTTAATGCTGCGTTACTCACATTTAGTCTTATATTTCTTTTTAAAATATCACTTTTAAATGAAATTTTTTTTAGATTAGGTAAAAAACGTCTTTTTGTTTTGTTATTGGCGTGACTTACGTTGTGTCCTTTTAAAGGTAAAACGCCAGTTAGTTCACATTTTTTTGTCATAGTAATTGATTGTATAGTTGCAAGCTTTATATTGGTCAAGAACTAATTATGAACCAATTCCTACAATTTCACTCACATTTTTAATTTTTTCTTTTTTAAGTATGTTTATCAGTTCACCTTTGATCTTTTTTACTATTCCGGGTCCCTCATAAACCATTCCAGTATATAGTTGTAATAAATTAGCTCCAGACTTTAGTTTTTCGTAAGCAGACAATCCTGAACTAATACCTCCTACTCCAATAATTATAATATCTCCTTTAGTTTCTCTGTAAAATTTTTTTATTAAATCATTTGTTATTTTATTTAAAGGCTCTCCGGATAAACCTCCCGTTTCACTTTTATATGTCCCTATTAAATTTTCTCTGTTTTTGTCTGTTGTATTAGAAATAATTATGGCACGTATTTTAAATTTTTTTATACTCTCAATTATAGAGCCTACTTCACTATCAGCTATATCAGGTGACACTTTAAGAGCTAAAGGTTTATGAATATTATTTTTTTTTGTGAAGTCAGTAATGTCTTTTAATAAATTTTTTAAAGTACTATGGTCATGAAAATCTCTTAAACCTGGTGTATTGGGTGATGAAATATTAATAGTTATATAATTAGCAAATGTGTTAATTTCTTTTATACATTTAAGGTAGTCATCGGTTCTATTTTCACTATCTTTATTTGGGCCAATATTAATACCTAGAAAACCTGATGGAGAGTTTTTTTGAAGTCTTTGTGAAACTTTTTCTATACCATCGTTGTTAAAACCCAGTCTATTAATAAGAGCTCGATCGTTTTCGAGTCTAAATACTCTTGGTTTTGGATTTCCATACTGTTCTCTTGGAGTAACTGTTCCAATCTCAATAAATCCAAATCCGAATCTGAATAAAGAATTGTATACCTCTGCACTTTTGTCAAAACCAGCTGCTAAACCAATTGGATTTTTTATTTTTGTATCAAATATTTTTGTCTCAAGAATTTCTTCATCTTGAACCTTAAATATATCTTCAGGTAAAAAATTATATTTTAAAGATTTAATTGCTAAATCATGTGCTATCTCCGGATCTATTTTAAAAATAAATGGCTTTAACAGTGAGTACATTATTATTTAATTAATTTTATCTTTTATCAGCTTTATTGTTTCTTGAACACCAAAAAAACTAATGAAAAATCCCATCCTTGGTCCATCAATATCTCCAAACAAAACTTGATAAATTAGTTTAAACCAGTCTCTTAAACTTTTTTCATAACCATTTTTTTTTCCTACTGAATAAACAATAGTTTGAATTTCTTCAGGTGGTGTATTATCATTTATTTTCTCAATAGCCTGAGCAAGCTTCATTAAGGCTTTTTTTTCTTGATCATTTGGTTTTTTATATATTTTTTTTGGTTTGAGTTTATCTCTAAAAAATTTGATAGCATGCTTTGTAAGGTTATCTAAAATTGGATTGCTTTGAGGATTAACGTTTTTATGAAACCTGTTTATAAATTTCCATAATATTTTTTTGTCATCGGCATTACTAGAACCAACTAGATTTAGAAGCATTGAAAATGACATTACAATTTTCTCATTTGGAGGTTTTCCATTATGGATATGCCAAACAGGGTTGGATAGTTGGTCTTTAATTTTTTGCCCTGGGAATTTTTCAATTAAAGATAAATATTCATCTACTGCTTTAGGTACAACATCTGAGTAAAGTTTTTTTGCTCGTTTAGGATTTTGAAACATATATAATGAGAGACTCTCAGGTGAAGCATAATTAAGCCACTCTTCTATAGTTATACCATTACCTTTTGATTTTGAAATTTTTTCACCTTTCTCATCTAAAAAGAGTTCATAAGCAAAACCACTAGGAGGTGTTTTACCTAAAACTTTACAAACTTTGCTTGATAGTATTGCACTTTCTGTCAGATCTTTTCCGTACATTTCGAAATCTACATCAAAGGTGAACCATCTCATTGCCCAGTCTACTTTCCACTGTAATTTACAATTACCATTATAAATATCTGTTTGAATTTTTTTTCCTTTATTATCAAATGTTATTTTGCCAGTATTTTTTTCTAAACTTAACATCGGTATTTCTAACACTTTTCCTGTATCTGGGCACAAAGGCAGAAAAGGACAATAAGTCTTTCTTCTCTCAGATCTTAATGTTGGTAGAATTATATTCATAATCTCTTCATATTTTTCTGCCACTCTTTTTAGTGATTCATTAAATGTACCGTTTTTATAATTTTCGGTTGAACTCTTGAATGAAAATTCAAAATTAAACCTTTTTAAAAATTGTTTTAACATTGTGTTGTTGTGCTCGGCAAAACTATTAAACTTTCCAAAAGGATCTGGAATCGAAGTAAGAGGCATGCCTAGGTTTTTTATTAATATTTCATCGTTTGGAATATTTTCAGGTACTTTTCGCAAACCATCCATATCGTCGGAAAAAGTAATTAGTTCTGTATCTATTTTATCTATTTGATGTAATACATTTATCATCATTGTAGTTCTGGCCACTTCTCCAAAAGTTCCGATATGTGGCAAACCACTGGGTCCATAACCCGTTTGAAAAATAATTTTTTTTTTGGATTTAATTAAGTCTTTTCTCTCTTTAAGCAAATTTCTTATTTCTACAAAAGGCCATGCTGAAACAGATTGAATTACATTATTATCTAGCATAATAGAGGTTTATAAAATTTTCTTTATAAAATACAGTTTTTAATTTATTAAATACAGTTGAATTTTTTTATTAATTAAATAGTCTTAATTTTAATGTCATCAAATAAAACAGTTTTTTTTTTAATAGGTGTTTTGCTTACGATTTTAGGATCTTCGATGCTAATTCCCTATTCAATTCAGTTATTAACGCAGGAAAATAGCCATAGTTTTATTGGGGCCTCATTTATTACAATCTTTATAGGTATTTTATTTATTCTTTCTAATTTAGAAAAACAGTTCAAACTAAACCTTCAACAAACCTTCCTATTTTCTGCACTGGCTTGGTTTCTAATTGCAGCATTTGGGAGTTTGCCTTTTTTATTATCGCCAATTCCATTTTCTATAAGTGAGGCCTTTTTTGAAAGCATGTCTGGCATTACTACCACTGGGGCCACTGTAATAACTAACTTAGATGAAACTCCTAAAAGTATTTTGCTGTGGAGGGCAATTATGCAGTGGTTAGGTGGTATAGGTATTATTGTAATGGCAATTACAATTCTACCTTTGTTGAAAGTAGGAGGTATGCAACTTTTCAAAATGGAAGGTCCATTATCTACTGAAAAAATCCTTCCAAGAACTTTGGAAGTAGCAACAATTCTAATATTAACTTATTTTGTTTTAACTTCTTTATGTGCTTTTTTTTACTGGCTTTTTGGAATGTCAGTTTTCGACAGCATAGCGCATTCTATGACTACAATAGCTACTGGAGGATTTTCAACTCACAATGACTCTATAGGTTTCTTCAGTAGCTCAAATATAGAAATTGTTGCTAGTATTTTTATTATTTTGGGTAGCATACCTTTTATTTCATATCTAAAATTTATTAAAGGAAATAGGAAAATTTTTATTGAGGACATACAAATTAAAGGAATGATCAATATTCTGTGTTTGTCTATTATAATAATGTTTGTTTATCTTTTTGTAATTAGTGATGAAACATCAATATTAGAAAATTTAAGAATTTCTTTCTTTAATGTAATATCAATTTTATCAGGAACTGGTTATGTAACTGATGATTTTGGTCTATGGGGAAAATTTTCTTTAATATTTTTTCTATTTTTAATGTTCATAGGCGGATGTGCTGGATCTACGGCTTGTGGAATAAAAATATTCAGACTTCAAATGTTGCTAGTTTTTTTAAAAAATCAAATAAAAAAGTTAATCTCGCCTAATAGCATAATTATTGTAAAATATAATAATCAGAAAATCTCTGAAGATTTTATGAAATCAGTAATTACTTTTATTTTTTCTTTTTTGTTAATATTTTTTATTATTGCGTTGATGTTATCTTTAACAGGACTAGATTTTTTAACGGCTATTTCTGGGGCAGCAAGTGCGATTTCGAACGTTGGGCCTGGATTAGGTGATATTATAGGGCCAGATGGGAATTATAAAAATATTCCAGATGTTTCTAAATGGATTTTAGCTTTTGGTATGTTATTAGGTAGATTAGAATTATTTGCAATTTTAGTTTTATTTTTTCCATCCTTTTGGAGAAATTAGATTATGGAAATATATAAAAAACAATCCTTATCAGAAACTTTTAAAGTGTATTTTGATCAAAGAATGTTAAAAATATTATTACTTGGAGCAATTAGTGGTTTTCCCTGGGTAATTATTGGAAGTAGTTTAAGTCTTTGGTTACAAGAAGATGGGTTAAGTAGAAGCACTATTGGCTGGGCTGGTTTAATTTTCGCTGTTTACGCTTTTAATTATCTTTGGGCGCCAATTATCGACAGAGTTAGAATTCCATGGTTAACAAAAAAAGTAGGTCATAGGCGAGGATGGATCATTGTTATGCAAAGCTTAATTTTATTGAGCTTAATTTCTTGGAGCTTGATAAATCCGACTTCAAATTTAACACTGGTAATTAGCATTGGTCTTATAATTGCTATTGCATCAGCAACCCAAGATATAACCGTAGATGCCTTAAGGATTGAGCAAATAGGTGAGCACGAGGGCAAGTCAATGCAGGCTGGTGCAGCGATGGCCGTAGTTGGTTGGTGGACTGGATATAAGTTAGGCGGAGTGGTAGCTCTTAACTCAGCAGAGTTTTTTCAACAAGCCGGCTTTCAAAACTACTGGCAAATAACTTTTTTAATTTTAGGAATAGTCATTATTTTTTGTAATATTTGTCTTATGTTTGTGAATGAGTCACAATCAACTAATAGGGTGGAGAGTCAACGACAAACTGACGAAATGATTGAAAACAAACTTGGCTATTCCAATTTTTTGACAAAAATTTTTTCTTGGTTAGCTGGAACTGTAGTTGGGCCAGTAATTAGTTTTTTTAAAAAAAATGGTTTCAATATCGCAATAGCAATTTTAGGATTTGTCTTTTTATTTAAAATTGGTGAAGCTTTCTTGGGCAGAATGTCAGTAATTTTTTACAAGGAAATTGGATTTACAAAATCTGATATAGCTCTTTATTCAAAAGGACTTGGGTGGATCACAACAGTAATTTTTACTCTACTTGGAGGACTATTTGCTATTCGCTCTGGGGTTATAAAAGCAATGTTTGTATCTGGAATTTTGATGGCTTCAACAAATCTGTTATTTTCTTTACTAGCTTGGTCAGGAAAATCAGAATTATTGTTTGCCATAGCAGTTATATTTGATGATATGGCAGCGGCATTTGCTACTGTAGCATTTGTAGCTTTTATTTCAATGCTCGTAGATAGAACTTATACTGCAACTCAATATGCTCTTCTAGCTTCTATCGGTACAGCTGGGAGAACAACTTTAGCTGCATCATCTGGGGCTTTAGTTGATTGGTTAAATGGAGATTGGGGTATATTCTTTATAATTACCGCGATAATGGTAATACCCTCTCTTATCTTTCTTTACATGATTAAAGGTAAACTTAGATTAAATGACTAAATATTTAACAAACAATTTTTCAATAATAAATATTCACAAAAATCCCTCTGCTAAGTCTGAAATTGTAACACAAATGAATTATGGAGATAGCTTTTCACTTAAAAAAAAAACAAAAAAATGGCTTAAGATTAAAATTAAAGAGGATAATTATACAGGGTATGTAGTAAATAAAAACTTTTCTCCGTATCTAAAACCATCGCATAAAATAGCAATTTTAAAAGCAAAAGTTTTTAAATCCCCTAACGAAACAAATGGAATTTACAAATTAACTTTTGGATCAAAAATAAAAGTTTTAGATAAGAAGGCAAATTTTCTTAAATTTGAAAAAGGTTGGGTAAGTTCAAAAGATGTTAAACCACTTTCTTATAAAGAAAAAAATTTTTTTAATAAAATAAATATGTTTAAAAACGTAAAATATAAATGGGGCGGTAAATCTTTTAAAGGAATTGATTGCTCTGCCTTAGTGCAGGTTTTTTTAAATTTTCACAAAAAATATTGTCCAAGAGATTCGAGTGATCAGGTAAAATATTTTAGAAAAAATATTAAACTAAAGAAAATAAAAAAAAATGATCTTATTTTTTGGAAAGGTCACGTTGCTATAGCCTTATCAAATAAAAAACTTATTCATGCTTACGGACCCATGAAAAAAACAGTTATAATGGGAATTGATCAGACTATTAAAAGAATAAAAAAAACTGCAAATTTAAAAGTAATTGGAATTAAAAGAATTTAACTTTTAATAAAAAAAGGCAGCTTCAGTCTCCCTCAGCTGCCCTGGGACTGAATCTAAATGATTCGAGCCATAAACTTAAGACTCTTTTTGGTTGTATGTTAATAAATAAATTTTTTTTAATTATAAAAATTTAGTTTATTTAGCCTAATAACACCATGAGTATTACACCAACTAATACTATTTCAAATCCACTCATTATTACTCCTTTCGAATCAAATCAATTATATCATTAAAATGTGGCGGAGAGAGAGGGATTCGAACCCTCGAAACGGTTTCCCGTTTACACGCTTTCCAAGCGTGCGCCTTCAACCACTCGGCCACCTCTCCCTTTATCTTTTAAATAATATGTCCATTGCTTTCATATTACTAAGAGTTCCAAGGGACCATATTCTTTTTTCCAAAGTTTTATTAAAGTTGTGATTTTTTTCTAAAATATCTATTACTCTCTGATATTTTTCTTTAAATTTTTTTCTTTCATCTAATACTTCGATTAAAATAATGTTAGTTTTATTAAGCATATTTTTAGCGCCATCTAACACCTCTAACTCTGAACCCTCAGTATCAATTTTTAAAATATCAATAAATTCAATGTTTTGTTCCTTGCAAAAATTATCTATTGTATCTGTTTTGACATCAAAACTTTCAAATTGCTTGTTAAAATTTCCTGTAACGAGTTTTCTTGTGAAATTCCATAATTTATCTTTTGCGTGGATAGTATTTAAAGAGGATCCAGAAGCAGGAAAAAAAGTATTTAAATAAAATTTTTTAATACCTTTATTATTTGAAAATGCTAATTTTTTATATTGAAAATCTTTAATTATTAAATTTGGATTTGGATCAAATAGGAAAAAATTAGTCTTTTTTTTTATTTCTTTTTGTAAACTTCTTGAAAAATTACCTTGAAAACAACCAACATCAAATACGGTTAATTCGCTTTTTGAGTTTTCATTAAAAATTTTTGAGATAGTTTTTGAAAAATCATTCATTAAAAATTTATCTACAAGTTTATAAATCAAATTCATTTTATCATTTCTTAATTAGTTGATTAGATACCAAATCTTCGAAGATTTTATTTGCAATAACTTGATTTCCTTGAAGATTGAGGTGTAACCCATCTTTTTGAAAAAAATCTACTTTGTTTTTTGCATACAATTTTTTAGTTGGATCGACTAAAATTATATTTTCATTTTCAGCCTCTACTTCATCCAAGTTTTTATTAAGTATTGCATTTGTATACATCCAAAATAAATCAGTTTTATTGGAATAATTTTTATCATTTTTATAATTTATTAACTTCTTAATGATTTCTTCTTTTGATAGTAAATTTATTTTATTTTGCATATTTGGATCTATAAAAAATGCTTGTTTTATTAAAACTAAATTTATTCCTTTTTCTTTACAATAACTATTAATTCTTAAAATCTGATCCTTGTATCCATTTTGAAAATATTTAATAGAATGATAATTTCTAGGATTAAAAGGGCTTACAATTCTATTTTCATCATCTAAAAAGAGGCTTGCTGCGCGATTATACACCAAACTTAAAAATCTATATGTCATTATTTCTAAGAATAAAAAGCTTTTAAGCTCATATAAGTATAAATCAAATTTACTATTAATAATATCAGTTGCTACAGCACTAGTTACATAAGAGTCATACATTGTTGAATTTCTGTTACTCATTATTGTAATTATATTAGGATTAAATTTTGATCCTTCATTTACCAATAATTTTTCAAGAAAGTTAAGTGCTTTTCCTGAAAATCCAAAATTAAGCACTTCGCAATTTAAATAGTTTTGATTTAATAATTTTTCTAAAATTTTTGGATAAGGCTCTTTAGTTTCTATTCCAGCTGTCGTTGATCCTCCAAGTGAAATTAACCTACATCTAGATTTGTTTTCAATATCTACCTCTTCGCCTATAAATCCATATTTATTGACAAAATGTTTGACGTTATTAAAATTATATTCTCCCTCATTATACATTCCTGTTTTCTTATTAAAACTTATTTCATACATAGTAGTTTTTTTGGTAACGTTACTTTCAGTCAGAAATAATCTTGCCAAGGGTCCATAATAATTAGTTTTGTGAAATACAAAGAAAAATGTAAGAGTAATTTCTATAAAAATAAATAGAAATAAATTTGCTAATGTAATAAAAAAGATTTTTTTTAGATTGCTCATTTTTTAATCAAGTTCTATTTGACTTTTGTAATTATTAAGGAGATTTCGATTTTGTTCCTTTTTATATAAAATAAAATTTTCACAAACTAATATATCTAACTCTGTTCCCATGAAGCATTTAAATGCATCTTCTATGGAGCAAACTATTGGCTCACCTCTAATGTTAAACGATGTATTAACGAGTATAGGACACTTTGTTAAAGATTTAAATTTTTCCAATAATTCATAATATTTGGGATTAGTGTCTTTATGAACAGTTTGAATTCTTGCAGAGTAGTCCACGTGGGTAACCGCAGGAATTGAAGATCTTTTTAAATTTAATCTTTCTATACCAAATAACTCTTTAGCTTCTTCGTTCTCCTTAATTTGAATATTTTCCTTCACATCGGCACATAAAAGCATGTAAGGACTATCACAATTTAATTCGAACCAGTCGTTTAAATCATCTCTTAAAATTGATGGCGCAAACGGTCTGAAGCTCTCTCTAAATTTAATCTTTAAATTTAAATTCTTTTGCATTTTTTCAGATCTTGGGTCTGCAATAATAGATCGACAACCTAAAGCTCTTGGCCCGAATTCCATTCTTCCTTGAAACCATCCTACAATTTTTCCCTCTTTAAGCTCATTTGCGACTTTATCTGTAAAAATTTTATCGTCATATTTTTGGAATTTTGCTCCAAGTTTAATTAAGCTTTTTTCAATATCATTCTCATTAAACTTAGGGCCTAAATAAGATCCATTCATACTATCATTAGATTTAATTATTTGTCTTGGCTGTGATATTTCTTGATGCCAATAACCCAAAGCAGCTCCAAGTGATCCTCCTGCATCTCCAGAAGCTGGTTGAATCCATACATTTTCAAAAATTTTGTTTTTAACAATTTTCCCATTAGCTACGCAATTTAGTGCTACTCCTCCAGCTAAACATAAATTTTTAATCCCTGTTTCTTTTTGAACATTGCTTACTAATTTTAAAACTATATCTTCAATTACTCCTTGAATTGAGGAAGCAATATCCATATGAAATTGGGTAAGCAATTCTTTATTGGGGTTTCTAACTTTTTGTCCAAATAATTTTGAAAATTTGTCATTGGTCATTGTTAGACCAGTTGCAAAATTAAAATATTTCATATTCAATCTAAAAGATCCATCTTCCTTGACATCAATTAATTTTTTAAAAATTAAATCTTTATATTTAGGACTTCCGTAAGGGGCTAAACCCATTAATTTATATTCACCACTATTAACTTTAAAACCAGTATAATATGTAAAAGCTGAATAAAGTAGACCTAATGAGTGTGGAAAGAAAATTTCTTTAATCATAGAAATTTTATTATCTTTTCCAATTGCTAAAGTTGATGTTGCCCATTCTCCTACTCCATCTAGTGTAAGAATAACTGCCTCATTAAAGGGTGATGGATAAAAAGCACTTGCTGCATGACTAAAATGATGTTCTGAAAAACTTAATTTATCAATATCATTAAATTTATTATCATTTCTTTTTAATTGTTCATAAATAAAATTTTTTTGAAAAAGTTTTTCTCTTAACCATATTGGCATCGACATTAGAAATGAAGTGAAACCCTTTGGTGCAAAAGCTAAAAATGTCTCAAGTAATCGCTCGAACTTTAGAAAAGGTTTCTCATAAAATACTATTTGATCTAATTGGTTTAATTCTAAATTTGCTTCACTCAAAACATATTTAATAGAATTATAAGGATAGCTTGAGTCATGTTTTTTTCTTGTAAATCTTTCCTCTTGTGCTGCGGCTACAATTTTACCGTCTATTAAAAGTGCCGCTGCACTATCATGATAAAATGCAGAAATACCTAATATAGATTTCATAATTTATAATTTCTCCGTCACTCAAAATATATACTTACTAAAAAATTGTGTAAATAAAAGGGGCTACAACAGATCCTTGGCTCAAAACAATTAATGCGCCAAATAAAGCTAAAACAATGATTATTGGTATTAACCAATATTTTTTTCTTTCTTTCAAAAACAAAAAGAATTCTTTGAAAAAACTTAACATCTAAAACTGTCTCTTCATTGTGTTGATATCCTTTGCTCTTTTAATCCAATAAGATTTGTTTTTATTAAACTTAATATTAAGCAAATCCTTGCCAAATAATCGTAATAAAATTCCAATTGGCGTTATTACAACAAAATAAATAAATCCCATCACAATTGGGGCTATAAATTTCCCTAAAATTTCGCCTAGCTTTATCCATCCTTTTTTTAAAGGTGTAAGAAATTTTGAATTTATAATTCCCAAAATTAAAAAAAGAGATGAAATTATAATGGACCAAATTCTAATAGATTCTGAATCTTTAACTGGCCATAAAGCTATTAATAAAAATACTATAAAGAAAAGTATCCCAAAACTTTTATTATTTTCTTTATTTTTCATATCAGATTATTAGCTAATACTATTATTTATTTCAAATTTTTTATCAGAGCTTGTTGATTTTGATCAAAAATAAATTTTTTAAGGTCCTAAAAATTTCAATTTTAGGTATTTTTGATACTCCCTCTTTTCTATCTTTGAATTGTAAAGGTATTTGATTGATTTTGTAATCAAGTTTATGTATTAAAAAAATTGTTGCCATAAAAAAGCTATATCCTTTAGTTTTTACGTCATTAATATCAAAATTTTTTAATTTTCTTAAAGCAAAGCCTCTAAATGAAGATGTGAATTCATCACTATCGATATTTAAAACAAATTTTATTACCTTGTTACCAACATAACTAAGAGTGTATCTAAATAATTTCATATCATTTGTTGCGCCTGTCATATACCTTGAGCCAATAACAAATGGTTTATCATCAAGAGCTTTTAAAAATTGTGGTATCATTTGTGGATCATGTGACAGATCAGCATCAATAGTTATCAAATTTTCATAATTTTTTTCTTTAGCGAAATTAAATCCAATTTTGTGTGCACTATCCAAACCTTCTTTACCTTTTCTACTTATAAGAAATAAGTTTTTATTTTTAATTTGATATTTTTTAATAATATCTCCGGTTTTATCAGGTGAATTATCATCTACTATTAAAACATCAATACTTGGAATTTTCAAAACTATGTCGAGAAATGCAGATATATTATCTACTTCATTATAAGTGGCTGTAAAAACTAGATTCTTATTCATAAGTTAATTTTTAGATAATATTTCTTTTAATTGATTTATGAAAGTATCATTATCTGGAAGTTTATTTGATTTCATACTTTCTTGTATAGAATCATAGTTATTTATAATATGTTTTATTGTTTCAGAAAGACTGGAATAATCTCTAGTTGTAACAAATATACCCTTCCTATTTTCAACTACGTGCTCAATTTCTCTAAAAACAATTATAGGTCTCAATCTTGATAAAGATTCTAATATAATCATGGGGTATCCCTCTGTATATGAAGGTAAAATCGTAATATTATTTTTGTCATACAAATTAATTAATTCTTTTTTATCTTGAACAATTTTTAAGGTATTTACATTAGATTGATAAATTATTTTATCCTCCTCGCTTGCGCCGACAATTGTGAGATTAATTTTAGAATGTTCTTTAATAAGATTTAATAAAGAAAAAATACCTTTTTCCTTTTTAATTCTACCTACATATATAAGTCTAATCTCACTTAGAGATGGTTTTACATGGTTTTGATGCCACGAAGAATCAAGTTGAGATGGTGAAATAATATGTCCTTTTTTGCCCATCAAAATATATTCTCTGCAACTGATTAAAATTGAAAATCTAGTCATTATTGTGAACATTAGGTGATAAATAAATTTTCCTAAAAAGCCCGAAATTATTTTGTATTCATCATAACCATTGCTTCTAAGATAAAGATAAGGTTTTCTTCCTAAAAGAATTAATACAATGCCTGCAAGGAAGGTAAATGGGTTAAGTGAAATTATTAAGAATTGGGAATTGTGCTTTGATGATCTTATTATTTCAAGCACATATGATAAAATATTTGAGAAGGTCTTGATAGTTCTAAGATTTAATTTTTGGAGTCTATTTACTTTACTTTTTCTAGCGATAATCTTTACATCAAAATGTTTATTTAATCCTTCGGGTGTCGATTTCATATCTAAATTATCACAAAAAAACATTTCATTATTTTGAAATATTTTTTCATTTGAAATCAAATATAATGTATTTTTCATGTTTCCTTATTGATTTTAAGAACACCAATAAATGCCTCTTGAGGAATTTCAACTTTTCCAAATTGTTTGGATCTAGCTTTACCTTTTTTTTGTTTTTCTAATAATTTTCTTTTTCTATCCATAGCTCCTCCTCCATGGATTTTAGTAAGAACATCTTTTTTAAAACCTTTAATAGACTCTCTTGCGATTATTTTACCGCCTATAGCAGCCTGCACAGGTATCATAAAATTATGTCTTGGAATTAAGTCTTTTAATTTTTCACATACTTGTCTTCCCGTTTTTTGTGCAAATTCTTTATGTATAATCATTGCTAAAGCATCTACTGGCTCACCATTTACAAGTATTCCTAACTTTACAAGAGCTCCTTCTCTATATCCTGAGATTTCATAATCAAAACTAGCATATCCGCTTGAAACTGATTTAAGTCTGTCATTAAAATCAAATACTACTTCGTTCAAAGGAAGGTCGTAAGATAAAACTGCTCTTTTACCAGAATAACTTAAATTAGTTTGTATGCCTCTTTTGTCTTGGCATATTTTTATTATTGATCCCAAATATTCATCTGGTGTTATAATTGTTGATTTAATCCAAGGCTCTTCTATTTTTTCTATCTGCGAAGGATCAGGCATATTAGTAGGATTTTGTAAATCAATAATTTCACCTTTTTGTTTGTGAACTTTGTAAATAACGCCTGGAGTTGTTGTAATTAAATTTACATCAAATTCTCTTTCTAATCTTTCAGTGATTATCTCAAGATGAAGAAGGCCTAAAAAACCACATCTAAAACCAAGTCCAAGTGCGCTAGATGACTCTGGCTCATAAGAAAAACTTGAGTCGTTAAGTTTAAGTTTTGCCAATCCATCTTTAAGTTTTTGAAACTCTGAGCTATCTACAGGAAAAAGTCCGCAAAAAACTACGGGTTTACTAGGTTTAAATCCTGGTAAAGGATTAATTATGGGATTTGAGGAGTCACATATCGTATCACCTACTTTTGTCTCTGATAAAGATTTAATGCCGGTTATTATAAATCCAATTTCACCTGAATTTAGTTCATTTACATCAACAGGTTTGGGTGTAAAAACACCAACTTTTTCAATGATATATTCTTTATTATTAGAAAGGAGTTTAATTTTCATATTTTTTTTTATTTTTCCGTCCATTACTCTCACTAGAATTACAACACCTAGGTAGCTATCGTACCAACTATCAACTAGTAAACATTTCAGTTTTTCATCCTTTTTGCCCTTTGGAGATGGAAGGTTATTAATTATTGCTTCAAGGATGTCATCTATACCCTCACCAGTTTTTCCTGAACACGGAATAGCATTAGAAGTATCAATTCCTACAACGTCTTCGATTTCTTGTTTCGTTTTGTCGATATCTGATGCTGGCAAATCAATTTTATTTAAAATTGGAATAACTTCATG
This sequence comes from uncultured Pelagibacteraceae bacterium, assembly GCA_902574035.1. Lineage (GTDB taxonomy): Bacteria > Pseudomonadota > Alphaproteobacteria > Pelagibacterales > Pelagibacteraceae > Pelagilacustribacter. Next base: position 48,139 of record CACGMC010000004.1, read on the forward strand.
ATTAATTTCAAGGGCTTGGTAGACGTTTGCTAAGGTTTGAGCCTCAACTCCTTGCGTACTATCAACTATTAACAATGATCCTTCACAAGCAGAAAGTGAACGGCTAACTTCATATCCAAAATCGACGTGGCCAGGTGTATCAATTATGTTAAGTGTATATTCTTTTCCGTCTTTTGATTTGTATTTTAGTTTTACCGTTTGTGCTTTAATTGTTATTCCTCTTTCCCTTTCAATATCCATTGAGTCGAGAACTTGTTGTTTCATTTCACGATCAGTTAAACCACCACATTTATGAATTATTCTGTCCGCAATAGTTGATTTGCCATGATCAATGTGCGCAATTATTGAAAAATTACGAATTCTATCTATGTCTGACATTATGATCTGATATTCCCGCCAGTTTTATTTTCTACTTCTTTTATGATTTTTTCACTAATTTGATTCAAGTCATTATCAGAAAGAGTTCTGTCCTCTGCTTGCAATGAAACATTTATTGCTATAGATTTTTTTTCAGGTGGCAAATTTCCGCCTTCAAAGACATCAAATATGTTTACTGATTTAATGTTTCTATCTAGATCTTTTATAATCTTATTTAGTTTACCTACTTGATAATTTTTATTAATTACAAAAGCAAAATCTCTCTCTGAAATTTGAAAATCTGAAAATTTAAAGTTTTCTTTTAAGATTCTCATCTTTTTATTTGGTTGAGGAATATTGTCTAAAAAAATTTCAAATCCATATATATTTTTTTCTTTGTAATCTAATTTAGAAATGATTGTTGGATGTATTTCTCCAAATTGAGCTAGTAAAATTCCGTTGTTTGTTTTAAAATTTACAGAGCCTGATCTACCTGGATGGTAACAGTTTTTTGATTTGTCACTTACTATTAAGTGATCTTCATTAATTCCCATTTCAATTAAAGTTTTTATTACATCAGTCTTCATGTCAAAAATATCTACATTCCTAGTTTTTTCAGACCAGCTTTTTTTATTTATTTGTCCAGATTTAACTGCTCCAATTACGGTTTGCTGTTCTCCTGGTTTTTTTCCATAAAAAACTGGTCCTATTTCAAATAAAGAAATGTCTTGAAATCCTCTGTCATGGTTTTTCTTCAAATAAAAAAGTAGATTTGAAAATATTGACCTTCTTAATACATTTAAATCGTTAGAAATTGGATTAATTATAAAAATTGGATTTGTACTGTCATTAGTTAAATCGTCAATTTTTTTATCCGTGAATGACCAGGTTACGGCTTCATGATAGCCTTTATTGGAAATAGATCGTTGACCTAGGTGGAATAATTTTTGTTGGTAGTTAAGTGTTTCTTTATTTCTCGCTTTTTCAGGTTCTACAAGATTTATCTTATCAAATCCTTTTATTCTTATTAGCTCCTCTATTAAGTCTATTTCTTGACTGACATCTGGTCTCCATGTTGGGACATGAACTTTAAGAATTTTTTTACCAGATTTAGTCGAAAAACCGAGAGAATTTAATATTTTTTTTGTTTCACTTTCTGTTATCGCAAAGCCTATAGTTTTTTTAAATTTACCTACCTCAAGATCTATTGAGCTACTTTTATATTCTTTTTTTCCCGAAATATTAAACTTACTTGCCTCCCCTCCACAGATTTTTAAAATTAAATCTGTAGCAGTTTTTAAGCCATCTATCATTGAGTTAGGATCTATTCCCCTTTCAAATCTATATTTAGCATCGGTCTCGAGTCCTAGCAGTTTTGAAGTTTTTCTTATTGATGATGGAAGAAAATAAGCAGACTCTAATAAAATATTTTTTGTCTCGATTTCTGTTCCAGATCTTGTTCCACCAATAACACCTCCTAGGCCTAGCACTCCACTTTTATCAGCAATAACGCACATATCTTTTTGAAGGGTATATTTTTTATCATCAAGGGCCATAAAACTTTCACCCTTTTTTGAGTTTCTGACAATGATTTCTTTGTCGATCTTATCAGCATCATAAGCGTGTAAAGGCCTGTTTAAATCAAACATAACGTAATTAGTGATATCCACTACTGCAGAAATAGGTTTAAGACCTAAAGAATAAATTTTATCTTTCAGCCATTTAGGGCTTTCTTGGTTTTTTATTCCTGTGATTAAACAACTTCCAAAAGCTAGGCAACCTTGATTTTTTTCTTTGATTATTGAAATTTTGATATTCTGATTTTTTTTTTGATTAATCTTTTTTTTTTTAAGATCTAATAGTCTTCCTAATCCAGCAGCTGCTAAATCTCGAGCAATTCCTCTTATTCCTAAACAATCTGGGCGGTTAGGAGTAATGGATAAATCAATAACTTTTTCATTTGAACTTTTAAAAAAACTTTTACCTATTTTATTAGACATATTTTTAAGTTCTATAATCCCCGCACTCTCCTCTGATAAATTAAGTTCACTCTCAGAACAAAGCATCCCTCTTGACTCTACACCTCTGATTTTAGCTATTTTAAGTTTTATTTTTGATTTGGGTATTGTAGCTCCGGGTGGAGCATAAACAGTCATCAAACCATCTCTTGCATTATCTGCGCCACAGACAACTTTAATAACCGATGATCCACCTATTGTCACATCACAAAGCTTTAGTTTATCTGCATTCGGGTGCTTTTCGGTTTTTAATATTTTTGCAATTTTAAATTCTGACATATTACTAGAACCCTCTTTAATGCCTTCGACTTCTAAGCCAATATTTGTCAGTTTTTCTATTATTTCATTTATACTAGCTTTTGTATTTAAATGATTTTTTAACCAAGATAATGTAAGGATCATCTGCTCAATCCTCTATAGTTAGTTGGAACATCCAACGGGTCAAAACCGAAATGATTAAGCCATCTGTAATCAGTTTCAAAAAATGCCCTTAAATCATTTATTCCATATTTGAGCATAGCAAGACGATCAATACCCATCCCAAAAGCAAAGCCTTGATATTTTTTTGGGTCAACTTTAGTATTTTTTAAAACATTAGGATGAACCATTCCACAACCTAAAATCTCCAACCATTTATCGCCCTCTCCAATAATAATTTTACCATTCTCAATTTTATAGCCAATATCTACCTCAGCAGATGGTTCTGTAAATGGAAAATGGCTAGGCCTAAATCTCATTTTAATTTTCTTAACCTCAAAAAACTCTCTTATAAAATAATTTAGACATCCCTTGAGATGGCCCATAGTTATATTTTTATCTATGTGCAAACCTTCTAATTGGTGAAACATTGGAGCGTGAGTTTGATCGCTGTCGCATCTATATGTTCTACCCGGCACGATAATTTTAAATGGTGGTTTACCATTAAGCATGGTTCTTATTTGAACAGGAGAAGTGTGTGTTCTCAATAATATTTTTTTATCTTTATCAAGATAAAAAGTATCATGCATATCTCTTGCAGGATGATCTTCGGGTGTATTTAAAGCTGTAAAATTATTATTTTCAGTTTCTACATCAGGGCCCTCAGCAACAGAAAAGCCTACCTCAGAAAAAATGGAAGAAATTTCGTCAATAACTTGAGAAACAGGATGAATTTTACCTTGTTGGATAGATCTAATTGGTAAAGTAATATCTATTTTTTCATTTTTAAGTTTCTGATTTATCTCAAGATTTTCAAAATCTTTAAATTTTTTTTCTATATAGGATGTTAAATGGTCTTTAATTTTATTTAATTCTTTTGCAAAATTTTTTCTCTCCTCAGGATTAAGTGAACCCATTTTTTTAAATTGTAAAGAAATAGAACCATTTTTTCCGAAAAATTCTGATTTTAAATTTTGTAGGTCTTCTTTATTTTTAATCTGAGAAAATTTTGTCTCAAAACTATTTAAAATATTATTTAAATCACTCATAAATTTTGATTCTTTTATAATTTATAAGATAAATCAAAGACCTTAATTAGTTAAGGGATGATTGAACTTTTTTTACAATAGATTTGAATACTTCAGGGTTGTTATAGGCTAATTCTGCCAATACTTTTCTATCTAATTTGATTTTTGACTTAGCTAAACCATTAATAAATCTTGAATATGTTAAACCTTCGGTTCTAACTCCTGCGTTTATTCTCTGTATCCATAATGATCTAAAATCTCTTTTTTTTGCTTTTCTGTCTCTATAGGCATATTGCATTGCTTTTTCCATTGCCTGTCTAGCAACACGAATAGTATTTTTTCTTCTTCCATATTGGCCTTTTACAGCTTTAAAAACTTTTTTGTGTTTTGCTTTACTTATTACTCCACGTTTTGTTCTAGCCATATTAACCTCTCAAATTATAAGGCATGTACGATTTGACTATCTTAGAGTCTTGTTTTGACATTATCGTAGTCCCTCTTTGTTTTCTAATTTGATTATTAGTTCTCTTAATCATACCATGTCTTTTATTAGCTTGAGGCATTTTCACTTTTCCTCTAGCAGTAATTCTAAATCTTTTTTTCGCTGAGCTTTTTGTTTTTAATTTAGGCATAAATTACTCGGGTTTATATCTATATTACCTTTTTTTTACAAGATGCTAATATTTGAGATTAATTGGGCTGAATTATCATTATCATTTGTCTGCCCTCAAATTTAGGATGTGTTTCTACCTTGCCAATATCTTTTGTATCTTCAATTATCCTTTTCATAAGATCTTTGCCTAATTCAACATGTTGCATTTCTCTTCCTTTAAACTTTACTGTAAACTTAACTTTATCACCTTTTGTGATAAATTTTTTTGCATTTTTAATTTTGAAATTATAGTCATGTATCTCCGTTCCTGGTCTAAGTTTAATTTCTTTAAGAGATACAACTTTTTGCTTTTTCTTTGCTTGGTTAGCTTTTTTTTGTAAATCATATTTATATTTCCCCATATCCATAATCTTGCATACAGGTGGATTAGCATTAGGTGAGATTTCGATTAAATCTAAACCTTCATCTCTAGCCATTTGAATGGCTTGTTTTAATTGCATTACTCCTAAATTATTTCCTTCACTTCCAATTACTTGAACGTCCAAAGCTTTTATGCGCTCATTTGCTTTTGGCCCCTGAGGTTTACTTCGTCTCTGAAAATAGTTTGGTTTAAAGTTTGACACTTAATGAATTGGCATCTTATTAGATTTAATAATACGTTTTATAAGCAAATCTCTTTTAATTGTCTCTTGTTTATCAGATCCCAGGGTTCTTACTGTAACGGTCTTGTCTTTTTCTTCTTTTTTTCCACACACTAATATCATTGGTACTTTTGCCAAAGAATGTTCTCTGATTTTATAACTAATTTTTTGATTTCTTAAATCCACCTCACATTTTATACTCTCTTTAAATAAATCTTCAAATAATTTTTTTGCATAATTATTATTGTCTTCTGCTATAGAACATACTACTGCTTGTGAAGGTGATAGCCAAAATGGAAGTTTGCCTGCGTAATTTTCAATTAAAATACCTATAAATCTTTCAAGAGAGCCAAATAAAGCTCTATGTAACATTACTGGAACTTGTTTTTCTCCTGACTTATTAACATAGGAGGCACCTAATCTACCTGGTAAATTTAAATCGACTTGCAAAGTTCCGCATTGCCAGTCCCTGCCTATTGCATCTTGTAAAACAAACTCAATTTTTGGTCCATAGAATGCTCCCTCACCTTTGTTAATTGAATACTCTAATTTAGATTTTTTAATTGCAGTTAATAATGCTGCTTCTGATTTATCCCAAATTTTATCGTCTCCAACTCTCTTTGTAGGTCGATCAGAATATTTTAGTATTACTTTTTTAAAGCCAAGATTTTTATAAATATCTATTATTAAATTTGTAACACTTAAACATTCTTGAGTTATCTGATCCTCTGTGCAAAAAATATGTGCATCATCTTGAGTAAATGCTCTTACTCTTAGCAGTCCATGCAAAGCTCCTGAGGGTTCGTATCTATGAACCTTTCCAAACTCAGAGAGTTTTAATGGAAGGTCGCGATAACTTTTAAGACCTTGATTAAATATTTGAACACATCCCGGGCAATTCATTGGTTTAATTGCAAAAACTTTTTCATCTGGGGTTTCTGAAGTATACATATGTTCTGCAAACTTTTCCCAATGACCGGATTTTTCCCATAGAGTTTTGTCTAACAATTCGGGTGTATTGATCTCTTTGTAACCATCGAGTCTTTGTCTAAATCTCATATACTCAACAAGTCTTTGAAATAAAATCCATCCCTTTTCATGCCAAAATACTGATCCTGGACTTTCCTCTCTAAAATGAAATAGATCCATTTCTTTACCTAGTTTTCTATGATCCCTTTTTTCAGCCTCTTCTAGCCTATCTAAATATAATTTTAATTGATCTTTGTTGCTCCAACAAGTTCCGTATATTCTTTGTAACATTTCATTATTAGAGTCCCCTCTCCAATATGCGCCTGAAACTTTAGTTAACTTGAAAGCTTTTCCGATTTTGCCAGATGAAGACAAATGTGGGCCTCTACATAAATCGTACCAAGTATCTCCGTGATGATAAATGGAAAGTTCCTCTCCTTTAGGAATACTCTCAATTATTTCAGCTTTGTATTTTTCTCCAATTTTTTTAAAATGTTTGATTGCTTTTTCTCTTTCCCAAACTTCTCTTCTAGTTTTGACATTTCTGTCAATTATTTCTGACATTTTTTTTTCAATTTTTTCTAAATCCTCAGAAGTGAAAGGTTCCTTTCTTGCGAAATCATAATAAAATCCATTTTCAATTACTGGTCCAATTGTTACTTGTGTTCCAGGGAAAAGTTCTTGAACAGACATAGCCATAATATGTGCAGCATCATGTCTAAGAACATCTAAACCATCTTTGTCATCTGCAGTAATTATCTTAACTTTAGAATTTTTCGTAATTTCAAAACTTAAATCTTTTAGATTTCCATCAACTTCCATTATAAGTGCTTTTTTCTCAAGAGATTTACTTATTTTCTTGATTAAATCGAAGCCATTAATCTTTTCATCGAAGGGAATTTTTTTTCCATCTAAGAGCTGAATATTTGGCATTATTTATTTAGAAGCTTTTTATATTCATTAAATGTACTTTGACACATTTTTTCAACATCAAATTTTTTTACTATGTTTTTTCTACCTTCAACTCCCATTATATTCAATGCCAATTTATCTGTTTCCATAAAAGAATTAATATTTTTAGCTAATTCTCGAGGATCGTCAAACTTATAAAGAATTCCTGTTTTGTTATTCAGAACTGTTTCCATAGATCCTCCTAATTTAGTTGCAATTATAGGCTTTTGCATAGCTTGGGCCTCTACGGCTACTCTCCCAAAAGCTTCTGGTTCAATTGAGCTTGAAACTACAATATCAGCCAGCGCATAAGCTAAGGGCATCTCTTTACAGTGCTCTGCGAATATTATTTTCTTATTAATGTTATACCTGTCTATTAAGCTTTGAAGTTTTTTTTTATATACATTTCTTCCTTGATCTGATCCCAAAATTATAGCTTGAAATTTATCATTTTTATAATCTTCAATTAAGATGTTTAAAGCTTCAATGAAATTAAGTTGTCCTTTCCAATTAGTTAATCTTCCAGGCAAAAGAATTTTAAATTTGTCATCTTCGATTGACCAATCTTTTTTTAGTCTTAAGAGCTTAATATCAGATATATTCTTAGGATCATAGTAATGTAAATTTATTCCCCTAAAGATAACCAACAGTTTATTTTTTGGATTTAAATAGTTTTTGTAATTTTCATTTATATGGTTAAATATAAAATTTGATCCTGCAATCGTTAATTTTGATTTTACCATCACACTATTGTAGAATTTTTTAAATCTATTTTTAAAATTATAAGTGCCGTGAAACGTCGTAACAAATTTTCTTCTAGTAAAGAATGTTGACCAATAACAGGACCATGCAGGTGCCCTGCTCCTGGCATGAACGATATCAATTCTATAAATAATCTGTAATAAAATTAAAGCCAGTGCATTAAATACTAAAGCGAATGGGTTCTTAAGATGAACTGGAAGTTTAATAATTTTTACTTTTTTTCTTCTGACGTATTTAATCAAAGGTCCTCCACTTGTTACAATTATTGATTTGCAATCTTTTTCTGCTAAAAAGTGTGCTAAATCATAACAGCCAGTCTCAGCACCTCCGTACCCTAGTTTTGGTATTACTTGCATTACTTTAAAATTAGAAGCCATATGTTAAGATAATATATTATCAACTTTGACAACATAATATGAAAAAATTTAGATACTACAATATCTCCAGACATAGAAAGCTTAGATATTCAACCAATAATTTTGATAAAAATCCTTTCATTGTTTTTTTGCCAGGATTTATGTCAGATATTGAAGGGAAAAAACCAAATTCTTTTCGTTCATTTGCTAATAAAAACCAAATTGGTTTTTTAGCAATTGAATATTCCGGTCATGGAAAATCATCAGGAAAATTTATTGAAGGAAACATAAGTTTATGGACTGATGATGCTAAAAAATTAATTAAAAAAATTGTTAAGAAAAATAAATTTTTAATAATTGGTTCTAGTATGGGGGCATGGATAGCACTTAACCAATTTAAATTTTTTAAACATCAAATTGTTGGTATGTTAGGAATTGGCTCAGCTCCGGAATTTTTAGATAGGTTGATGTGGAAGAAATTTCCAAAAAAGATAAAAAATGAGATAATTAAAAAGGGTATAACTACAATCAATCATGGAGATAAAACAAAATATCAATATCCTATTTCACATCAATTAATTAAAGATGGAAGAAAAAATAAAGTTTTTTCAAAAAAAATATTTGAGAAAATTCAGATCTGTATGTTTCATGGAAAAAAAGACGAAGTAGTTCCGGTTTTTTTTTCAAGAAAAGTTTTATCAATTTTTAAAAAAGCAAAAAAAAAATTGGTTATTATTAAAAATGGAGATCATAGTCTCTCAGACACAAAATCTCTAAAAAAAATGAAGAATGAGTTATCAAGAATTGTTAAAAATATTTCTTAATCCTTCTTTATAAGAAGGATATTTCAATTTAATGAGTAATTTATTTTTCATTTTTTTATTACTCACTTTTTTCGAGTCTTTATAAAATTCTTTTATCATTTTATTTTTAAAATTGGATATAGGCATCGGTCTTAAATTTTTGATTTTTAAAAGTTTTGCAGCAAAATTAGCTACTTCTATATTTGTTGCTGGCTTATCATCAGATGCGTTTAGTATAAGACAATTTTTTTTTGAATAAAACATCTTTTTAATAATTTGTGCTAAATCTTCTATTCTTATTCTTGAAAAATATTTTTTCTCTTTAACATAAATGCTTTTTTTGGAAATTTTTTTTAGTACGTTACTCTCTTTTGAATAAATTCCTGAAACACGTAGAATATTTATATCAAGCTGGTATAGATTTCTAAATTTAATCCAAGATTTTTCAACAATTTTTCTACCTAAACCAAATTTAGTATTTCCCTTCAGTTTTGAATTTTCATTAACCCATTTTCCGTTATGATTTCCATAAACACTTGTGGCAGATAGATAAATAAGTTTTTTAAACTTTGATTCTTTTAAAAATTTGCTAAAAATTTTTAGAACTAAGTCTTTTTTTTTTTGTGGGGGGATAGATATTAGAATGTAATCGGCTTCGGACAATACCTTGATTAATTTTTTGTCGTAAAGCTTATCTTTGAACTTAAAGGATATAAATTTTTTTTTACCAAAAGTCTTTAAAGTTGTTTTTTTTGTATTAGTAGCACTAAAAGTGAACTTTTTTTTTGATTGCTCTAAATTATTTATAAGATATCTAGCAGTTTGACCAAATCCAAAAAAAAAAAATCTATCTTTATTCATTTTTAGGCTGATTTTGACTTAAGTTCTTTTAATGAAACAGGATGATCTAATTTATCTAGCATCTCTATAGGACAAACTTGAACGAAATTTTTAAGTTCATTTTCATAATTGCTTATGATCTTTTTTGAAATTTTCGAGTTAGTCTCTTTGCTAAATTCATATATTAAATCTTTTAAATATTTTTTCCAATAGTCTGTTTGTACGTTCTGCCAAATAACAGATTGAGAATTTACATAGTTTTCAAATTTTTTATTAGGATCATAAATAAATGCCATTCCGCCTGTCATACCTGCAGCGAAGTTATCTCCCACATTGCCAAGGATAACTACTTTTCCTCCGGTCATATATTCACATCCATTTGATCCACATCCCTCTACTACTGAGATCCCTCCAGAATTTCTAACGGCAAATCTTTCACCAGCTTTACCTGATGCATAAAGTTTGCCATTTGTAGCTCCGTATAAAACTGTGTTTCCTATAATTGCATTTTGATTTGAAATTAAATTACTATTATTGACTGGCTTAACTATTATTGTTCCCCCTGACAATCCTTTTCCAACGTAGTCGTTAGAATCGCCATTAACAATTATTTTAATTCCTTTGGCTAAAAAAGCTCCAAGTGATTGTCCCGCAGAACCATTTAATTTAACGATGACAGTGTTCTCCGCTAAGGCGTTATTGCCAAATTTCTTATAAACATAATGAGATAATCTAGTTCCTACCGCTCTATGTGTATTTTCAACATCGTATTCACATTCAATTATTTTATCCTTAGCAATTTTATTTTTAATATCTGTCCAAATTTTTTCATCTAAAGTGTCTGGGACAGAATTAATATCTCTTTTCTCACAATACCTAGTATTTTCACCCGGATCAGTTTTTACTAATAATGGATTTAAATCTAAATCATCTAAATTTGATGAGCCTCTGCTTACTTGTTTAAGGAGATCAGTCCTTCCGATTATTTCATTTAGATTTTTAAATCCTAAAGAGGCTAAAATCTCTCTCACTTCTTCTGCAACAAATCTAAAAAAATTGACGACTTTTTCTGGTGTTCCGGTAAATTTTTTCCTTAATTCCTCATCTTGAGAACAAACTCCTACTGGACAAGTATTAGAATGACACTGTCTTACCATTATACATCCCATTGCAATTAAAGATGAAGTGCCCATACCAAATTCCTCTGCCCCCATCATTGCCGCAATAACAACGTCTCTACCTGTTTTAATTCCGCCATCTGTTCTTAAAGTAACTTTGTGTCTTAAGTTATTTAATGTTAAAATCTGATTGGCCTCAGTTAATCCCATCTCCCAAGGAATGCCGGCATACTTAACGCTTGTTTGTGGACTGGCGCCAGTTCCTCCTGAATGACCCGAAATGAGAATCACATCTGCTTTTGCTTTAGCGACTCCTGCAGCAATTGTTCCAATTCCAGTTGAAGCTACTAATTTTACACCTATTCGAGCTTTTGGGTTTATTTGTTTTAAATCGTAAATTAGCTGAGCTAAATCCTCTATTGAGTAAATATCATGATGTGGTGGCGGTGAGATAAGAGTTACGCCTGGTGTTGAATGTCTTAATCTAGCTATTTCTTTTGTAACCTTAAATCCTGGTAGTTGTCCACCTTCACCTGGTTTAGCACCTTGAGCAATTTTGATTTCAATTTCATTACAATTATTTAGATAATCAATAGTCACTCCAAATCTTGCTGAAGCAACTTGTTTAACTCTAGAATTTGCGCTATCTCCATTTTCTTGAATTTTAAATCTAGCAGAGTCTTCACCACCTTCACCGCTACAAGAGGCGCCTTTAACTCTATTCATGCCCACAGCTAATGTTTCATGTGCCTCTGCAGACAAAGCACCATGGGACATGCTCCCGCTACCGAACCTTTTTGTAAGATTTTCTATGGGCTCGACTTCTTTAATATCAATAGGATTATTTGATTTTTTAAAATCTAAAAGATCTCTCAAATTAACTGGAGACATATTATTAATACCATCTGTATATTTTTTAAATGTTTCGTAAGAGCCGACTGTTACAGCATGTTGTAATGTGTGAATTAGTTTTCCTTGAAACTGATGGTTTTCACCAGTTTTTCTATACTTATATATTCCCCCGATTGGTAATATTTGAACATCTTTTTTATAAGCTTTCTCGTGAATTTCTTTAATTTTTTTTTCTATTCCTATCAAACCAATACCAGAAATTCTTGATATCATTCCCGGAAAATAATCAGAAACTAATGCCCTACTTAGTCCAACAGTTTCAAAGTTGCACCCTCCTCTATAAGAACTAATGACTGAAATTCCCATCTTAGACATGATTTTTAATAATCCGTTTTCAATCGAACTTTTGAATCTTTCTACACACTCTTTAAATTTATATTTGCCAAATAAATTTTTCTCAAACCTTTGGTATATACTATCTATTGTTAAGTAAGGGTTTACCGTTGTAGCTCCAACTCCAATCAAAACTGCAAATGAATGAGTGTCTAAAGTTTCTGATGTTTCGACATTCAAAGAACAGTATCCTCTTAATCCTAATTTTACTAAGTTAGAATTAATCGCTCCTACCGCTAAAGCCATTGGAATATTTGCTCTCTTTTCAGAAATATTTTTGTCGCTTAATACTAGGGTAGTGCTACCTTCTCTTACTGCTATTTCAGATTCTTCTTGAATTTTTTTGATATTATCTTTTAAGGTTTCATTAACGTTAAATGTGCAATCAATTAATTTGATTTTTTTTGAGAAGAGTTTTTTAAACTTTTTTAATTGAGAATTTGTAAGTATTGGACTGTCGAGAACAAAGATATCTTCTTGCGTTAAATTATTAAAATCAAGTATATTGCCCAAATTACCGAATCTTGTTTTTAAACTCATAACCTTGTTTTCTCTTAACGAGTCAATCGGCGGATTAGTTACTTGGCTAAAATTTTGTCTAAAATAATGTGATATTGGCCTGAAGTGACTTGATAAAACTGCTACTGGTGTGTCGTCTCCCATTGAACCTGTGGCCTCTTTACTCTCTTCGACCATAGGATGAAGAATTAATTCTAAATCTTCTACGCTATAACCGGATAAATACTGTCTTCTTCTTAAATCATTGCCTGAAAAATTTATTTCCTCTTCAGTGACTTTTAATTTTTTATCAAGGTCAACTATTTGACTATTAAACTGTTTATACTCTTTGGATATATAATCTTTTATCTCTTTATCTTGATAAAGCTTCCCCTCTTTTAAATCTACAGCTATTAATTCTCCTGGACCGAGTCTTCCTTTCTTAATTATATTCTCCTCAGGAATTTTAATCATTCCTGTTTCTGAACCTGCGAATATTAAACCATCTGAGGTTATTGAATACCTAAGAGGTCTTAAACCATTTCTATCAACAGCCGCTAAAATCCATTTAGCATCAGTAGCACAAATTGCAGCAGGACCATCCCATGGTTCAATTGTGCTATTTAAAAAGTTAAATAATTGTTGGTGGTTTTTGGGAACAGTTTTACTCCTTTTAGACCAAGCATCTGGGATCATCATTAATTTAATCAATGGAGCAAGCTTTCCAGAATGAGTTAATAATTCAAATACATTATCTAAAGATGCCGAGTCTGAATTGCCTGGGATTATAACTGGTTTTAAATCTTCTATATTTTTAAAAAGTTTACTAGTCATGTCTTGTTCATGAATTCTCATCCAGTTTACATTTCCTTTTAAAGTATTTATTTCTCCATTGTGTGCAAGAGTTCTGAAAGGTTGCGCTAAATCCCAACTTGGAAAAGTATTTGTGGAATATCTTTGGTGAAATATTGCGAATCTAGATTTAAAAGTTTTATCTTTTAGATCCAAATAAAAATCGGCAAGCGACTCGGCTAAAAACATGCCTTTATAAACTATAGATCTTGAACTCAAAGAGCATACGTAAAAACTGTTTAACTGGTTTTCCCGAGCATGTTTTTCTATTTTTTTTCTAGCTTCATATAAGTCTCTTTCTAAATCGTTTGTTTTTATTACTTCGTTTTTTCTAAAAAGAACTTGTGCGATTTCAGGTCGATTAGAGTCAGCTGTGGGGCCTAAAACTTTTGGATTAACAGGAACTTGTCTCCACCCATAAATATAGTAATTTTTACTCAACAAAACTGTCTCAATTATTGATCTACATTTTTCTTGATCAGCATAATCATTTCGAGGCATAAAAACCATACCGACACAAATTCTTTTATCTTGTTCATGCTTATGTCCAGTTTCCAATATTTTTTGAACAAATAACTCAGGAGAAATTTCTAATTTAATACCAGCTCCATCTCCAGATTTACCGTCAGCATCAACAGCGCCCCTGTGCCAAACAGCTTTTAAGGCTTCTATTCCATATTCAACTACTTTTCGACTTTTTTTACCATCCGTAGTTGCTATTAATCCTACACCACAAGCCTCGTGTTCTAAAGAAGGATCGTAAGCGTTGTTATCCGTAAGATGTTTTTTGTTTTTTAAATAGTTTTTCATTACGCAGCGAATTCCTTTTTAGTATTTTTTCTTCTCGAAGAGATATATTTATCCATTTGTTCTGCAGCATCTCTTCCATCTCTTATTGCCCATACTACAAGTGATGCACCTCTTACAATATCCCCAGCAGCAAATACTCCTTCAATATTTGTTTGCATAGTTTTGAGGTCAATTTTTATTGTTCCCCACTTTGAAACTGCAAGATCTTCGCTATTAAATAATTTAGGAATATTTTCCGGGTCAAATCCAAGTGACTTAATTACTAAGTCAGCTTCTATTTTAAATTCTCCATCAACAACAGGTACAGGTCGTCTTCTTCCAGATGCATCTGGCTCACCTAGCTTCATTTTGCTAACTTGTACTTCATTAACTTTTTTATCTCCGATAAATGATTTTGGACTTGTTAACCAAACAAAATCTACGCCTTCTTCTTCTGCGTTTCCAACCTCTCGTGCTGAACCAGGCATATTTGCTTTGTCTCTTCTATATAAACATTTTACAGATTTTGCTTTTTGTCTTACTGCAGTTCTTACACAATCCATTGCAGTATCCCCTCCACCAATTACTACAACGTCTTTACCTTCTGCGTTTAAAGTTCCATCATCAAACAGTTTTACTTTGTCTCCTAAGCCTTTTCTATTTGAAGCAGTTAAAAAATCCATTGCAGGAAAAATATTTTTTAGATCTGATCCAGGAATATCAATTTCTCTAGCTTTATAAACACCAGTTGCAATCAGAATCGCATCATGCTGTGATTTAAGTTCTTTTAAAGTTTTATCTTTTCCAACCTCAAAATTTTGTATAAATTTTATTCCGCTCTCTTTTAAAAGTTTTGTTCTTCTTTCGACAACAAATTTTTCTAGTTTAAAATTAGGTATCCCATATATTAACAATCCTCCTGGCCTGTCATAACGGTCATATACAGTCACTTGATACCCGTACTTTCTCATTTCTTCTGCGCATGCAAGACCTGCTGGGCCTGCACCTATTATACCAATGCTTTCTTTTAATTCTTTTGCAATTTTTATCGGTTTAACCCATCCTTTTTCCCATGCGGTATCTGTAATGTATTTTTCAACTGAACCTATTGTGACTGTGCCATGACCTGATTGCTCTATAACACAATTACCCTCACATAATCTGTCTTGCGGGCAAATTCTTCCGCAAACTTCGGGCATATTATTTGTGCTTTGAGATATTTCGTATGCCTCTTTTAAACGTCCTTCGGCAGTTAGTTTGAGCCAATCAGGTATATTGTTTTGTAAAGGACAATGTATTTGACAAAACGGGACTCCACATTGAGAGCACCTACTAGACTGCTCCTTAGCTTTGTCAGTTATATATTGATCGTAAATTTCATTAAAATCTTTCTTCCTGCTATCAGTCTTTCTTTTGACAGGAGTTTCTTGACTTACATCAACAAATTTTAACATTTTTTTACTCATAGTTTTGGTGTTCTAGGCTAAAAAGTGGAAAATTGGAATACTTTTTAAGTAAATAATATTTACCTAAATATGTTGATAAATAGGGTTTATGCGGCTTTTTTTATGCATAGCTGATATGCTATTTAATTATATCTTTGGAATTCAATCTAAAGTTTATTAAACATACGAATGTTAGAGATTCTAATTCTTTCTTTAGTTCAAGGTATAACTGAATTTCTACCGATTAGCTCCTCATCTCATATCATTCTTTTCTCAAAATTTATGAATTTCATAAGTGAAGACTTGATACTAAATGTAAGTTTGCATATTGGCTCATTCTTAGCTGTAATTGTTTTTTTTCGAAAAGAAATATTAAGCTTTTTAATTTACAGGAAAGTTTTTATGTTAATAATTTTAGCCTCATTACCAATTATTCTATGCGGATATCTTATTGCACAGTCAGGTATTATTAATGATTTAAGATCACTTAAAATAATAGGTTGGACAACTGTGTTGTTTGGTGTTTTGCTTTATTTCTCAGATAAAATGGAAAATGAAAAAAATCTTGAAATTAATTTAGATATTAAAGCAGCTTTAATAATAGGCTTTTTGCATATTTTTTCTTTAATACCAGGAGTAAGTCGATCTGGAATAGCCATTACTGCAGCAAGATTTCTTAAATTTGATAGAGTCAATGCGGCCAAAATTTCATTTCTATTATCAATTCCAACATTATTAGCAGTATCAGTTTTTGGAATTTACAATATTTATGTGACTGATAATTTCGATTTAATTAAACTTAATTTTAGCAGCATAATATTATCCTTCATTTTTTCTTACATAACAATGGTGGCTTTTTTGGGTTATATTAAAAAGGCGAGTCTTGATGTTTTTGTTTTGTACAGAATAGTTCTTGGTATTTTAATTCTTATATTTGCTTATCAAGGTTAATTATAAAATAAATGTTAATGATAAAATCACCACAAAAACTAATATAAAAAATACTATCACAGCTTTATTTAAACTCATAAAATCCTTTGGTGCGCCTGCTAGGATTTGAACCCAGAACCTCCTGGTCCGTAGCCAAGCGCTCTATCCAGTTGAGCTACAGGCGCAATAATATACCAATTATCAAATATATTGTTGAAATTAAAGGCTTTTAATTTATAAAGGAAATATGAGTAAATCTGTAGTTATAACTTCTGCCGCGAGAACCGCTGTTGGTTCATTGGGAAAAGCCCTAAAAAATATTCCTAGTGAAGAACTAGGTTCTGTAGTTATAAAAGAGGTAATTAAGAGATCAAATATCAAATCTTCTGATATTGATGAAACAATAATGGGCCAGGTTTTAACAGGAGGAGTTGGTCAAAATCCTGCGAGACAAGCAGCGATGAAATCTGGTATTCCAAAAGAAAAGCCAGCTTACATTGTAAATCAAGTATGTGGATCAGGATTGAGATCGATAGCATCAGGATTTCAAAGTATAAAATCAGGAGACTCAAAGATAGTCATCGCTGGTGGTCAAGAGAGCATGTCTTTAGCTCCACATGCAATTCATTTAAGAGATGGAAAAAAAATAGGTGATACTGAATTAGTTGATACAATGATAAAAGATGGGTTGTGGGATGCTTTTCATGGATATCACATGGGGGTAACTGCTGAGAATGTGGCTACTAAATTTCAAGTGACTAGACAAGAACAGGATAAATTTGCTCTAAAGTCGCAAGAAAAAGCATTAAAAGCAATCAAAGAAAAAAAGTTTAAAGACGAAATAACTAATTTTAAAATTAAATCAAAAAAAGCTGAGATAGATTTCAACAAAGATGAACACCCTAGAGATGGTATTAATTTAGAGGGCTTAACTAGACTTAAACCAGTTTTTCAAAAAGATGGAACTGTGACTGCTGGAAATGCGTCAGGAATTAACGACGGAGCAGCTGCAGTAACTTTAATGTCAGAGGAAGAAGCAAAAAAAAGAGATTTAAAGAAATTAGTTACAATCAAGTCTTGGGCTAGTTGTGGTGTTGAACCAGCGCTAATGGGCACTGGACCTATTCCAGCAACAAAAAAAGCTTTAGATTTAGCAGGATGGAAAATTGATGACGTAGACCTTTTTGAAGTTAATGAAGCTTTTGCAGCTCAAAGTATTGCTGTTTTAAAAACATTGGGTATTCCACATGAAAAAGTAAACGTTAATGGTGGAGCTATTGCAATAGGTCATCCAATAGGTGCGTCAGGCACTCGAATTCTTGTCACTCTTATTCACGAGATGATTAAACGCGATGTGAAGAGAGGTTTGGCCACATTGTGTATTGGTGGCGGAATGGGTATAGCCATGAGTATAGAACGATAATGGAAATATCAAAACCATATAAAGGCAGAGGAAAACGTAAACTAAAAAAAATGCCGTTTACTCCAAAGGGGTATATTTTATACTATGCATTCTTTTGGATTGTTATAATTTCTATTTATTTAGCTTACAACTAAGCTCTAATGCAACTGCCCGTCATTAATCACCCCGATTATGTTGCAAAAATAAATGACGATAATAAATTCCCTATAAAAAAATTCGGTGCCTTAGCGGACCATCTATTAAAAGAGAAAGTTGTTAAAAAATTTTTTATTCCAAAAGAATGTTCTATTGAAACGATGAAAACTTCACATTCTTTAGAATATATAAATCATATAAAGAATAAAACTTTGGATATAAAATCACAAAAAAAAATTGGATTTCCTATTAATGATAGTGTTGTAAGAAGATCTTTTGTTGCAACCGGAGGAACAGTGCTTGCAAGTAAATTGGCTTTAGACTCCAAACTAGCTTGTAATACTGCAGGTGGAAGTCATCATGCAACTTTTAACTTTGGAGCTGGATACTGTGTTTTCAATGATGTTGCAGTCGCAGCAAATTATCTAAAAAAAAAGGGGTATGCGAAAAAAATCCTAATTTTAGATTTAGACGTCCATCAAGGAAATGGTAATTCTGAAATATTTAAGAACGATAAAGATGTACTGACTTTTAGCATGCACTGTGCATCTAATTATCCTGCTAAAAAATCAAAAAGTGATATGGATATAGAGTTAGAGGAAAATACAGAAGATGATGAATACTTAAATATTCTTCATAAAAATTTAAAAGTATTAAATCAAAATAAATACGATTTTATATTTTATGTTGCTGGTGTAGATATTCATTTTGAAGACAGATTGGGAAAACTTAAAATTACAGATACAGGAGTTAATAAAAGAGATCAAATTGTCATAGAGAACTTTTATCAAAGGAAGACTCCTTTATGTGGAGTCTTAGGTGGTGGATACAATAAAAATTTTAAAAAACTTATAGAGCTTCACTCTATGCTTCATAAAAATTGTTCAGAAATAATTAAATAAGTATTTTTATTTTAAGAAGTATTTTTTAAGTATAATTTTTTGAACTAAATATTCACTTTTAGTTATTCGGTCCCTTTTTTTAAAAAAAATGTTTAATATCCATTTCATATCTTTATTATTTAAATTTTGTTGACAAAAAATCGAGTAAATTGTGTCAAAAAACGTTCTTTATGAATAAATTGCTTCAATTTTGGCATTTATTAATTTAACAATTTTTAATAAATTCCTTTTAAGTTTATAATAATAATTATGACCCAAAATATATCAGTCCCTGACATTGGTGATTTTAAAGATGTAGAAGTAATCGAAGTATTAGTAAAACCAGGAGATCAAATTAAAAAAAATGATCCCTTAGTTACTATAGAGAGCGATAAATCAAGTGTAGAAATTCCCTCTCCTTCAGAGGGCCAAATTAAAGATTTAAAAGTTAAAGTTGGTGATAAAGTTTCTGAGGGAAGCTTGCTGGTAACATTAGAGTCTAAAGATAGCTCTAGTATTCAAGTCAAAAAGGAAGAACAAAAAGTTCATAAGGAAATTAAAAAAGAAAAACCAAAAAAAAATGGAAATGTTGTCACCACTCAATCTTTAAAACAAATTAAAAAAGTCTTTGCTGAACCAGCATCCAAAGATGATATAGACCCGTTAGAAACAAATGAGTGGATTGAGTCTTTGAATTCGGTAATTGAAAATGACGGGGCGTCAAGAGCTAGTTATTTATTAAATAAAGTAATTGATCAAGCATATAAGGCAGGATTGGTACTACCTGATACCAGAACAACGCCATATATAAATACTATTCCGCCTGAAGCTGAGGTTAAATCAACAGGAGATCAAAATATTGAAAAAAAAATACGTGCCTACATAAGGTGGAATGCCGCCGCTATGGTTGTGAAAGCAAATAAAAAAAGTTCAGAGCTTGGTGGGCACATAGGAACTTTTGCATCTGCAGCAACACTGTACGATGTAGGAATGAACCATTTTTGGAGAGCAAAAAATAATAAATTTGGTGGTGACTTAGTATATTTTCAAGGACACTCAGCTCCAGGGATGTACGCAAGAGCATTTTTAGAGGGAAGACTAACTACTAAACAATTGGATGGCTTTAGACAAGAAGTTGGTAAAGATGGATTGTCCTCTTATCCTCACCCATGGTTAATGCCAAATTTCTGGCAATTCCCAACCGTGTCTATGGGACTTGGACCAATAATGGGTATCTATCAGGCTAGGTTTTTAAAATATTTAATTAATAGAGGATTAATTAAAGATGAAGGGAGAAAAGTTTGGGTTTTTCTAGGTGATGGTGAAATGGATGAACCAGAGTCATTAGGTGCAATTGGTCTAGCAGCAAGAGAAAAGTTAGATAATTTAATTTTTGTGATCAATTGTAATCTACAAAGACTTGACGGTCCTGTTAGAGGAAACGGTAAAATTATTCAAGAGCTTGAGGGTAGTTTTAGAGGGACAGGATGGAATGTAATAAAAGTAATTTGGGGTTCTTATTGGGATCAACTTTTAGCAAAAGATAAAAGTGGGCTTTTGATTAAAAGGATGAATGAGTGTGTAGATGGTGAGTATCAGGCTTTTAAGGCAAAAGGTGGTAATTATGTAAGGGAAAAATTTTTTGGTAAATACCCTGAGTTAAAAGAATTAGTATCTACTTTAACAGATAAAGATATATGGAAATTAAATAGAGGTGGTCACGATCCACATAAAGTTTATGCCGCGTACGATGCAGCCATGAAAAATAAAGGCTCACCGACAGTTATTATTGCAAAAACAATTAAAGGATACGGAATGGGTAAATCTGGTGAAAGTATAAATACTACTCATCAACAGAAAAAAATGGATGAGGGAGATTTGTTATATTATAGAGATAGATTTGGTGTTCCTCTTACTGACAAGCAAGTCAAAAATATCGAGTATTACAGACCGGACGAAAATTCAGAAGAAATTAAATACCTTAAAGATCGTAGAATAAAATTAGGTGGATTTATTCCAGAGCGAACATCTTTTGCGAAAGCAATTAAAACCCCGCCAAAAGATATTTTTGATAGTTTTATGAAGTCGACAGGTGAAAAAGAAATGTCTACGACTATGGCCTTAGTAAGAATGCTTACCGCTCTATTAAGAGATAAAAATGTATCGCCAAGATTAGTTCCAATAATTCCAGATGAAGCTAGAACATTTGGTATGGAAGGTTTTTTTCAAAAGATAGGAATTTATGCTCACGAAGGACAAAAATATGAACCGGTCGACTCTGAACAGCTTAGTTCGTATCGAGAAGATAAGAGTGGACAGGTTTTAGAAGAAGGAATCACAGAGTCAGGAGCAATGTCATCTTGGATTGCGGCAGGAACAGCATACACTAATCATGATATAGAAATGATACCAATATATATATTTTATTCTATGTTTGGATTTCAGAGAGTTGGTGATTTAGCCTGGGCTGCGGGAGATTCTCAAGCTAGAGGTTTTTTAATTGGTGCAACGGCTGGAAGAACAACTTTAGCAGGGGAAGGATTGCAACACCAAGACGGTCACAGTCATCTTATGGCATCTAATATTCCAAATTGTGTAAGTTATGATCCTACTTTTGCATATGAAATGGCAGTAATCTTAAGAGATGGAATGAAAAGAATGCACGAAAAAAAGGAAAATATTTTTTACTATATTACTGCAATGAATGAAAACTATTCTCATCCTGCTAAACCTAAAGATGCTGATGAGGGTATTTTAAAAGGAATGTATTTGCTTAAAGAAACTAGAAATAAAGGTAAAACTAGAGTCCAACTTCTAGGCTCTGGTACAATTTTGAGAGAGGTATTGAATGCTGCTGAAATCCTATCAAAAGAATACGGTATTGACTCAGATATTTGGAGCGTCACAAGTTTTAATGAACTCAGAAAAGATGGTATGGAAATAGAAAGATGGAATTTATTAAATCCTGATGAAAAAAAGAAGAAATCTTACGTGGAAAAATGTTTAACAAAAAGAGAAGGTCCTGTGTTTGCAGCTTCTGATTATATTAGATCATTTTCAGATCAGCTTAGACCATATGTAAATAAACCATTTTATTCATTTGGAACTGATGGATATGGAAGAAGTGATACAAGAAAAAATTTGAGAAAGTTTTTTGAAGTTGATAAAGAACATATTGTTGCTTACACTCTTAGTGCATTAGCTAAAGAGCAATTAATTGCGTCTAAGCATGCAGAAAAAGCAATTAAAAAATACAAAATAAATAAAGAAAAAGTGTTTCCGACGAAATTATAAAATGTCTTCAAAAGATATCTTAGTACCAAACATAGGTGATTTTAAAGATGTTGAAGTCATTGAAGTTCTAGTTAAAGCCGGACAAAAAATTAAAAAGAATGATTCTCTAATAACGATTGAAAGTGACAAATCTAGTGTAGAAGTGCCTTCCACATCAGATGGAATTATAGAAAAAATTAGTATCAAAATAGGTGATAAAGTAAGCGAAGGTGATCTTATACTTACTGTCAGTGAAGAATCAAAAACAGATGAAAAAGAAAAACCATTACAAGAAAGTAAAACTAAAAAGGTTAAATCGAAAACACCAGATCCAGTACCTTCACCTGTTGTTCAATCTACGACGGGCGTAAAATTAGCCAGCCCTAAAGTCAGAAAGTTTGCTAGAGAACTTGGTGCAAATGTAACTCAAATACAAGGTTCACAGAGATCAGGAAGAGTTACAGAAGATGATGTAAAAAGATTCGTTAAATCCCAAGTTTCTGTCAATCAAGGTAAAGTTGAACCGAAAAAATATAAAGATGAATACTCACATGAAGAATTTGGAGAAATTGAAATTAAAGAGATGCCAAGAGTTAAAAAGCTTTCAGGGCCTCAGCTAGTAAGATCGTGGACAGAAATTCCGCATGTAACTCAGCATGATGAAATTGATATTACAGAAATGGAGCAATTTAGAACATCGCTGTTTGATCATTTCACTGGAGAAAAAATTTCTATTACGCCTCTAGCTTTTATAACTAGGGCAGTTGTAAATGCTTTAAAAGATTTTCCTAATTTTAATTGTTCCATTGATCCTGAAAAAAATAAAATAGTTTATAAAAAATATTTTCATGTAGGTTTTGCAGTAGATACGCCTCATGGGCTGATGGTTCCAAAATTAAGAGATGCTGACCAAATGAATATCAAAGAAATTGGAGATGAGTTAAGAAGAGTAAGTAGAGAGTGTAGAGATCTGAAAATAAATAAAAAAGAATTTTTTGGCGGGTCGATGACTATTTCTAGTTTAGGAGGGATAGGCGGAACTTTTTTTACTCCAATAATAAATCCACCAGAGGTCGCAATTTTAGGTGTTGGAAGAAGTTTTGATAAATTGGTTAAAAAAAAAGGTCAGTTAGTAAATAGAAAAATCTTACCAATATCATTATCTTACGACCATAGAATTATCGATGGTGCGGAAGGTGCTAGGTTTTGTGTTCATTTAAATAAAAGTCTTGGTAAAGATTTCGCTTTCAAGCTTGCTGTTTAATCTAAATTACAATATTAAAAATTATGAATAAAAGTTTTATTTCTATAACTTGTGCTGTTTCTTGCTCTTTTTTATGGGGAACTGCATTTATAGCCCAAGATACTGGAATGGACTACATAGGTCCTTGGACTTTCTCTGCGGCTAGATTGATCTTGGGTTTTTTTGCTTTATTACCTTTTTTTTTCATTTTCGAATTTAAAAAAATTAAAAAACTAAAGTTAAATTTTAAAGTAATCTTTTTTTACATGTTTTTATTGGGATTTTTCCTGGCTAGCGGAAATATTTTTCAACAAATATCACTTATATATACAGATGTAGCGAATTCAGCTGTGTTCACCGTTCTTTATGTAATTATAGTGCCTGTGCTAGCCTATTTCTTTTTTTCAAAAAAAATCCATAAGTCTGTTTGGCCAGCAGTATTTTTATGTTTACTAGGTGGTTTACTTTTAAGTGAATTGGACAATTATAGGGTAAGACTTGGAGACTCTCTTGTCATAGTTGGAGCTTTTTTTTGGGCACTTCATATTGTTTATGTTTCAAAATTTCTAAAGATATTTAATTTCCCAATAACTATAGCTGCCTTTCAATGTTTAATTGCTGCGATACTATCAACTATCCCAGCTGTATCAATTGAGTTTGTCTCTTTCAAATTATTAACTTTAGAGGCAAGAGAACTTATTTATGCGGGTGTTTTATCTAGCGGAATTGCTTTTTTACTTCAAATTATAGCTCTACAACATTTATCACCTGCACCTGCCGCAATTATATTTTCATTAGAGGGCGTTTTCGCATCGATCGCTGCTTGGCTTTTATTAGATCAATATCTCAATGAGTTCAAAGTTTTGGGTATCATAATAATTTTATCTGCAGTTATTTTCTCTCAACTAGCACCAATTTATGGTAAAAAAATATATGGACGAAACTAAAAAAGGTTTTATGCAAAATATTGGTGATCTTTCTTTTAAAAAGATAGATGAAACTAATTATGAGTTTAGTATCAAAGTAGAGGAAAAATTTCTCAATACAGGTAAAATCGCACACGGAGGTTTTATAGCAACAATAGCTGATACGGGCATGGGTAATGCTGCTCACATAGTAGCAGGAAACAAAAGATCAGTTACTGTTAATTTAGATATAAAATATATTTCAGCAGGCAAGCTGGGAGACAACCTAGTAGGTAAAGTGGATGTATTGAAAAAAACCAAAACATTAGTTTTTATTAATTGTAAAATATTGAATTCTAATGGAATTGTTGCTACCGCATCTGGAACTTGGAAAATATTATCTTAATCAGGAATAAAGATTAAACATAAACCATTATTGCAATATCTTTTGCCATTGGGTCCTGGTCCATCATTGAATACATGCCCATGATGAGCGCCACACTTAGCACAATGATACTCAATTCTTTTCATACCAAAGGAATAATCAACTTTAGTTTTAAAAGCTCCGGGTATAGCCTCGTTAAAAGATGGCCACCCTGTTCCGCTATCGAATTTTGAAACTGACTCAAATAATTTAGCGTTACAATTAGCACAGTGATATGAGCCTTTACGTTTTTCAAAATTAAGTGGACTAGTTCCAGCTCTCTCAGTACCATCTCCAAACATTATTCTTTTTTGCTCATCAGTAAGGTTCGGATTTATAATATTTGGGTTTTCAACAGAAATTAATCTTTTTGTAAATAAAATGCTTAAGAAAAAAGTTGAAAATATTTTTAAAAAAAATCTTTTATTCATCTCAAAACCATATATGATTGATAGAAAAAAAAAATAGGACTAATTATGATCAAAAGAAAAAGTTCAACAAAGAATAAATATTTTTCAGAATTTTTTGACGGTAAATTATCATTACCGCACTCTTACTGGCTATTTGGAGTTGTATATAGCATTATAGTTGGAATAATAATTGCAATTATAGTAGTTGGCTTTGGTATGCCAGATAAAACTATAAATGTATTAGCTTTGCCTTGGCTGATTTATATATCGATAGGTATATGGAGATCATCAGACAAATATAAAGGACCAAAGTTTTGGTCTATATTAGCTAAAATCGCAATAGTACTCAGCGTGATCCAAAGTATTGGAAGTATTTTAGTAGGAGTTTAAAATTTAATTGTTTAATGCCTCCATTGGTTCAAATGGAGGCATTTTAAAGTTTAGAAACCGTGAAAATTATAGCCACCAAAAACATTTGGTGTAGAATATCCTTCAAAGCCACCGTTATTACTGTAAAAGTTTTCACCGCCAAAAACATTAGGTGAAGTATAGCCTTCAAAGCCACCGTTATTACTGTAAAAGTTTTCGCCGCCAAAAACATTAGGTTGAGTCCAAAGATTATTTATAAACTTAGCTTCTACTCGACCATTATCGTTGTAAACACCATACCAGCTCATCAGACCGGAAGTTGCATTTACATTTAATTGCATACTTAAGTAAGCAACTATCATTATTAACATTTTTCTCATTTTTTCTCCTTTGTTCATAATTTAAATATGGATATTCCTGAGTTTTTTTATAGTGAAATGTGTTGATCATTGTTGGACAAAATAGTTTAATAAAATATGGCTAAACTAAGAGATATTTCTTCTGTGGAAGCTGGGCTGTCGCTGGCAATTAAAAACAATAAAGATAAAGTAATTGTAGCTACTGGAAAAAGCGAGTCTTACTTGAGAAAATGTAGTGACCCTAACTTACCTCAACAACTCGATCATATAGATGCAATTAAAATTGATAGAGCTTGTATAGAAGCAGGTTTAATGCCTTATTTATTTGAAGCACATAAAGCAATAATTTTATCAGAGCTTAAAAAAATTAAGGGTTCAAACCAAGATTTAAATGAACTTCTTATTAAGTTTACAATTTTTCATGGTAAATTGATGGACTCAATAAAAACAGCCAAATCAATTTCAAGCGATCAAGGGCCTAGAATTTCGGCAGCAGAAAAGAAAGAAATATTTGACGCTTTTGAAAAACTAGAGACAAAAATTATGAAAATTAAAAAGACCATAGAGGATAGATAATGCACTTATTACTTATTACAATTATACCTTCAATAATAATTTTATCTGTTTTTATTTTTTCAGATAAATTTAGAGAACCTAATAAAGCTATTATGAAAGTATTTGGTTATGGTCTATTAATATGTATTCCTGCTTTTATTTTAAATACTTATTTAAATGATTATTGGTTTTATCAAACAAAAGTTCCAGAAGAACTTATCGGCTCTTTTTTAGTCCCGGCATTAGTAGAGGAAGGACTTAAATTTTCGGTTTTGTATTACGTCGTTTATAAAATGAAAGAATTTAACGAACCTATGGATGGTATAGTTTATGGTGTTACTGTTTCTTTAGGTTTTGCAACTTTAGAAAACATATATTATGTTTTTTTCGCTGGTTTTGAAGACCCGCTTGGGGTTGCTTATCTAAGAGCTTATTCAGCAGTTCCTGCCCATGCTTTATTCGGAGTGTTTATGGGATATTATTTTATGAAATATTCTTTTATTAAAAGAAAAAATAGTTTATTTTTTGCCTTCTTAATTTCCTATTTTTTACACGCCTATTATAATTATTTTGCAGTTATTAACTATTACTTTATGTTCTTTGGTCTCATTTTAGGATGGATTGTAGCTTTAAAACTTTTTATAAATTTAAAAAAAAATCAAAGAAATAAAAGGCATGAATATGAAAAGAAAATTTAGTTTTTATGTTATAATTGTAAAAATTTTGGTTTTAACATTTTTTTTTATACCAAAATCTTTTTCAGAAGATTTGGGCGGAGATGTATGTGAAAATTTCAGACAAGAATTATTACAAAATAATTCCAAGTATCAGTTATCTTTTTATCCTAGTCCAGACTCAACACTTAATCTTGGTTTTGAAGTTAATGTGATATGGAATAAAAATAAAAATAGATATGTGGTAGATAGAAGTAAAGAAAATTATTTAATAGTAGGTAGAATAACAAGACAAAGTGCTATTGGAATGGTCACACCAGGAGATGAAATTATTTCAATAAATGGTTTACTAACTAATAGTGAAAAATTTATAGAACGACCTGCTATAATTTTGTCAATTATGAGGGAAGATTATAATGAAAAAAAAGAAACTAAATTTTTATTGAGAGATAAAGAGGGAGAAGTATATACATTTAGTGATATTCCAA
Organism: uncultured Pelagibacteraceae bacterium; assembly: GCA_902574035.1. Taxonomy (GTDB): domain Bacteria; phylum Pseudomonadota; class Alphaproteobacteria; order Pelagibacterales; family Pelagibacteraceae; genus Pelagilacustribacter. Next base: position 75,910 of record CACGMC010000004.1, read on the forward strand.
CTGAACACTTACAAAATGAAAATATAATTGCGATTAATATTGGATCTATTACAGATATAAATGAAAAAAAAAGTGAGTTTAGCGCTGTTTTGAATAAAAGTTTAAAATTCCGTTATCAGCCTGGCGATGGTATACAGAGAGTTGCGCTTAATGAATTAGTGACTGACGACGGCCTTTATATTAATTGTAGTTTCAGTGAATTAGAATGGAAAGAAGTAAACAATTTAGATCCAGATCAAGATATTCGTTATTATAATCTGATAGATTTTGATAAGAACAAAAATGAAAAAAAATATAAACCTATCATTCTTAATGATACTGAAGGTAAAATTACTAAAAATTCGCAAGTGGAATTTCAGGCTCAGGAGAAAGGGATATATACATTTGCGAATGAATTTAATTTGATGTCTTTTCCATTTGATAAGCAAGTGCTTAGAATTACTGTTTACAATTCTGACGCAATGCTCGATGAAACGATAATTATGCCCGGTGAATATAATTTAAAGCTGCTTAATGACTTCGCTAAGAAAGGGAATATATCACCTGGATGGAAAATTAAAGATGTAGCAGTATTAGATGATTACAGTTTAGATCCAACTACAGGTTCTGCCTATTCAGCTTTACATATAGATATTCATGTTGAAAGAGAAGTCGGATATTACTTGTTTAAGATAATCTTTCCAATAATTTTAATCCTAATGGTTTGTTGGTCAGTTTCTTGGATTAATCCAAGAGAGCTAGAGTCTAGATTAACAATTACGGTTGTTTGTTTACTTTCCTTGATTGCATATAATTTTGTGATCGACTCTGAGTTACCAAAATTAAATTATCTTACAGTTTTAGATATGATAATTTTAACTTCTTATATTTTTGCGACTATACCAAATTTTTTAAGCATAGCCGTATTTAGATTGCAAAAAACTAATCCAAGTTTATGTCTATTAGTAGAAGAAAAAAGTAAAAAATATGGTGCTTTATCTTATATTTTAATAATTTTATTTATAATTTTAATCAATATTAATTTAAGTCCAAATCACACTGGAGCTTTATTTTCTTGGGCGGTGCTTTAAATTCTGTCCATTTTTGATCAATACTCTACACATTAAAATTTTTTAAAAATAATTACATCTATATCGTAAGGCAAAAAGCCTTGCGGAAAGGTAAAAGATGACACTAAAACAATATATTATAGCTGGAGTAATCGAGCAAATAATAATGTTCACAATTATTCTTCCAGCTACTGGATGGTGGTTTAGCTTCTTTGCTTTAACGGCTGTCTGGAATCTTGTAGCAGGAAGTTTCAGATAAAGTTTAGTGTTGGCCCTAATTAATTAGGGCCAACATAGAATTATCTTTTTGGCCTAATTTTTGTAATTGCACAGTCCTTACATTTAACTGTTTCTGTTGATCCCGCTGCCCCGAAACCATATTTTGTGTCAATAATATCGTATCTATGAATTCCAATATAGCAGAACCATCTGTAAATCTGCTTTAACATAATTACTCACTCTTGTTTTCGCCTATAATTATTATACCCAAAAATTAATAATAATAAAAATGAAAATGGGTAAACGATTGCTTTATTGGGTCTATCAGGATTTTCAATTTTAAAATTACTTATGATATCTCCCATTTGTATTCCTGATTTTTTAGCCTCACCTTTCCAATTCAATTTGTCTACTATTAATTGTTCATTTAGTTCAGACAAAGTCACCCCATATTTTTCTAGATTATACTCATTTTCAAATTTTCCTCTATCAATCACGAATAGCTTGTATCTTTCACCATACTCAGTAATTCTAGTCACCTTAATGTGAACTTCTTTTGCAGGGTCAAAGGAAAGATCTTGAATATTTTTGGCTATAAGTTTCTGCTCATTAAACTTTGGATAGAATTTACTTAAAACATAATCTGGGGCTAGAAAGGATATGGATATTATTAAGAATGCTATAATTTCATACCATTTTAATCTATTTATAAACCATTGCTGAGTTGCAGCAGTAAAAACTAAAATTCCAATTAAGGATGTAATTATCACTATTAATGCTTGCCAAAAATTATCTACACCGATCAGTAAAAGTTCATGATTAAATAAAAAAACAAGAGGCAAAATACCTGTTCTTAAACTGTACCAAATAGCTTGCAGACCGGTTCTGAGAGGGTCACCTCCAGAAATTGCTGCTGCTGCATACGACGCCAAACCAACCGGCGGCGTAACATCAGCCATTAAACCGAAATAAAATACGAACAAATGAACAGCAATCAGAGGAAAAATATAACCAGATGCATTTCCAACATCGACAAGTACTGTTGCCATGAGCGAAGCCACAACAACATAATTCGCTGTAGTTGGAAGACCCATACCAAGTAATAAACAAAGTATAATCGTGAGTAAAATTAGTATGATTACATTGTCTCTAGCTATTGTTTCTATGACTATAATTAGATTTGTACTTAAACCTGTTGAACCTACCGCTCCAACTATTATACCTGCTGTTGCTATTGCAATACCAACTCCAACCATATTGATTGCACCCTTTTGAAGCCCAACAATTGTTTGATTGTACCAGTCAGTTAGACCAGTTTTAAAGTCCGGATTCTTTATTACACGATTTATTAAATTTACTATGATTAAAGATAAAGTTGCATAAAAAATTGAGAATCCTGCTGTATATCTCATATAAACAAGTAAAAAAATTAGGACGAAAATTGGTATTAAAAAATGTAAACCAGAAAGAAAAGTTTTCTTTAAATGAGGAACGTCTGCATCATCCATTCCTTTAAGACCTAATTTTAATGCCTCCAAATGAGATATATAAAACAGGGCAATATATGAAATTACTGCAGGTAAGAAAGCGTGTTTAACTACTTCAAAATAAGTAACACCGATAAAACTTGCCATAACAAAAGCGGCTGCACCCATTACTGGTGGCATTATTTGACCATTCACTGAGGATGAGACTTCTATTGCTCCAGCTTTCTCTTGTGAGAAACCAGTTTTTTTCATAATTGGAATTGTAAATGTTCCAGTAGTAACTGTGTTTGCAATCGAAGATCCAGAGATCATTCCTGTCATTCCTGAACCAAGAATCGCGGCTTTTGCTGGACCTCCTCGCATTTTACCAACCATTGCAAAAGCTAAGTCTAAAAAATATTTTCCACCACCAGCGGTTTCTAATAATGCTCCAAATAAAACAAACAAAAAGATAAAATCAACTGAAACACCGATTGGAATTCCAAATATCGCCTCTTGGTCAAACCATTGAAAACCTACTAATCTTTTTAGAGAAAGGCCACCGTGAGAAATTATATCTGGTGCATATTTTCCAAAATATGAAAACAGTAGAAAACAAATTGCTATAATAACTAGAGGCAAACCTATAGCTCTTCTTGTAGCTTCTAATAATATTAAAATACCAAAAGTACCAATAATTAATTCAACGGGAACTTTAAAGCCAAATATTTCTTTTACTAATAATATCCCTCCCCTATTAACCAAATCATCATAAAAAAAATAGATGTAGAGACAACAAAATGCTGCGACCAGACTTATTAAAATATCTAAAAAGGAAATTTTTTTTTCCCTTGCAATTGGAAATATAAGAAATGTTAGTGTTAGCGCAAATCCTAAATGAATTGCTCTTGCTGGCAAACCCTTGAACATGCCAAAATTAAACCAAAACGGAAATGGAGAAGCATACCAAAGTTGAAATAAAGTCCAAATAATTGCTATCCCCATAACAATCTTTAAATGAAAACCAGATAAATTTTTAGTCGGAGAGATATCTTCGCTAATTTTTTGTTTAATACTATCTTTTATATTTTGACTCATTAACGAGAAGATACAATATTATAAAAAAAAGGCCCAAAAAATATTGGGCCTTTTTAAATTAATTATGAAGTAAGATTACATTAATCCAGCTTCCTTATAATACTTAATTGCCCCTGGATGTAATGGAGCTGATAAACCATCAGCTATCATATTTTTCTTTTCAAGAGGTCCAAAAGCAGGATGTTGAGCTCTGAAATCATCAAAGTTTTCCATTACCGCTTTTGTAACTAAGTATACTAACTCTTCAGAAACATTTGCGCTTGTAACAACTGTAGCTTTAACACCGAAAGTTGTAGCGTCTTTTTTCTGATTTGAGTAAGTACCTGCTGGAATTATAGCTTTGGCATAATAGTCAGCTCCGTCAATTAAACCTTGAACTGGTGCTCCAGTTAAATTAATTGGGCTAGCTTTTGCTTTACAAGTTGCTGCTTGCTCCATAGCACCATTAGGAAACCCAACTGAATATCCGAATGCATCTATTTTACCGTCGCAAAGAGCTTTTACTTGTTCAGAAGAAGTGAGTTCTGTAGTTGCTTTGAACATGCTCATGTCTGCTCCCATAGCTTTCATCAGCTCTTCCATAGTTCCTCTTTGACCAGAACCTGGGTTACCAATGTTTACTGTTTTTCCTTTTAAGCCTTTAAAATCTTTGATCTTAGATTTTTTACTTGCCCAAATTTGGAAAGGTTCGTTGTGAACAGAAAATACAGCTCTTAAATCACCGAACTGTTTTCCTTCCCACTTGCTTGAACCATTGTAAGCATGAAACTGCCAATCAGATTGAGCCACACCAAATTGAAATTCGCCATCTTTAATTTGGCCAATATTATAATTTGATCCACCTGTTGAAGGTGCAGTACATCTGTAAGCTTTAGCTGTACCTTTTTTTCTACCATGCTCAGCACTTATTGCTGATTTGTGTAACATTTTGCATATAGCGTTACCGGTTTGGAAATAAACTCCAGTAGGTCCGCCTGTTCCTATAGTAAAGAATTCTGCTGCTTTAGCGATTGGATTCGTAAAAGCGAACATCACTAAAAACGCTGAAATCAATGACATTAGTTTTTTCATATGTACCCCCGTTTGTTATTAATGATAATTTAACTATGGATAAAGGTTGAGGTCAAAGAGAATCTTTATAAATTTTTAGCCCAATTTGATAATTTTTGCACGCCTTCAACCACATTTGGTGCGTACTTTTCAATAATTTTATCGCTTAGCAGCTTTCCATTAATATCTGCTTTTAAAAATTCATTTCCATCAAAATCTATATAACATAATCTTGTAAGTAATCTTTTTGGATTAAAACCAAAATCTGAGGCCGGTAACATAGCGACACCAGTTTCTTTTAATACTGTTTCACATAAGTGAGTAGAGCTCTTAAATTTTTTATTAAGAAACTCCGGCATTAAATAAAAAGCTCCTTGAGGTTGATTAATTAAAACTTTGTTAGATTTTAAATTATTATAAACATAATAACCGACTGATCGTAAAATATTTAGTGTTTTACTTTTATATTCTTTAAAATCTTCTTCATATGCTTGTACAGCTGCATATTGAGCAGGGGTGTTCACTGTAGAATATGACTCGCTGGCTAATGTTACGATGGTCTTAAGAAAATTCGAAAGCTTTTTAGGAACAGCAAAAAACCCTACTCTCCAACCACCTGCTCCACACCATTTACTTAATCCGCCACTTATAAATGTTCCATCAGGATAATATTTTGAAATAGAGTCATATTTATTACAAAAAGTTAAATCAGTATATATTTCATCTGATAAGACCAAAAGCTTATATTTTTTTGCAACTGCTGCTAGCTCAGTCAAATTACTACAAGTTGTTCCTGACGGGTTATTGGGAGAATTTAATATGAATATCAGATTCTTCTTATTAAGAGACTTTATTTTTTTTTCAAGCTGTGTTGCAGTTGGAAACCAATTGTTTTCTCTTGTAGTTTCAATCCAATGTACTTTATTTCTACCGATAATAGCTTGAGGTTCATATGATACCCAACTTGGTGCTGAAAGAATTATTTCACCATTAAATGCAACATGCATTAACAGCATCGCTTCTTTTGAACCAGGAGTGATAAGAATATTTTCTGTTGGATATAAATTTCCGGTTTTTTTCTCGATATATTTAGAAATTGATTCTCTTAGCTTTACAAGACCTTGGATTGGTAAATACTCTTTTCTGTGAGCATTTTCTTTTAATTTTGTTACTATGCTTTCAGGAACAGGAAATGGAGATTGTCCAAAACCAAAACTATAAACTTTTTTTCCTTTAGAAATAAGTTCTTTTGACTTTTCATTGATTACTAAAGTTGAGGAGGGTTTTAGTTTTAAAATACTTTTCTTCGTATAATTCTTCATAATAGCTTTAATTGAAAAGCTATCAGTCACCATACGGGGACTCCATGATTCAAGTCAATTAAAACTTTAAGACAAGAACATTTGACAAATTGATTCGGTCATGTTTTAATCTTATTTTGTTCTCAAAGGCGACCTATATATAGTATAAATAATTTAATCAGACACAATTATGGAAAATCAATCAAATAAAGTTATAGCTCTTTTAGGACCAACCAATACAGGTAAAACGTTTGTTGCAATTGAGAAAATGTTGCAATTTGACAGTGGTATTTTTGGTTTTCCACTAAGATTACTAGCAAGAGAGGTCTATGACAAATGCGTTGCCAAGGTAGGTTTAACCAAAGTAGCTTTGATAACTGGAGAGGAAAAAATAATTCCAAGTTCTGCGAATTATTTTATTTGCACTGTCGAGTCAATGCCCAAAGACAAAAGTGTTGATTTTGTTGGAATTGATGAAATACAAATGTGTGGGGACAGAGAGCGTGGACACATATTCACCGATAGATTGCTAAATTTCAGAGGAAAAGAGCTTACAATGTTTCTAGGTTCTCAAGTTATGCGTGGTGTAATTAGAGATTTAATTGATGATGTTGATTTTGAAAAAAAAGAGCGATTTTCAAAATTAACTTATAGTGGATTTAAAAAAGTATCTAGACTCGAAAGGAAATCAGCAATAATTGCTTTCTCTATTGAAGATGTTTATGCAATAGCAGAATTAATAAGAAGGCAAAAAGGAGGGGCTGCTGTTATTATGGGCTCACTAAGTCCAAAAACTAGAAATTCACAAGTTGAACTTTATCAATCTGGAGATGTTGATTATTTAGTAGCAACTGACGCAATAGGTATGGGTTTAAACATGGACATTAATGAGATTTACTTTTCTAATCTTAAAAAATTTGATGGAAAAAAAACAAGAAGACTTAATTTAATTGAAATTTCCCAGATTGCAGGAAGAGCTGGTAGATTTAAAAATGACGGTTTTTTTGGAACTACTGGGGAATGCGAAGTTTTAAATTCTGATGAAATTGAAAATATTGAAAAACATAACTTGCCTGAAACAAAAATGATTTATTGGCGAAATTCTAATTTGAATTTTCAAAATCCTGAAAAATTAATTTCCTCATTGGAAAAAAGACCCACAAGAAGTACTTTAATAAGAACTCAAGACTCTCTTGATGAAAGTGTTTTAAGGCATTTTCTCAAGTTAGGAAGTAATAACATTCTATACCATAAAAATTTAGAATTACTTTGGGAGTGCTGTCAGATACCTGATTTTGAAAAAAAAGCATATGGTCAACACATTAAAATAATTGATAAGGTGTTTAAGTATCTATCAACAAGAAAAAGAAGAATTCCTAATGATTACATGAAAGAACAGTTAAAAGGTTTAGAGAAAGAACATGGAAATATAGATGTGCTTTCTCATAGAATTTCAAACGTAAGAACTTGGTCATATGTGGCTAATAAAAAAAATTGGGTAGAAAATTCCGACTATTGGGTTCAGTTAACAAAAGGCATTGAAGATAAGTTGTCGGATAAGTTACACCAAGAACTAACTAATAGCTTTATAGATAAAAAAATTAGTCTTTTATCTAGAAGTCTTAAACAAGACCTAGTTTTAGATACCAAAATAGATGAAAAAAATAAAATATTAATTAATGGTCAATTAATTGGAGAGCTTAAAGGTCTAAAGTTTGAAATAGCTCAAACATCAAAAACCTTAGATACTGATATTAAATCAATAAGAAAAGCAGCTAGAAAAGGAGTTGGGGCAGAATTAGAAAAAAGGGTTTCTTCTATTACGGAAAAAAAGGAAATTTTTCTTGATGAAAAATGTAGGCTCATTTGGAGACAAAATATAATAGCTAGACTTAAAAAGGGAAGTAATTATTTAAGTCCAGAAATTCAAATAGTTGCTGATGATGCTTTGGATGACTTATCTAAAGTTAAATTAGATAATTTCTTAAAAGATTGGATTGTCTCTTATATTAAAGAGGTACTTGGAGACCTTTTGAATTTAAATAAAGAAAACGTTAAAAATAAATATATTAGAGCATTGATGTTTCAACTTTTCGAAAATAATGGAGTGATTAAAAGAGAATCAGTCAATGAAATTGTAAAATCTATTAAAACTGAGGAAAGAAAAAAAATTTGGGAGCTAGGTATTAAAATTGGAAGATATCATATATATTTACCAAAAATGTTAAAACCGAAAGCTGTTTCACTCCGTATTTCACTATGGAGATTATTTAATCAAATTGCTATTAATCAAGAAATACCTAGATCTGGCCTTAACTACTTGTTTGATAAAAAATATAATAAAAATTTCTTGCTACTGTGCGGTTTTGAAAAGTTTAAAAATCATTATGTTCGTATAGATATACTTGAGAAATTGTTTGTGAAAATACTAAATAAAACTGAAAATAGAAAATTTAAGATAGACACCGAAATGATGAATTTAATTGGTTGCAACAAAGAAGGTTTTTATAGCTTAATGCTTAGTATGAATTATAAAAAAAGTAAAGAAGTGGACACTTATTTTTATACTGGAGAGAACAAAAGAAAAAAGTTTGCTAATGTAAATAAGAGTGAAAATCCTTTTAAAAAACTATTGGCTTTAAATTTAAAATAAGATGCTAAAATTGGAACAAAAAGAAATAATTGGAATAACTGCTTTACTTATTCATGCGGCTAAAATAGATGAAATTTATTCTGAAAAAGAAAAGAATATCATTTTAAATTTTATAAAAAATAACAATGTTGTTGGCCTTTCACCGGAAAAAATTATAAATGACGCAGAAAAACTCGAGGAAGATTCAAATCAACTACTTAATTACACAAAAATAATTAAAGATAGTCCCAAAAAAACAAAAATTGAGATAGTTGAGCAATTATGGAAAGTTTTAATTTCAGACAACAATGTAGATTTATACGAGTCAAATTTAATGAGAAGGATATGCGGTCTTATCTATTTTTCAGATAAAGAATGTGGTGAGATTAAAATGAGACTAATGAAATCAAAATGACCTATATAGTTAAAGATGAATGTATTAAATGTAAATTAACAGACTGTGTAGAGGTTTGTCCTGTAGATTGTTTTTATGAAGGTGAAAATATGTTAGTAATAAATCCTGATGAATGTATCGATTGTGGAGTTTGTGAGCCGGAATGTCCGATTGGAGCAATTGTGCCTGATACAACCGATATAGAAAATAAGGATAAATGGTTGTTGCTAAATAAAAAGTTTTCTGCAATATGGCCTAATATTAATAAAAAAAAAGATCCGATGCCTGAACATAAAAAGTACGAGAAAATTAAAAATAAATTAAAAAAGCACTTTTCAGAAAAACCATTTAAGTAAATATGCCAAAAAAGAAAAAATCAAAAAAAATAAAAAAGGCAAAAAAAGTAAAAAAAGTTATAATTAAAAAAACTAAGATTGAGGAAACGCCTAAAAGACAAACGGGTCTTAATCAGGAAGACAAGCCGGAAATAAAAAAAATAAAAAAACAAGCTACTGAAAAGAAGCAATATAATGTAAAAGATTTCGTAGTATACCCAAAACATGGCGTTGGTAAAATAACCGCAATAGAAAAAGCTAAAATCGGTCAAATAGAAATACATTTTTATAAAATATTTATAGAAAAAGAAAAACTCACATTAACAGTTCCAATTAATCAACAATCAAATCTAAGACCAATATCATCTATAAACCAAATAAATAAATGTGTATCTATTTTAAAAACTAAACCAAAAATAAAGAGAACGATGTGGAGTAGAAGAGCGCAAGAATATGATCAAAAGATTAATTCAGGTAAAATTTACGAGTTGGCAGAAGTGGTCAAAGACCTAAATAAAAATACAGACATAATTGCCGATCAATCATATTCTGAAAGACAATTATTTGAAAAAGCTTACGATAGATTAAAATCTGAATTTGAAGCTGTTCTAAAAACAGGCCCTGAAGAAGTACAGAAAAAAATGGATAAGGCTTTAGGTAGAAACAAAAATATTTTAGAAAGTTAGAATTAAAAACGCCCTTTTTAAAAGATTAAAAAGGGCGTTTAATTAACAAAGAATTGAAGGGTACTATCTTCTTCTTCTTCTTCTTTTTTTAGCTTTTTTCTTTTTAGCTTTTTTTCTTCTTTTAGCCATCTTATCTCCCTGTTTATAAACAAATCTTTATGATTCGTTTTGATATTTAATCTTTAAGTTTTTTTTCTTTGATGTCAAACACAAAGTAAAGTGTAAATTTTTTAAAATTTAAATAATTTAAAATCAAATTGTAAAATTGAAAAAAGTTTTAAAAAGATAAGTAATTTCAATGTTTTTTAAAGATAATTAAATTAAATTTTTTATTAATTTAATAAAGATTTTCTAATTGTTGTTTATAATTTTTAATTATTTCTTTTCTTTTAATCTTTAATGTTGGTGTTAACATTCCGTTATCAATTGTAAATTCTTCGTGAATCAAAATAAATTTTTTAATTTTTTCAATTAATGTTAAACTTTTATTTATATTTTCAATTATAAGTTTAATTTTCTCAAATTTAATTTCTTTTTCACATACAATTAGCGCAACTAAGTAATTTTTTTTATCTCCATAAACAAAAGATTGCTTGATATTCTCATTTAAACACAAAATATTTTCAATTTTACTTGGCGATATATTATCTCCACCAAGATTTATAATAATATCTTTTTTTCTATCAGTAATTTTTAAATAATTATGATTATCTAGTTCCCCTATATCTCCAGTATGTAGCCATCCATCCTTTATTACCTTTGTGGTTTCCTCTTTCAAATTCCAATAGCCCAGCATTACATTTTCACCTTTAATAAGAATTTCTCCGTCATCAGCAATTTTTACTTTATTCGTTCTAAATGGGGGACCCACTGTTTCAACTTTTACTAAATCAGGTAAATTACAACTAACTACAGGAGAGGCTTCGGTTAGACCATAGCCCTGGAGGGTAGGCAAACCTACGGCATTTAAAAATTCTCCTATATTTTGGTCTAATGCTCCTCCCCCTGAAACAAAGGCTTGAAGATTCCCCCCAAATTGATTTCTGATTTTTTTTCTTACTAATTTCTCACATATAAAATTCATGACTTTTTCACTTAAGCTCAATTTTTCCTTTTTAAGTATTTTTTTTCCCAAGTTCAAAGTTTGGTTTATTAGTTTTTTCTTCAATCCACTTTGTTTATCAAAATTTATTTTAATTTTAGTAAAAAGATTTTGATAAAATCTTGGAACAGCAGTCATAATAGTGGGCTTTGCTATACTCATATTGGTAATTAATTTTTCTAAACTCTCAGCATAAAAAACTTTTGCAGCAACAATGATTTGTATAAACTGAACTGTATGCTCATATGAATGGGAAAGAGGTAACCAGGTTAAAAATACAGGCTGTTTTTTATCAGTTAATATTTTAAGCAACTCAACAGCACCCTCACAATTAGATAAAATACCTCCATGACTTAAAACAACGCCTTTGGGGTTTCCTGAGGTTCCAGAAGTATAAATTATACATGCTGGCATATTTCTTTTTAAATTATTATTTATATACTTTTCATTAGAATCCTCATTTAAAATTTCTTCAATTAGTAAACTTTCAGAATCAATTTTTTCATATGAAATTATTTTTTTTATGTCATCGTTAATGAATTTTTTAATCTTATTAAATTGATCTTGATTAGAAACAAATATCAATGAAGGTTTGCAATCATTTAAAATATGTTCATAATCATTAGCGGAGTAAGTTGTAAAAATAGGGACTGAGATACCCCCAGCATTCATAATAGAAATATCTGTAATTAACCAGTAAGGTCTGTTTTCAGATAATATTAAACATCTATCCCCATCATTAATTAGAGATTTAATTTTTGAAGTAAGTTTGAAAATTCTTTGAGTTATGTCTTCCCAATTGTAAATTGGTTTATCTGATTTCAACCATTTTAAAAATTGTTGTTTACCATCAACCTCTTCGGTTTTTTTAAAATAAAGTTCAACTAGACTGTTTAGTTTACTTATATCCATAAATTGGTGGGCGAAGAGAGACTCGAACTCTCAAGGTATTGCTACCACCGGATTTTGAGTCCGGCGCGTCTACCAGTTCCACCATTCGCCCTTAATTAAGTATATTATGAAATAATAGGTGAATTAAACAGTTTTATTAAAGATTTTTATTAATATTAGGATTTCTATAAAGCTCAAAGAATGTTGATATAAACTTACATAAATCAATTTGATTTTCGGAGAATACTTTTCCAAGATCTTTTAATTTAGCTTTATAAGATTTGCCAATAGTATAGAGCTGACGCTTATCCTTAAATATCATGCCAGTCTTTTCTGAAATTCTAAGTTTTCTAATAACCGTTGCCCTAGGAATGCCCGTTATTTCAGAAATTGAGGAAGCATTCATTCCAACTATAGTTTCTTTTGAAAGAATTATAAATTTTGCCCACTCTAAAAAATTTTCTTCACCAAGGTCATCGGAATAAGTTTTTTTTGTTATTGGATTATCTTTATATTTTTCTTTAAGTCGTACAATGTTATTGGCGAATATCGTGCCATTAACTATAAAAGTTTCTAGATCTCCATGAAATTTTCTTTGTCTGATCAAAAAAGGAATTTTAAACCTAAAGAAAAATCTCCAAACCAATGTAAAATTTTTTCTGATAAATTCTTCTATTTTTTTGGCTTCAACAGGCTGGCCAAACCAATCCTGTGTAGCCAGGTATTTTGAGCAAGTGTTTAAAAATACAGATAACGTTTTAACTGAATGTTTTGGTCTTTGGTGGACAAATGTAAGTGGTTTTAATATAATCTTTTTTCCTTTACGCATAATTATTTTATCTTCATTCAATTCGTTAATTTTCCTTCTTACTGTTTCTTTAGCAATAGAGAGATCTTCAGAAATTTCTATTAGATTAATTTTTTCAATTTCAAATTCTTCTTTTGTATAGAATTGTTCTTCAGAATGAATTATCAAAATATCTGCGTAGTGACGAAAAGATTTTTGAACTAAATAAATTAAAATAAGGTATTTATCCATATCCATGAATGTTTGATAAGCGTTATAATTCCAAGTAGTAGAGAATTTAAACCATTGATCACTTATTCGTCCAAAATTTGCAGATAAAATAGAATGAACTTCTGCCCTACTTATGAATTCGTCCTTAAATTCTACCTGTTTATTTTTAAAATCTACCTTTGTAAGATTATTTAAATTTTTTATTTCTTTTTCGTCTGACATGTTTATATAAGTGATAAATGTTAAAGAAATTATATGACAGATGTTTAGATTTAGCTAGACATAAATTATCGAAGCCCTTTCTGGCTTTTGTATCTTTTATCGAAAGTTCATTTTTTCCAATACCGCCAGATGTAATGATTGTGCCAATGGTATTGGCAAAAAAAGATCAATATTTTAGAATTTTTCTAATAGCAACAATATTTTCAGTTTTAGGTGGTATTTTTGGTTATTTTTTAGGAAGTTTATTTTTAGAATTTTCAATGTCTATCATAGAATTTTATAATTATGAGGAGAAAGTTTTTGCGTTACAAGATAAACTTTCCAATAAAGCAGGTTTTGTTTTCTGGATTGGTACATTATTTTTAGCTGGCTTTACTCCTTTGCCTTATAAAGTTTTTACAATTACGAGTGGTTTTATAGGATTTAATCTTTATGTTTTTATAATGATAAGTTTGATCTCTAGAGGACTAAGATTTTTTATTGTCTCTTATTTATCAATGAAGTTTGGTGATAAATTTGAAATTCTTCTCGAAAAAGAGGGCTCTAAATGGTTTGCAATAATTGGGATTTTAATTGTTTTAATTATTTTAGGGATATATTTTTATTTTAAGTAATATGAATAAAAAATTTATTTTAAATTCATTAATAGTTTTAAGTTTTATAGCATTAAGTTTTGCTTATTTTGTTGAATTTGTTTTGGGTCACGAACCTTGTAATCTTTGTAAAATAGAACGTATTCCATACATTGGTACTATTATATTAATTGCATTTTTAATTTTTACAAAAAAATGTGAAAAATCTGTTTTAATTTTAGTTTTATTATTATTTATTTTTGGGGCAGTTACGTCAGTATATCATGTGGGTATTGAACAAGGTATTTTCAACGAAAGTTTATTGTGTGAGCTTGGTATAAACACTAACATCCAAAATACTGATGAACTATTAAAAAGCTTAAATAAAACCCCAATAAGTTGTAAGGACGTTACATTTAAGATATTTGGTTTATCACTTGCTACATTTAATGCAGTTTTATCTATTTTAATAAGTTATATACTACTTATGTTAGTTTTAAAAAAATGAACAAAACAGATAAAAAAACTTTAGAAGAAATTATAAGAGTGGACCACGCTGGTGAGCGAGGAGCAATTAAGATTTATGAAGGTCAATTATTGGCTTTGAAAACCTTTAAACAAGACGAAGAATTAAAAAGAAAAATTGAAGATATGCGAGAGCATGAGAAAGAGCATTACGAATTTTTTGATAAGGAAATACAAAAAAGAAATATCAAACCTACGAGGCTTTTACCTTTATGGGACTTAATGGGTATAACATTGGGATTTGGCACTGCCATGATGGGAAAAAAAGCAGCAATGTTATGCACGGCATCTGTTGAAGAAGTAATCGACGGACACTACAAAGATCAGACCTATAAACTAAGAGAAGATGAAGAAGAATTAAAAAAGAAAATTATGAAGTTCAGACAAGATGAACTAGACCATAAAGATATAGCCTACGAAAGTGGGGCTACTAAAAAAGGTTTATATAGTGTTTTAGATAAAGTTATAAAAACTTCCTCAAGAGTAGCAATTGCAATTTCAGAAAAAATTTAATTAAGGTTCTAACTCAATATCCCAGTATAAATAATCCATCCAACTTTCATGTAAAAAATTTGGTGGAAAGTTTCTACCATTTCTATGTAGATCATCTACTGTGGGCCTATAAGGTTTGTTAAATAATTTCATTCCACTCACTTCAAATAATTTTCCACCTTTTTTAACATTGCACGTAGAACATGCTGTTACGACATTTTCCCAGTCTGTAATTCCTCCTTTCGATTTCGGTAAAAGATGATCAAAAGTTAGATCTTTTTTATCTCCGCAATATTGACAAGTAAATTTATCTCTTAAAAAAACATTAAATCTTGTGAAATTTGGATTATCTGATGGTTTAATAAAATTTTTTAATGCTATGACACTAGGTAAATTCATTTCGAAAGATGGGCTTCTAATTTTTCTTTTATAATTTGAAACTATGCTTACTCTATTTAAAAAAACAGACTTAACTGCATCTTGCCAACACCATAAAGATAGAGGGTAATAGCTTAATGGCCTGAAATCTGCGTTTAAAACTAATGCAGGGCATTTTTCTAAAGGTACTTTATCATTTGCAGAAATAATCATAACTAAAGCTAAATGATATAAAAAATTAAATCAAGTTTTAATTTTGTGACATATTGTTGTTAGTATAATTTTTTTTTTATAAATTCTAGGCCAAGACTCGAGCCCTCTTGGGGTATTCTATGCTCGCAGTTTTTAAAAATCTTAGTTTGTATCTTATAATTCAGTCTACTAAACAGCTCTATTGCTTCAAGCAAAAAACTTACTGGAACCACTTCGTCTTTCTCCCCGTGCATTAATATAATATCAGGTTTTGATTTAATATTGTTCTCTATATGTTTGATGTCAATTATTTTGCCTGAATAACCAATGACAGAATTAATTTTATCTTCTCTTTTCAATCCAGTCTGTAAACTGATCATGCATCCTTGACTAAAACCACATAAAATAATTTTATCTGCTGGTAATTTATATTCTGCCTTAACTTCATCGATTAGCTCGTTTAATTTCATTTCTGCGACTAATGATTTTGTCAAAATTTCATCGCTTGTTTGATCCATTAAGTCAAACCATTGAAAGCCAGTTGGACTTACAGCACATCTCTCTGGTGCATCTGGACATATAAAAACTGTTTTTGGAAGATAGTTTTTCCAATAATTTGCTAAAATTGAAATATCATTTCCATCTCCTCCATATCCATGGCAAAGTATTACAACATTTTCGGGTTTTTGTTTCTCGGAAGACTTAATAACAGTTGTATTTAGTGAATAGCTCATTATATATAATTTATTATGTCAGAACTTTTATTTAACTTTATCGGTTTTTCTCTTCTTGGTGCTGTTGCCATAGTTTTAATATTAGGTATTTATACTTTATTCAAAGGTGGTAGTACTAGTAAAAAATACTCAAATAAACTGATGCAGTTAAGGGTTTTACTTCAATTTATAGCAATTATCGTTTTGGTTTTGTTGGCCTATTTTTTTAAAGATTAGCTTTACTTTTCAAAAATTTTAAAAAGTTTTTTTCGTTAAAGTCAAATTCACCCATAATTCTTCCAAATTCATTTCCATTTTTATCTAGTAAAATTGTGGTTGGCATTCCTATCAACTTAAACTTTTTAGCTAAATCTAATTTAGGATCAAAATAAGTATTTAAACTTACTACACCAATGTCTTGTAACCAATCTCTTACTCTAAGTTTGTTTGGTGGTTCCATGTTAATAGGGTAAACATCTACTTGCGGTAAGTTTTGAGCTAGTTTTTCAAGTGACGGCATCTCTTTTTTGCAAGGTACACACCAAGTAGCCCAAAAATTTAGTACCATGATCTTGCCTTTATTCTTAGATAAATCCACATCCTGAAGATTAATATCTTTAAAAGTTACACTGGTAATTTTTTTAGGTTTATCGTGAATAACAAGATTGTTAGGGAGCTCCGCATAAGTTAATGGGTTATTAACAAATAAAAAGCCTATAAAAATGAATGTTATGATTTTAAAAGATTTACTAATTTTCATATTAATTTAAATTAAAAATAGCATAGATTATGACAAATAAAAATAAGACAGTTTGGTCGAGTAGGTTTAAAAACCTACCTTCTCAATCATTTCAAAGAATTGGGGCTTCTATAAATATAGACAAAAGACTCTACGAACAGGATATTTTTGCCTCAAAAATTCATACTCAAATGCTAATTAAAAAAAAAATAATTCCTATTAAAGAAGGAAAAAAAATAATTAAAGGACTGGATAAAATTAAAGGGCAAATTAAAAAAGGTAAATTTAAATTTAAAGAAAAATTTGAAGATATTCATTTAAATATAGAGAAAAAATTATATGAAATAATTGGAGATGCAGCGGGTTATATGCATACTGCTAGATCAAGAAATGATCAGGTAGTGACGGACTTTAAGCTTTGGGTAAAAGATTCATCTTTAGTTTTAATTAAAGAATTGAATTCTTTAATGAAAAATTTAATAAACAAAGCAGACAAAAATGTGGGAACCGTTATGCCAGGTTTTACTCACCTTAAAAACGCTCAGCCTGTCTCATTTGCTCATTATCTCTTAGCTTATTATGAAATGTTAAAAAGAGATAAGCAAAGATTTCATAACAATTTAGAATTAATAAACGAGTCTCCGCTCGGTGCCGCGGCTTTATCTGGGACGTCTTACAATATAGATAGAAACTTTACTTCTAAAAAGTTAGGTTTTAAAAAACCTACAAATAATTCGATTGATACAGTTTCGGATAGAGATTTTGCAATAGATTTTCTTTATGCTTGCGCTGTATGTGCAATGCATCTATCGAGACTGGCTGAAGACTTTATTATATTGAATTCTGATGCTTATCAGTTGATAAGCTTTAATGATAAAATGCTTACTGGTTCATCTATAATGCCTCAAAAAAAGAATCCTGATCCTGCAGAACTTATAAGAGGTAGAACTGGAATTAATTATGGGAAGTTAAATTCTATTTTAACAATAATGAAAGGACTTCCAATTTCATATTTTAAAGATTTACAAGATGATAAAGCATTAGTATTTGATGGTTATGATACTTTGAAAGATACTTTAATCATGAGCAATGAACTAGTTAAAAATATTAACCCAAATAAAACTAGAATGTCCGATATGGCAAAAACTGGTTATACGACGGCAACAGATTTTGCCGACTACCTTGTAAAAGATAAAAAACTATCTTTTAGGGAAGCTTATAAAATATCTTCAAAAATTGTTAATTATGCAGAAAAAAATAAGAAAAATTTAGATGAATTAACTTTAAATGAAATAAAGAAGTTTTACAAAAACTTGAATAATAATGTTTTAAAAATTTTTAATGTTAAACATTCAATGAATTCAAAAAATTCTTATGGTGGAACCTCTGAAAGAAATATAAAAAATATGATAAGAAAATATAAAAAGGAACTTAAATGAAATTTGTTATTACTCTTATATTATTAATGTTTATGTTAGGATCATGTGGAAAAAAATCAGATCCACAGTACCAGGGATCAATTAATAATTTTACAAAAATAATTTAATATATGTCTTATATAAGATACAAAAATAATAATCTATTTGTGGAGAATGTCTCTGTAAGAAGACTGGTGTCAAAATTAAGCACTCCTTTTTATCTTTATTCGGAGAGTAATATTGTTGAAAATTACAAATCTTTCTCAAATAATTTTAAAAAATCTAAACCTTTAATTTGTTTTTCCGTAAAAGCAAATTCAAATATTCAAATTTTAAAAGTTTTAAAAAAAATGGGATCAGGTGCCGATGTGGTTTCTGGAGGTGAATTACTTAAAGCTATAAAATCTGGCATACAACCCAGTAAAATTGTTTTCTCCGGTGTTGGTAAAACAGAGGAAGAAATAAGATTAGCTATAAAAAGAAATATCTTATTAATTAATGTGGAGTCAGAAAATGAAGCTATATTGATTAATAAAATTGCAGGTAACTTAAAAAAAAAGATTGCTATAGGTATCAGGCTTAATCCTGATATAAATGCACCAACACATAAAAAAATTTCTACGGGTAAAGCAGAAGATAAATTTGGTCTTTCGAAAACAAGTTTAATTTCATTTTGTCTTAATATTAAAAAGTTGAAAAATTTAAGACTTAAAGCAATTAGTGTACATATTGGAAGTCAAATATTAAGTGAAAACCCTTTTAAAAAGACTTTAAAAGTCTTGGAGGAAATAATTAATAAAACAAAAATTAACTTTAAGTTCGTAGATCTTGGTGGTGGATTTGGTATTGCTTATAAAAAAAACGACAGAAAAATAAATCTTAAAAACTATTCAAATTTAGTAGAAAAGTTTAGACAGAAATATAACTGTAGCATAATTTTTGAACCAGGACGGGCGATCGTAGGTGATGCAGCTATCTTGGTTGCTAAAGTTCAATACTTAAAAAAAGGTTCAAATAAAACATTTGCAATTTTAAATGCTGGTATGAATGATTTTATGAGAACTGCACTTTATGATGCGGTTCATAACATAATTCCTGTAATTAAAAATGGTAAAAAAAATAATGGTCCTTTAGAATTCGTAGGTCCAATATGTGAGACAACTTGCAAATTTATCAAATATAATAAATACCAAAGAATGAACCAATCTGATTACGTTGCTATTTCTGACGTTGGAGCTTACGGTGCTTCTTTGTCTTCAAATTATAATACTAAACCATTAATAGCTGAGATAATTATAAATAAATCTAAAGCTAGAGTAATTAGAAAAAAACAGGATATAAAAAGCTTACTAAACCAATAATGCAATTTATAAGATCGGTCTTATTCACCATATTATTTTATTCTACCTTAATATTAGTTTTTGTTTTAGCTGTACCAACATTAATTCTACCTAGTAAAGCTTCGTTAGTTTGTGGAAAGATATTGGCACATATTATTATTTTTTTATTAAGGTTTATATTAGGAGTTAAAGTTACTTTTTCTGGAGTAGAAAATTTAAAAAAAAACGAAAGGTTTTTTGTTGCTAGTGCTCACCAATCTTTACTTGAAACATTTATACTCCAAGCACCTTTGCAGTATCCTATTTTTATTCTTAAAAAGGAGCTCCTAAAAATTCCATTATTTGGTTGGTATTTAAAAAAAATTGGTTCGATTGATATTGTAAGAGACACTACTACAAGAGATAATTTAAATTTTTTTGATAAAATCAAAAATAATATTGAAATTAGCAAAAGACCTCTATTAATTTTTCCTCAAGGAACAAGAGTAAAATTTGGTGAAAGACTGCCATTTAAAAAAGGTGCTGGTAGAATTTACGAGGGATTAAATTTGCCTTGTGTTCCTGTTGCGTTGAACACTGGAAAAGTTTGGCCGAAAAACAGTTTTTTGAAACATAATCACGACATTAAGATATCTTTCTTAGAACCTATTAAGCCTGGAAAAGATAAAAATGTTTTTATAATTGATTTAGAGAATAAAATATATTCTGCTATTGATAATTTAAATTAATTTTTTTTTCTACCAAAATCAGGGGTTTCGACATCTTGACCGGCTTTAACAATCTCTTTTCTAACATTCTTAGTTGAAGCAAATATTTTCAAGAGTTTATCACCATTTTTCTCTGTAATAGCTTTTTTAAAATCATCAATATTTTTTGAGAATTTATCTAAAATTTTTACAATATTTTCACTATTATCAATAAAAATATCTTTCCACATCAAAGGGTCTGAAGATGCAATACGAGTAAAGTCTCTTAAACCTCCTGCGCTATATTTGATTATTTCATTTTTAAATTTTTCATCGGTTTCAATTGCGGTTATTACAATATTGTATGCTACGGCATGGGGCAAATGACTAGTAAGGGCAAGTATATGATCGTGATCATCAATACTCATTAATTTAACCTTGCTTCCTAAAAATTCCCAGAATTTTTTTAATTTTTCAACTTTATCTTTGTTTGAGTTTTTGGTGTCACAAATTATTGTCCATCTATTTTTAAACAAATCTTTAAAACCAGCAGAAGGGCCACTTTCTTCGGTTCCCGCTATAGGATGAGATGCTATCCAGAAAATACTTGTTAAATTAAAATTTTCAAATATTTTATTTACTTCTTTTTTTACCGATCCAGTGTCTGTAATAATAGCGCCCTTTTTAAACGTGTCTTTTGCAGACAATAAAACCTCTTTGTAGGAACTTAGAGGAATGGCAAGAATTATTAGATCTGAGTCTTTTACCGCAGATTGAATATCTTTTGAGACGTTGCTACATAACCCTTCTTTTTTAATTGTTTCAACTACATCCTTTGATTTATCAAAAACTGTAATCGTTTTGCTTATTTCATTATTATTTATGTTTCTCAGAATTGATGAACCTATTAAGCCACAGCCAATTATAGTAATTTTTTCGAACATTAGATTATTTTCCTTAAAGTCTTTATAAATTTTTTATTTTCAAAATTATTTCCAATTGTTATTCTTAAAGAATTTTTTATCTTATATACATCCATTTTTCTGACTAAAATTCCACTTTTCGCTAATTTTAAAAATATTTTTTTTGAGTTCCCCTTAATCTTATTGAAGTTTATCAATAAAAAATTTCCATAACTGGGATTAGTTTCTACCCCAAGATTTTTAAAATTATTATAAAAGATTTTAACCCATCTATTAACATGTTTTATTTCCTTGTTTAACCACTTAACATCTTTAATCGATTCCACAGCAGCAAATAAACCAGCTCTATTAATATTAAAAGGTGGTTTAACTTGATTTAATGCATTTATCAAATTTTTAGGACCATATCCCCATCCAACTCTTAGTCCGGCAAGACCATAAATTTTTGAAAATGTTCTTGTTACAATAACATTTTTAGAATTAGAGAATAACTTCATACCTGACAAATAATGTTTATCTTTTACGTATTCAAAATAAGCGTCATCAACAACTAACAATATATTACTTCTTAACTTTTTTCTTAATTTTAGCAATTCTTTTTTACTAATAAATGTTCCTGTAGGATTATTTGGATTTGCTAAAAAAACAATCTTTGTTTTTTTAGTTACCTTAGAAAGAATATTATTTATAGAAATTTTAAAATTTTTTTCTTTTGCATATTTAATTTTTGCTCCGTAAATCTTACTATAAATTCTGTAAATTATAAAACTAAACTCAGGAACAATTACCTCATCATTTTTATCAATAAAGGTTTTACATATTAGTTCAAATATTTGATCAGAACCGGACCCTAGTATAATTCTTCTTGTATCAAGTTTAAATTTTTTAGCTAACACTTTTCTAAGAAAAATACCTTCTGAGTCTGGATACCTTTTTAGATTTTTTGATACTTTGTTGAATTCTTTTATTGCTTTAGGACTAGGGCCCAATGCAGACTCATTTGCTGACATTTTAATATTTGCCGCTTTCTGCTTAAATAAACTTAATCCAGCAACATATTTTTCTGCATTAATTTTTTTCGGTTTTGGTAAATTCATTTTATTTTAGTTAATATATAAAAAGCTATAGTAATGCTAGTTTCATTACATATGAATTTGACAAGTTTACGACTATTTAGTATTAATTTCCTTAAGGCGCCGATTTAACCAAATTGCAGGCGCTTTATAAATGTAGCTAAACAGGAGATAGCCCGGTTTAGCTGGGCTTTTTTTTTGGATGAATAGTAAACTTGAAAATATAAAGAAAATTAAAGTAGAAAAACCACTTAAATTAGATTGTGGGAAGACAATTAATAATTTTCCTCTAGCATATGAAACCTATGGAAAATTAAACAAAGATAAGGACAATGCAATTTTAGTATTCCATGCTTTAACGGGTGATCAATTTGTTTCTGGTACTAATCCTATTACAAACAAAGAAGGATGGTGGATTACTGCTGTAGGACCAGGAAAGGCTATAGACACAAATAAATATTTCGTAATTTGTGCAAATGTAATAGGTGGTTGTATGGGTTCTTTAGGGCCTAAAGATATTAATCCGGAAACTGAACAACCTTATGGATTAGATTTTCCTGTAATTACAATTAGAGATATGGTCAGAGCCCAAGAGTCATTGCTTGATCATCTTGGAATAAAAAAACTTTTGTGTGCAACCGGAGGATCTATGGGTGGCATGCAACTTTTACAATTTTGCTCAACCTTTCCTAATAGATCTTTTTCAGCAATTCCAATTGCTTGTAGCTCAAGTCATAGCGCACAAAATATTGCTTTAAATGAGTTGGCTCGCCAGGCCATAATGGCCGATCCAGTATGGGACAAAGGGAAGTATTTTCTTAAAGATGTTCAGCCAAAAAATGGATTAGCTGTTGCAAGAATGGTTGGGCATATAAGTTATTTATCAGAAAAAGGTATGCAAGAAAAGTTCGGAAGAAAATTACAGGAAAAAGCGGATTACGAATTTAGCTTTAATGCTGACTTTCAAGTTGAAAGTTATTTAAGACATCAAGGCTACGCATTTGTTGAGAGATTTGATGCAAATTCTGTTTTATACATTACACGAGCGATGGACTATTTCGATCTTTCAAAACAATTTAAGGGTGGTTTAGTTGAGGCTTTTAAGGGGCAGAAAACTAAATTTTTGATTATTTCTTTCTCATCTGATTGGCTTTACACGACTAAGGAAAACAAAGATATAGTTATAGCTTTAAATGCTTCGGGAGCAGATGTTTCTTATTCAGAAATTGTAACAGACAAAGGGCATGACTCTTTCTTGCTGCAAGTACCAGATTTTCTAAAAACATTAAAAAGTTTTATAGACTCAATGTATGAAAAATTTAAAAATGAAAAAAGAATTTAAAGTAATTGCAGATTTATTACCTAATAATACAAGAGTATTGGATGTGGGTTGTGGAGATGGTTCTTTGATGGATTTGCTTTACAAGAAAAAAAATATTGAAGTTCGGGGTTTAGAACTTGATCAAATTAATGTTCAACAATGTATCCACAAAGGTTTACCCGTTATACAAGGTAATGCAGAAACAGAACTTCATCAGTTTCCAAACCAATCATTTGACTATGTAGTTTTGAGCCAAACTCTACAAGCTTTTTACAATCCAGAAAAAGTATTAAGGGAACTTTTAAGAATTGGTAAATCAGTGATTATCTCAATTCCAAATTTTGGATACTGGAAAGTAAGAACAAAACTTTTATTTTTTGGTGAAATGCCAGTAACAAAAACTTTGCCAAATACTTGGTATAACACACCAAATTTACACATGTGTACAATTAAAGATCTTTTTAGTTTTTGTGATGAAAAAAAAATAAAAATTAAAAAAGTAATTGGAGTAAACGAAGACAAAACATCTTTAATTAAAAGAAGTAATTTAGAAATTAAGAACCTGTTTTCAAAACTAGGCATATTTTTAATTGGATAATATGAAAATCGAAATAATTAAGTGCTTAAAGGATAATTACAGTTATTTGATATTTGAAGAAGAGACTGACACTGTATCAATAGTAGATCCGTCTGAATTCATTTCGTGTGACAAAGTAATTCAAAAATATAAAAAGCTAAATTACATACTTAATACCCATCATCATGCTGATCATGTTGATGGCAATATTGAACTTAAAAAAAAATATAATCCAATAGTCATGGGTTTCGAAGGTGATAAAGATCGTATTCCTGGAATTGACATACTATTAAAAGACAATCAAATTAAAAAAATAGGAGATCTTGTGTTTAAAACAATATTTATTCCAGGTCATACTAAAGGTCATGTAGCTTATTACTTCAAGAATAATGGGGTTATCTTTACTGGAGACACTTTATTTTCTTTAGGGTGCGGTAGAATATTTGAAGGAACACATACTGATATGTTTTATTCATTAAACAAATTAAAAATTCTTCCTCAGTCAACAAAAGTTTATTGTGGACATGAATATACGAAATCAAATTTAAACTTTTGTTTAAAGTATGATTTTAACAACTCTGTGCTTAAAGAAAAATCTATTGAAATTAATTCAAAACTTAAAAGAAATCTTCCAACCATACCAACTACTATTGGTGAAGAATTAAAAACTAATATTTTTTTAAGATATGACAATAATGATATTAAACAGGCGTTAAACCTCAAAGACTCCTCAGATCAGGAAGTTTTTTCGAAATTGCGAGATTTAAAGGACACATTTTAACCTCTATATTCTTGACTTGAAATTATTGAAGGCTATATTGCCTGAAAACTAAAAAAAAAGAATTTTATGTCATTTGCGATAATTGAAACAGGTGGAAAACAGTATAAGGTCTCTGCTAGTAAAATTTTAGAAATAGAGAAACTTGACGCTAAAAAAGGTGAAACTATAAAATTTAAAAATGTTTTACTTTTAAGTGATAATAAAAACACCGAAATTGGAAATCCTAGTGTAGAGGGCGCTACAGTTGAAGCTAAGCTTTTAGATAATGTAAAAGACAGAACAATATTAGTTTTTCACAAAAGAAGAAGAAAGAACTCTAGAAAAAAAAATGGACATAGACAGCAACATGCTAAAATTCAAATTACAAAGATTTTAGCTAAAGGCGGAAAAGTAGTTGATGAAGCAAAAATAGTTGAAAAAAAGAAAGTTGTAAAAGAAACAAAAAAAGATATAAAAAAGTCAGTGAAAAAATAGGTAATTAAATGGCAACAAAAAAAGCAGGTGGATCATCACGTAACGGAAGAGATAGTAAAGGCCGTAGACTAGGCGTAAAAAGATACGGTGATCAACTAGTTATTCCAGGAAATATTATAGTAAGACAAAGAGGTACAAGAATACATCCAGGCACAAATGTTGGCATGGGAAAAGACCATTCGATTTATTCATTGATAAAAGGAAAAGTAAAATTTAAAAAATCTAAGTTAAACAGAACATTTGTTTCTGTTATTCCCAGCTAGAAATATAAATAACAAAAATTATTTATATCAATACAATGAAATTTTTAGATCAAGCAAAAATTAATTTGAGGGCCGGAAATGGTGGATCTGGTTCGGCAAGCTTTAGAAGGGAAAAATTTGTTGAATTCGGTGGACCAGATGGAGGTGATGGCGGAGATGGTGGCTCGATTTTATTTGAAGCTGAAAGAAATTTGAATACTTTAATTGATTATAGATATTCTCAACATTTTAAAGCTGAGAATGGTAAGCCTGGTAGTAAAAGAAATAAAACGGGAGCAAACGGAAAAGATTTAATTTTAAAAGTACCAGTTGGAACTCAAATTTATGAAGAGGATAACAATACAATAATATATGATTTTAAAAAAAACAAAGAGAAATACTTAATAGCTTCAGGTGGCAAAGGTGGACTAGGAAACGTAAGATTTAAAAGTTCCACCAACAGAGCACCTAGAAAAAAAACGAATGGTAAAAATGGTGAAGAGTTTTGGATTTGGCTTCAACTAAAAATAATTGCTGATGTTGGAATAGTTGGCTTACCTAACGCGGGCAAATCAAGTTTACTAGCATCTTTGACCAGAGCAAAACCTAAAATTGCTAATTATCCATTTACTACGATAAATCCAAATTTAGGAGTTACATATTATAACAATAAAGAAGTTACATTAGCTGATATACCTGGGTTAGTTGAAGGAGCACATAAAGGTGTCGGTTTGGGAGATAAATTTTTAAGACATATTGAAAGATGTAAAATAATACTACATTTAATTGATGTTACAGAAAATGATTTGGCTGGAAATTATCAAAAAATTAGAGCTGAATTAAAGAACTATGATTCTTTATTATCTAAAAAAAAAGAGATAATTTATTTTAATAAGTCAGATCTTGTTGAAAAAAAAATTCTTAAAAAAAAACTAGATCTTTTTAGTGGTAAAATTAATAAAAAATATAAAATTATTTCGGTATTTAAAAAGGATGATATACAAACAATAAAGAAAGCACTTATTTCAAATGTTAATAAATAATTCAAAAAGAATAGTAATCAAGTTAGGATCATCTACTGTTATTGATAGAAAAGGTAATTTTAAAAAAACTTGGATAGATAGTTTAATTAAAGATATAAAAAATTACAAACAAAAGAGAGATATTGTAATTGTTTCTTCTGGCGCAATTGCCATCGGTCAAAAATACTTAAATATAAAAAGAAAAAAAATCAAACTAGATATGAGTCAAGCTTTAGCTTCGATTGGTCAAATACATTTAGCTGAAGAATTTCAAAAAATATTTAAAAAAAATAATTTTAGAGTAGGGCAAATTTTAATTTCACCTGATGACACTGAACAAAGAGGAAGAGCTTTAAATGTTAGAAGAACATTTGACAATCTATTTAAATTAAAAGCTATACCGATCGTTAATGAAAATGACACGACTGCAACATCTGAAATAAAATACGGCGATAATGATAGATTAGCAGCAAGAGTTGCACAAATAATTGGGGCTGATACTTTAATAATTTTCTCAGATGTTGACGGTCTTTATGATAAAGGAAATAAGAAAAAATTAATTAAAGAAGTAAAAGATCTTAATAACGATATTTATAAATTAGCTGATTCAAAAATTAATAGCTATGGTTCAGGAGGAATGATAACAAAACTTGAAGCTGCTAACATTTGTATGAATTCTGGATGTCATATGTTCATTGGTAACGGTAATAGAAAAAATCCAATAAAGTATATGATTAAAAAAAAAATATTTACTAAATTCTTACCTAAGATTTCTACAATGGCTGCAAGAAAAAAGTGGATCGTAAGTTCATTGAGTTCGCTTGGTACTATTTTTATTGATAAGGGAGCTGCCAATGCTTTAAAAAGTGGAAAAAGTCTTTTGGCTGCAGGAATTAAAACAATAAGTGGCGAATTCGAGAAAGGAGAAAATATTTTAATATCTGATGAAAATAATAATAAACTTGCTAGAGGACTAGCATCTTTTTCCTCTGTTGAAATTGTAAAAATTAAAGGTAGACATAGCGATGAAATAGAAAAAATACTCGGGTATTCTAGCAAAAC
>CACGMC010000005.1 GCA_902574035.1 uncultured Pelagibacteraceae bacterium
GCTTGTTTAGATCTCAATACAAAAAACTTTCCAACAAAAAAAAGTTGGGGAGCGTTAGTCATAGCTCAAAAAAATTAATGAAAAAACACATAGGAATCTTTGTAGACTCCAAAAGAAAGTCTGGTGGAGCATACCAGGAGCTTTTGTATATTATCAAAAATTTTGAAATGCACGAAAATGACTATAAAGTTTCAATTATTTTTGCAAATCAAAACTTAGATATCGATATTAAAAAATTTAATTTTGATATTCATTATTTAAATATGAACATATTAGATAGATATATTAGCTATCTTAGAAACTACAATAGATTTTTTAGAAAATTCAAAAAAATTTTTTTATTTAAAAATAAGTTTGAAAAACTTATTAACGAGAAAAAAATAGACCTAATATATTTTACTGGCCCGTCGCAATATTCTTTGTATTTGGAAAACTCAAAATTTATAATTACAGTGCCTGACGTAAGTCATAGAGAAAACTTAGAATTTCCTGAAATGATTAATGACTCAGAATTCGAAAGAAGAGAAGAAACGCTTAAAACAGTTTTGCCAAAGGCAGTAATAATTATTACAAATGCAAACATTATAAAAGAGAGAATTTCTTTTTTTTATAAAGTTTTAAAAGATAGAATTTTAGTTATTAACCATCAACCTAGTTTAGCTATCAGCAATTATCAAAATAAAAGTGGAGGCAAATTAAAGAAATTAGAAAAATATAATTTACCTCCTAAATATCTTTTTTATCCTGCAATGTATTTTCCACATAAAAATCATAAAACTTTAATAGATGCTTTAGCTAAATTAAAAGATAAAAAAATTGAAAATATTAGTTTAGTATGTTGTGGAAATGATAATGGTTACTTAAAAAATTTAAAAAAGTATGTAAACAAAAAAAACTTAAGTGAGAAAATAAAATTTTTAGACTACGTTGATGATGAAGATTTACCATCATTATACCTTAACTCATCTATACTAGTTATGACCTCTTTAATTGGCCCAACTAATATACCTCCATGGGAAGCATTCAAATTAGGAATACCAGTCATCTATCCTAACTTAGAGGGTATTAGAGAAATATATGGAGAAAGTGTGCTCTACTATGATCCTTTAAACGAAGATGATTTAGCAACGAAAATAAAAAATTTATATTTTGATAATGAGCTTCAAAAAAAATTAGTTCTAAATGGAAAGAAAAAAATTGAGGAAATTGAAAAAAAAGGGGAATTAACGATTTTTTTAAAAAAAATGATCTTTAAGATGATGAAAAAAATTTGTAAAATATTATTGCCTTCTTTTATATTAAATTATTTAAAAAATATTAAAGAAAAATTAGAGACTCAAAAATATAAAAGTCTTCCAATAAAAGAAGTGTTTGGAAAAATATACAACGAAAAGGTTTGGACACCAGAAAATGAAAAAAAAAATTTTAAGTATTATTCTGGATTAGGTTCGCATAAATCAGAATTTACTGACGAATATATATCCAAAACAATTAGTTTTTTGAAAACATTTGAAAAAAAACCAAGTATAGTAGAATTTGGATGTGGAGATTTCGAGGTATCATCAAAGTTGGTTAACTTTTCTAGCAGCTTTACTGCATGTGATATTTTTGAAGATTTAATAAAAACTAATCAAGAAAGATTTAAAGATGAAAAACTAAAATTTTTAGTACTGGATATGACTAGAGATCAACTCCCTGAAGCTGAAATCTGCATAATTAGATGTGTACTACAGCACTTATCTAATCAAATGATTAAAAAATTTTTGAACAGAATTAATGGAAAATTTAGTTATTTATTAATTACAGAACATTTCCCAAAAAAAGAAATATTTACTCCTAACAAAGATATTATTACCGGACCTAATATTAGACTTTCTGATGAAAGTGCAGTTGATTTGACTAAATCTCCATTTAATCTAAATGTGTTAAACGAAAAAAATATTTGTAAAGTATATTCAAAATCAGTTGATGGTTTTTTAAACACTCAGCTATATAAAATAAAATGAAAAATTATCAAAATAGTTTTTTTAGATAAAATTAAATTTTTTTCTAAACTTAGTTTTAAGAAAAAAATTAAAAGAATTTTTACTTTATTGGGAATAAGATTTATTTTGTATCAAACTTTATCCAATTTTTTTAAATTTATTTTCAAAAGTAAAAGTCCTTTTATCAGAAGTACATTATTTGATACTTTAAAATTTAATTCCAACCTTTCGATAATTGAAACTATACATAATGAGAAATTTATTGTTTTTAATAATGACAACATAATTTCAAAAGAAATGTTTGTGACAGGTGAATTTGATTTAAAAAAACTAAGGAAATCTCTTAATTTTTTGAATAAAAATTACAAAATTAATACACTTTACGACATCGGGGCTAATATAGGAGTAATTTGTATACCAGCTGTTAAAAGAGGACTGGTTAAGAAAGCTTATGCAGTTGAACCTGAAAATAAAAATTTTGATCTTCTAAAAATGAACATAGCAATTAACAATCTTCAAGATAAAATAAATACTTATAATTATGCTTTATCAGACCAGGACGATAAAAAAATAGAAATGGAGTTAGCTGAAGATAACTCTGGTGATCATAGAATTAAAAGCATGATTAAGTTTAATACTCATGGTGAAGAAAAAAGAAAAACCACTGAAGTCTTTACAAAAAAATTTGATACTTTGTTTAAAAATATAAACCCTAAAACTGATTTAATTTGGATTGATACACAAGGATACGAGCCTATAATTTTATCAGGTGCAAAAGACTTAATAAACTCGAGAGCTCCAATAGTATTAGAGTTTTGGCCATACGCTTTAAAACGAATAGGTTCGTGGGAGCTTATGTTAAAAATAATAGCTAAATTTGATAAATATATTGACTTATCTCAAGAGACAATTGAGTTACAAGAAATTAGTGAAAAAAGTTTATTGAAACTACAAGATGGTTGGGGTGAGGAAAAAAAAGGGAGTTACTCTCTTTATACTGATTTATTATTGTTAAATAATTAGAATGTTAACATTTAAAAAATATTTTAAAAGTAAAAAAATTTTAATTACAGGTCATACAGGATTTAAAGGCTCCTGGTTGACTCTATGGTGCTACCTTCTAGGTGCTAAAGTTTTTGGTATTTCAAATAATATTACAAGCAACCCCTCACATTTTTTAAAACTTAGCCTGCAAAACAAAGTAAAAAATTTTAATTGTGATATTAGAAATTTGAAAAAAGTAAAAAAAATATTTACAAAAGTTCAGCCTGATTTTATTTTTCATTTAGCAGCACAATCTCTTGTAAAAAAATCTTATGATAATCCTGAAGAAACTTTTACAAGTAATACTGTTGGAACATTAAATATACTTGAGTCTTTTTTGCAAATTAAAAAAAGATGTCATGCAGTAATAATAACTAGTGACAAAAGTTACAAAAATTTAGAAATTAAAAGAGGTTATAAGGAAAACGATCTTTTAGGGGGCGATGATCCCTATAGCGGGTCAAAAGGTGCAGCAGAAATTATTTTAAATTCTTACTTTAAATCATTAGTTTCAAAAAGAAAAAATCTCTCGTTAACAATTTCAAGAGCAGGTAATGTGATAGGTGGGGGTGACTGGTCAAAAGATAGAATCATACCTGACTGTGTTAAATCCTGGACAAAAAATAGAAATGCAATAATTAGAAACCCTAATTCAACAAGACCTTGGCAACATGTACTTGAGGTGATTAGAGGATATCTTCATTCTGCTATAATGGGGAAAAGAAATTCAAAAAAAATAAATGGTGAAGCTTTTAATTTTGGACCAAGTAATTATCAAAACAGAAGTGTTATTCAACTAGTAAAATTAATGAAAAAAAACTGGAACTTAGTATCGTGGAAAATAAAAAAAGAAAAAAATAATAAAAAGGAATCTAAATTACTCAAATTAAATTCAAATAAATCAAAACATCTTCTTTACTGGGAGCCAATACTTAAATTTAATGAAAGTGTAAAGCTTACGGCAGATTGGTATAAATTGTATTACTCCAAAAAAACAAATGTTTTCAATATTTCAAAACAACAGATTTTAAATTACGATAAAAAAATTAATGTACATTTTAAAAAAAGAAAATTAGGTATTTTTTAAATGAAAGTAGTTATTTTAGCCGGTGGACTCGGAACAAGATTGTCAGAATATACAAAAACGATACCCAAACCAATGGTCCAAATTAACGGAAAACCTATTTTAGTAAGAATAATGAATTTTTATGCTAAACAAGGATACCAAAATTTTTACATTGCGCTTGGTTATAAAGGTGACGTAATAAAAAAATATTTCAAAAAAAATAAATTTGGGTGGCAAATCAATCTTATCGATACAGGCAGAAATACTATGACAGGAGGTAGGCTTAAAAGACTTAAAAAATATTTAAAAGGTGAAACTTTTATGATGACTTACGGAGATGGAATATCAAATATAAATTTAAAGAAATTGCTAAATTTTCATAATAAAAATAAAAAAATGGTCACAATTTCTGCAGTAAGACCTCCTGCAAGATTTGGTTTTTTGAAAATTAAAAATAATACAGTCAATTATTTTAAAGAAAAATCTTCTATGGACCATGGATGGATCAATGGAGGCTTTTTTGTTATGAATGCTAAATTCTTAGATCTTATCAAAAATGATAAAACGTATTTAGAAAGAGAACCTTTAGAGACAATTACAAAAAAAAAACAATTGTCTGCCTTCAAACATAAAGGATTTTGGCAATGCATGGATACTTTAAGAGATAAAGAAAATATTGAAAAAATTTTAAGAAAAAAACAATAAAATGAAAAAAAAAATTTTAATTGTTGGTGGAACTGGTTTTATTGGTTTTCATTTATTAAAAAGTTTAAAAAATAAATGTGATGTCTATTCGCTATCAAAAAACAAACCTAACAAAGAAAGAAAAATTGAGGGCGTAAAATATTTATTTTGTGATATTTTTAATAAAAACCTCTTATACAAAAAATTAAAAAAAAAAAGTTTTAACTATGTTATTAATTTAGGCGGCTATGTAGATCACTCAAACAAAAAAAAAACATTAGAAAGTCATTATTACGGCTGTAAAAACTTAATTGATTATTTTAAAAATAAAAATATAAAAAAATTTATTCAAATTGGTAGCAGTTTAGAATACGGAAAAAAAAGATCACCACATAGTGAAAGCTTAAAAGGCAAGCCAATAGGTGTTTACGGAAAATCAAAATTGAAATCGACCAAGTACCTTATAAAAAGTAATAAAAGAAATAATTTTCCTTTTATAGTTCTCAGATTATATCAAGTTTATGGACCAAATCAAAGTGTAAATAGACTTATTCCAATAGTAATTACATCTTGTTTAAAAAATCAAAAATTTAAATGTTCAAACGGCAAACAGCTAAGAGATTTTATTTATGTAAAGGATTTAATAAATTTAATAAACAAAATAATTTTTGTTAAAAAAAAGATTACAGGAATATTTAACGTAGGTTCTGGTAAACCAGTAAGTGTCAAAAGTATCATAAGACTAATAAATAAAAGAATTAAAAAGGGATTCCCACAATACGGTAAAGTTAAAATGAGAAAAGATGAATCTGATAATTATTATCCAAGACTAAATAAAATAAAGAATTCTTTAAAGTGGAAAGCTACAACCTCTTTGAATTTTGGTTTGTTTAAAACGATTAAATTTTATAATGAGTTTAGATAAAAATTTGCCAAAAATTTCAGTTGTAATGAATTGTTATAATGGAGAAAAATATCTTTATAAGAGTATTAAAAGTGTTGTAGGTCAAACTTATAAAAATTGGGAATTAATATTCTGGGATAATAATTCAAGTGACAATAGTTATAAAATTTTTAAAACATTTAAAGATAAAAGATTGAAATACTTTAGATCAAAAAGTTATCAAAAGTTATATCAAGCAAGAAACAAAGCTATAAAAAAATGTAAAGGTCAATATATAACTTTTATAGATACTGATGACTGGTGGCTTAAAACAAAATTAAAAAAACAGGTTTATACTCTCAAAAAACATAAGGATTATAAAATAATTTATTCAAATTGGTTTGTTTACAATGAAATAAAAAAAACCAAAAAAATTTTTAACTCCATAGGATTACCTTTTGGAGAAATATCCCAGCAACTTTTAAATAATTATGAATTAAACATTGGGACTATGATGTTAAAAAGAGATCTTTTCGCGAAATACAATTTTAATGTATCATATGAAATTATAGGTGATTTTGATTTATTTATAAGGTTGAGTTTAAAATATAAATTTTATGCAATTCAAGAGCCACTTGCTTACTATAGGGTGCACAAAAATAACTTTTCAAGAAATGCTAATTTATATGCTTACGAGCTAAACAAATGGATAATTAAAAATAGAAACAAACTAACTAATAAAAATATTGATATTAAAAATCAGAAAATTTATTTATTAAAGTTAAAGTTAAAAAGTTTTTTAAATTTGAACTAGAGTATTCAAAGAACTAGAATACTAAGTCCTATAACAAGAAAATCCAAATCTTAAATATTTTAAATTCATTAAAATATTTTACTTTTCAGCACTATTTTAATCTATAGAAAACACAGTCGTAATGGTGGGTGTGATAAGAATTGAACTTATGACCTCTACGATGTCAACGTAGCGTTCTACCACTGAACTACACACCCATCAATTTAATAATTTCCAAAAATCAAATTTCTATACTAAAATGTCCTTCATGACAATTTCAAATAATTATTTTTTAAAAACTTTACAATTTTTGTTTTACTTGCTTCCAGTTTGTTTTGTTTTAGGAAATTTAGCTATTAATTTAACAGTCTTTTTAATTATTGGTATTGGTTCAATTTATTATAAAAAAGAACTATTTAAGATGCAAAAATATTATCTATTTTATATTTTACTTTTTTTTTTCTTAGTAGTTTTAATCTCAACTTATTTTAACTATTTTTTTGTTAAAGAAAATCAAGACGCTATAAAATCATTGCTATATTTAAGATATTTGTTTTTTTTATTGGTAATACGAGCTTTAGTCATAAACCATCATATAAATATTAATTATTTTTTAAATATTTGTTTCCTTGTCTCTTTTTTAATTTCTTTAGACATAATAATACAATCAATAATTGGTAAAAATATATTAGGTAATAGCGTTATTGAGTTTGCAGGCGGAATAAAATATCATACTGGTATTTTTGGTTCAGAATTAATTGCTGGTGGTTTTTTGTTTATGTTTTCTACAATTGGAATATTTGCAATATTCAATATTTTTAAAATCGAAAGAAAGATTATAAATATTATATTTTTTTTTATTTTTATATTATTTTTTCTTACAGCGATTATTTTATCCGGTAATCGAATGCCATTATTAATGTTCAGTTTTTTTATAATATTATTTGCTATAATTTACAAAAAAAAAGAAAAAATTTATTTTTTTTCTTTTGCTGTAGTTACAATTGTTTCTTTAAGTTTCATAATTTTAAATTCTCAAAACTTGATTAAAAGATTAGGAAGTTTTTATGAAGGCATACCCAATCCGGTTCTTATAGTTGATGAATTAAAAAAGGATTATCCAAATTTAAAAAAATATGAAAATTCCGGATTACAATTTCATAATTTAAAAGAGTTTAAATCAACTGAAAATTATACAAAATATCCATTTTATACAGGACATTTGTCAATTTATATTACATCCATAGATCTTTTTATGGACAGACCTTTGTTGGGTGGAGGAATTAAATCTTTTAGAAACAATTGCTCTAATAAAGTTCATCTGCCCAATAGAGTATGTGAAAATCACCCACATAACTTTATACTTGAAATTTTAAATGATACTGGATTGATAGGTTTGTTATCAATAATTTGTTTTGTAATTTTTATTTTGTTTAATAATTACAAAGATTACAGATTAAACGATCAAGAAAAATTAAAAATATCTAATTGGATTTATCTTGCAATAATTTTAAGTATTTGTATGCATTTTTTCCCAATTAAAAGCACTGGAAGTTTTTTTTCGACTTTTAACTCATCATTTATTTTTTTAATACTAGGTATTTCTCTTGGAATAAATGATTTAAAATATAAAAAAGCCTCAAAATAAGTTACTTTTTATAAATATTTAGCATTTTTTATTATTTACAAATAATTTGTAAAATAATATAAAGCATTGCCTGGTAATTATTGCGAAGGGGCAATACCCGATTCCATTCCGAACTCGGAAGTCAAGTCCTTCAGCGCCGATGGTACTTTGTCTTAAGGCACGGGAGAGTAGGACGTTGCCAGGCTTGATAAATTATGAAAGTAGCTAGCTCATTAAAATCGTTAAAAAAAAGAGACTTAAACTCAAAATTGGTTAAAAGAAGAGGAAAAGTTTACATTATTAATAAAAAAAATCCAAAATTTAAAGCGCGCCAAGGTTAATCATCAATGGATAATAATGATCATAAAAACACCTGGGAAGGTTTTACTAAATTTGTTCTCTGGGGAACAATAGCAATAATAGTTATTCTTGTAATTTTAGCTATAACTTTGTTATAAAAAATTATTATGATTATTGGTTCTACAAAAGAAGATTTAACCTTAGAGAAAAGAGTTGCTTTAACCCCAGATACTGTCAAAAATTACATTGGACTTGGACTCAAGGTTTGCATAGAGAAAGATTACGCTATTCATATTGGAATTAAAGATGATGACTATAAAAAAAATGGGGTAGAGATAAAAAACTCTGCGAATGAAGTTTTAGGCATTAGTAATTTATTAATAAAGGTTAATTGTCCCTCAGAAAGTGAAATCAATAATTTAAAAGAAAGTACAATTCTTATAGGAATGTTTAATCCCACTCAAAACAATAAAAGGATAAATGAAATTTTAAAAAAAAAGATTAGTATTTTTTCTTTAGAACTTTTACCTCGTATTACAAGAGCACAATCAATGGACGTGTTATCATCTCAGTCTAACCTAGCTGGCTACAGAGCGGTAGTCGACTCTATATTTGAATTTGAAAAAGCAATACCAATGATGATGACAGCAGCAGGAACAGTTCCAGCTGCAAAAGTTTTGGTTATTGGAGCTGGAGTGGCTGGATTACAAGCTGTTGCGACTGCAAAAAGATTAGGCGCAATAGTTTCTGCAACTGATGTTAGGTCTGCATCAAAAGAACAAGTTGAAAGTCTTGGTGGAAAGTTTTTAACTGTTGATCAATCGGAAGATATGGAAACCTCAGGAGGTTATGCAAAAGAAGTTGGAGAAGATTATAAAAAAAAACAAGCCGAAATGATGCAAGAAGCTCTAAAAAAAAATGATATAGTAATTTGCACAGCACTAATACCTGGAAAACCTGCACCGAAAATTTTGACTGAAAAATTAGTAAAACTAATGAAGCCTGGTTCTGTCATTTATGATTTAGCCGCAGAGCAAGGTGGAAATTCCGCCTTTTCAGAACCGGGGAAAATAAACTCTGTAGAGGGAATAAAAGTCATTGGTGTGAAAAGTCTAATGAATAAATTGCCCTTAACAGCATCCAGCTTATATGCAAAAAACTTGTTCAGCTTCATTCGAAATTTATATAGTAAAGACAAAAAAGATTTTTTTATTAACTTAGAAGACGAAATTATAAATAAAACCCTTATTAAGGAGATTTAATTATGGAAATTGATCCTTTTATATTTAGATTAAGTATTTTTATTCTGTCTATTTTTGTTGGTTATTATGTTGTTTGGAGTGTTACCCCATCTCTACACACACCATTGATGTCAGTAACTAATGCAATATCATCAGTAATTATTGTTGGAGCAATAATTGCCGCTTTAGCATCCACATCTGAAAATGGTTTCAATTCTTCAAGTATTTTTGGTTTTTTAGCTATTGTATTGGCAGCTGTAAATATTTTTGGAGGTTTTCTAGTAACTCAAAGAATGCTTCAAATGTATAAAAAAAAGAAAGGTAAAAAATAATGATTTCTCAAAATCTTTCAGCAATTTTTTACTTAATTTCTGGAATTTTATTTATTCTTGCATTAAGGGGTTTATCTTCACCAGACACCTCAAGACAAGGTAATTATTTTGGTATTGCTGGGATGATAATTGCAGTAATAGTAACTTTTTTATCTATTGGTAATTTTTCTAATACTTTCATTTATGTATTGCTTTTGTTGCTATTTGGCGGAACTATTGGAGCTTTCATAGCCTTTAGAATTCCAATGACAGCTATGCCAGAGTTAGTAGCAGGATTTCACAGTTTAGTTGGACTGGCTGCAGTATTCGTTGCTATAGCAGCTTTTTTAAATCCAGAGGTTTTCAATCTGGGATTTTCTGGAAATATAAAATTAGCAAGTTTAATTGAAATGTCCATTGGAGCTGCAGTAGGAGCTATAACTTTTTCAGGATCAATTATAGCTTTTTTAAAATTAAGAGGAATAATGTCAGGAGCTCCAATAACATTCTTTGGACAACATTATTTAAATCTTTTTTTAGGTGTAGGAATTTTTATTTTAATATTTTATTTATGCAAAACACAATCAGAGGACATTTTTTGGACTGTAATCATAATTTCTTTCTTGATTGGAGTTTTATTAATAATACCAATTGGTGGTGCAGACATGCCAGTCGTAATATCTATGTTAAACTCTTATTCTGGTTGGGCAGCAGCCGGAATTGGTTTTACACTAGAAAATACAGCTTTAATAATTACTGGAGCTTTAGTTGGATCATCGGGTGCAATTCTTTCATATATAATGTGTAGGGCAATGAATAGATCTTTTTTTAGCGTCATACTTGGGGGATTTGGCGCAGATAACTCTCAGAGTGACTCTAAAGATAAAAAGGATCAAAAGCCCGTCAAAAGTGGGAACGCTGAAGACGCTGCTTTTTTAATGAAGAATGCTTCATCAGTAATAATAGTTCCTGGATATGGTATGGCAGTAGCTCAAGCACAGCACGCTCTTAGAGAAATGGTAGATAAGTTAAAAAAAAATGATATTAAGGTTACTTATGCAATACATCCTGTAGCTGGGAGAATGCCTGGTCATATGAATGTTCTTTTAGCCGAAGCAAATGTACCATACGATGAAGTATTTGAGCTAGAAGATATTAATAACGATTTTGCAAATTCAGATGTTGCTTTTGTAATTGGAGCAAATGATGTAACCAATCCAATTGCTAAAACAGATCCAAAAAGTCCAATATTCGGTATGCCTGTATTGGACGTTGAAAAATGCAAATCCGTGTTATTTGTTAAAAGAAGTCTATCTCCTGGATATGCAGGTATAGACAATGAATTGTTCTACCGTGATAATACACTTATGCTTTTTGCTGATGCAAAAAAAATGACTGAGGATATTGTTAAAAATTTAGATTAATGAAAACAAAAATATTTTGTGACATTGCCGATTTTAAAACAAT
This sequence comes from uncultured Pelagibacteraceae bacterium, assembly GCA_902574035.1. Taxonomy (GTDB): domain Bacteria; phylum Pseudomonadota; class Alphaproteobacteria; order Pelagibacterales; family Pelagibacteraceae; genus Pelagilacustribacter. Next base: position 11,402 of record CACGMC010000005.1, read on the forward strand.
AAAATTTTTCAATAAAAAGAAAATTGTTGATGGATTTACTACAAATCCAAGCCTTATGAGACTTGCTGGAGCTAAAAACTATAAAGATTACTCAAAGAAAATACTTAATTTTTGTAAAAAAAAACCTATATCATTTGAAGTTTTCGCAGACAATCCAAAAGATATGTTAAAACAAGCCTATATAATAAATTCATGGGGTAAAAATGTTTATGTTAAAATTCCAGTTATGAATTCAAAAGGAATTTTTATGGGCCCGGTAATAAAAGAATTGAGTTTTAAAGGAATTAAATTAAATATAACTGCAGTTTACACTTATGAACAAGTAAAAAAGATATTTAAAAATTTAAATAAAAAAACAAAATCTATAATATCGATTTTTGCTGGAAGAATGGCTGATAAAGGCAAAGATCCTATCCCTATATTTAAAAACAGTATAAATTTAACAAAAAAAAATAAAAATATAGAGATACTTTGGGCTAGCACAAGGGAAGCTTATAATTACACTCAAGCAAAAAAATTAAAGTGCAATATTATTACAATGCCACCAAAAATTATAAATCAGATCGATTCCTTCGGAAAAAGTTTTAAATTAATGACACTTGACACAGTAAAAGGTTTTTTATCTGATAGTAAAAAATCTAAATTTAATCTTTAGTATTAATATTTTTTATAATGTTTTTGGTTGCGGGGGTAGGATTTGAACCTACGACCTTCAGGTTATGAGCCTGACGAGCTACCAGACTGCTCCACCCCGCGATAGTCTAAATTTTCTTGAGGTTAATAGCTTGGAGCTTTTCTTTATCCTCTTTTATATCAAATTTCAAAATTTGATTTTCCTTCAAGACACGCAACTTAGAGCTCTCTAAAGCTGAGACGTGTAAAAAAATATCTCTTTCTTTTTCATCCTCTCTAATAAATCCGTATCCTTTTTTTGCGCTGAACCATTTTACTTTTCCTTGCGGCATAAATCTCCCTAGAATAAAATTAATATCTACTTCTTAATTTTTGTTGTTTTTTTATTCTTTTTAAATTTTCAGTTCTAATTCTTTTTTTCTTTTCAGATGGTTTTTCATAAGTGCTTTTCATTTTCATCACTTTGAAGAAACCCTCTTTTTGCAATTTTCTTTTTAAAACTCTTATTGCTTGCTCAACGTTATTATCTTTGACTTCTATTTTAATAAATTACCTCCTGTTTTGATTGGTAGTTAACATTTAACTAAAGAATTGTCTATATTATTACTTATGAATTTTAAGGATTTTAATACTTAATCTATTTGGTCTTGTGTGTTTTCTTTTTTTTGCTTTTTTTCCTCTCTCAATAATCTTTTTTTCTCTCTTTCAACTCTTCTTTTTGCTTTGTCCCATGCCTTTTGGAAAGTCTCTTGAGTGCATAAAGCTAAAATGACTGGGTCTCTAGGTTTTAGGTTAGAAAAATTCCAATAACTTCTTTTTCTAATTAAAGAAACTGTCCCTTTAGTACTTCCTACTAATTTAGAAATTTGACCATCAGTTAATTCAGCAGCGTTTTTACATAACCAAAGTATGGCGTCCGGTCTATCCTGTCTTTTTGATAAAGGTGTATATTTCGGTTTCTTTCTCTCTTTGATTTGTATGTTACTATCTTTTTTAATTAAGTTTAGATTTCTTTCAGGGTTTTTTGAACATTCATCTATTTCGTTACGTGATAGTTGACCAGCTAAAATTGGATTATAAGCTTTAATACCTTTTGCAACATCACCATCCGCTATACCTTTAACCTCAAGTTCATGTAAATTACAAAACTTTGCTATTTGTCTAAAAGTTAAATTCGTATTTTCTACCAGCCATACAGCAGTAGCTTTTGGCATAAATGGATATTCTTGCATAATTATTTTTTTCTTAAATTACTAAATTTTTTGTTGTAGCGGCTAACTCTACCTTTATCGAGTATTTTTTGTGAACCTCCGGTCCATGCAAAATGCGATTTTGGGTCAATATCAAGTTTAAGAGTATCGTTTTCTTTACCCCAAGTAGACATAGTTTCAAACTCAGAGCCGTCAGTCATCACAACTTTGATTTTGTGGTAGTTTGGATGTATGTTTTTTTTCATGCTCGACTAATATAATATAAATTAATTTTTCTCAATATTTTTTTTTTTAATTAAGTCTAATAATTCTTTATGAATTAATGAATTTGAAGCTACTAAATTCCTTTTTTTAGTTTCATTAACGTCATTGTCCAAAAAATCAGTAAATCCTCCTGCTTCTTTGACTAAAATAATTCCTGCGGCAATATCCCAGTAACTTAATTCTCGCTGCCAAAAACCATCAAATCTTCCGCAAGCTACGCTCGCAAGATCTAAAGAGGCACTTCCAAATTTTCTTAAAGGAATATCAATACTTTTAGAAACTTTTAAAAATTCAAGGTAAATTTCGTCCTTCAATTTACTATTACTTTTAGGCCCACCTGTTCCTATTAATGATTGTTTTAAATTCTTTTTTTTGGATACGCGTATTCTTGAATTATTCAAAAAAGCACCGCTACCAGTTTCAGCAAAAAAAAGTTCATTTTTTATAGGATCATAAATTATACCTGTTTTAATTTCTTTATCTTCTTCATAACCTATGGAAATAGCAAATTGAGGTATACCATTTAAAAAATTGCTCGTTCCATCTATAGGGTCAACAATCCATCTATTGTTCTCATTTTTTTCGTTAATTTTTCCTGTCTCCTCACTGAGGACTCCATAATCAGGATATGCTTTGAGCAATTCGTCAATTATAATTTTTTCAGTTCTTTTATCAGCAGAGGAAACAAAATCTCCAGGACCTTTTGACGAAACTTGTAAATTTTCAATTTCTCCAAAATCTCTTATCAAAGACTTAGATGCTTTCATACAGGCTTTATACATAATATTTAATTTAGGTGAGTTTATTCGCATGTTAACTATTTTTTTTTACGTATTCTAAATTTCTTGAGTCTATTACTATTTTATCCCCGCTTTCTATAAATGGAGGTACTGAAATTGTTAAACCATTATCAAGTTTTGCAGGTTTATAAGATGATGCAGCGGTTTGACCTTTGACTACAGCATCAGTTGACTCCACAATACAATTTATATTTTTAGGAAGTTCAATTGAAAGCGGTTTTTCTTCAAGCATTGAAATTGTAACTTCTAAATTTTCTTTTAAAAGCTTGAATTTATCTCCAATAAGTTTGTTCAACATGGATATTTGTTCGAAAGAAACGTTATCCATAAAATATGAAAATTTATCGTCCGAATACAAAAAATTAAACTTTTTTTCGTCAACTTCTGCTTTCTCTACATTCTCACTTGATCGAAATCTTTCGTTCAATTTTGTTCCTTTAATAACACTTTTTAATTCAACTTGATTAAAAGCGCCACCCTTACCTGGCTTAACATGTTGAGTTTTTAAAACATTCCATAAATCATTTTTGTGTTCAATGATCATTCCTGGTTTAATTTCATTAGCTGTAATTTTCATTTAAACTTCCTTATAGCAATTTCTGGTTTAAGCTTCGGGTTATCCCAAATAAAACTTGATATTGCAATATATTTTGCTCCCAATTTTATTAATTTTTTATAATTTAAATTATTAATTCCTCCAATAACAACAATCGGCTTCTCAACTCTTCTTATTTGCTTTAAAATTCTAACATTTGCTTTTTTGGCTTTCGGTTTAAGTTTTGATTTAAAGAATGAACCAAAAGCTAAATAATTGACATTACATCTTACTGCTTCTCTAGCTAAAGTAATTGAACCATGGCAAGTCACACCAAGAATTTTTTTCTTAAGTTTTTTTTTTACAATTTTAATTGAACCGTCAAGTTGGCCAATATGACAACCATCAGCTTTCATTTTTGAAACTAAATTATAGTAATCATTAATTATAAATTTAACTTTATGTTTAAGCGTTATTTTTCTAATTTTTTTTGCTATGAATAAAAGTCTTCTTGTTTTGATTTTTTTAAGTCTTAATTGAAAAAACTTCACATTTCCGTAAGCTAAAACTCTGTCAAGATCTTTGTAAAAATTTTTATTAATTTCATTAGGAGAAATTAAATATACTAATTTTTTCAAAGTTCTAAGCCGCTGATTCTTTTTCTAAATTTTCTGACCACTTTCCTTTTGATGAAAGACCATTCATTTTTGCTCTGTGATTAAAAGCTTTTTGTATATTATCAGTATTTTGTTGATCTTTACCAAACTCCTTTAACGCACTGGCTTGAAGCCCTCTTCCATAAGAAAAAGTTATTAAAAAGCTTGTATCATTGATTTTATTTATTTCGTTTAAATTTTTACTTGCCTCAATTTCTGATTGTCCACCTGATAAAAAAGCGATTCCAGGAACTTTATTAGGAACATTTTTTTTAAGGCAGTCCAAGGTTTTATTGGCAATTTCTTCTGGACTTGATTTATTTTTACACTCAGAGCCAGGTATAATCATATTGGGTTTTAAAACAGTTCCTTTTAAATTTATTTTGTGAATTTCAAGTTCATTATAACATTCATTAAGCACATTTGTTGTTACCTGGTAGCATTTCTGAATATCATGTGTGCCATCCATCAATACTTCCGGTTCAATAATTGGAACCATTTGAATTTCTTGCACTAAGGCTGCGTATCTAGCTAAAGCGTGCGCATTGGATTTTATTGATTGTACAGATGGATACTTATCACTAATTTTATATACAGCTCTCCATTTAGTAAATCTTGCTCCAAGATCATAATACTCTTTTAATCTCTCTCTTAAACCATCTAATCCCTCTGTAATTGTTTCTTCCTTTGAGCCTGCCAGGGGCTTTGCACCCTTATCAACTTTAATTCCTGGTATCGCACCATGTTTTGAAATTAATTCTGGTATGGTAGGACCTAGAGTAGATTTTTGCTTAATTGTTTCATCGAAAAGAATTACGCCTCCAATATAATCTTTCATTCCGCTTGAGTTAAATAAAGTTTGTCTAAAATTTAATCTATTTTTTTCTAAATTTTCTACGTTTATACTTTTAAATCTTTTAGCTATTGTGCCTGTGCTTTCGTCTGCTGCAAGTATTCCTTTGCCTTTGGCGCACATTTTTTTTGCAATTTCTTCAATATTCATAATAGGTTTTTATTTTAAAACTTCTATCCCAGGCAAGTTTTTTCCCTCAATATATTCTAAAAATGCACCTCCTGCTGTTGATAAGTGAGTAAAATTTAAATCTTGAACATTATTTTTTATAGCAGAAATGGTGTCTCCACCACCTACAATTGATATTAATGAACTTGTACTGGTGTTCTGAGAAATTTTTTTTGCTATTGAAATAGTTCCATTTGCAAAATGTTTATTCTCAAAATATCCTGCTGGTCCATTCCATAAAACCGTTTTTGATGAGTCAATAATTTCAAATATTTTTTTTATTGTTTTTGGACCAATATCTAAAATCCTATCATTTTCTGTTAAGCTATACAATTGCTTTAATTTTGCTTTACCATCTGTTGTCTCAGAAACACCAACATCTATTGGAATAAAAATTCTGCAACCATCTTCTTCTGCATTATCAAAGATTTTTTTGACTATCTTTTCTGAGTTGGATTCCACCAAAGACTTTCCAACTTTGTTTCCCTTAAATTTTATAAAATTGTTTGCCATAGCTCCTACAATAATTATATTATCAACTTTTTTAATTAAAGATGTAATTACTCCAATTTTGGTTGAAATCTTTGACCCTCCTATAATACAAGTTATTGGTTTTTTTTTGTCACTAAATACCATGTTTATTGAGGAAAGTTCTTTCATAAGTAGTGGGCCAGCATAACAATTATTAATATATTTTGTAATTTTATGAACAGATGTTTGTTTTCTATGTGAGCAAGAAAAAGCATCATTAATATAAATTTCTCCTATTGAAGACAGAACTTTAGCGAAATTATCATTATTTTCAATCTCACCATGATTAAATCTTATATTTTCAAAAAAAATTAATTCACCAGAATTCAAATATGATATTTTATCTTTTATTCCATCAACAATTTTGTCAGAATGAAAATATATTTTGTTGTCAATTTTATCTTTTAAATAATTATATACTGGTTTCAAAGATAATTTATTATCTTTTTCATTTCTTGGTCTACCTAGGTGCGAAATTAACAATAATTTCGCTTTTCTCTCTAATAAATTTTTTATTACTGGCAAACTTAAATTAATTCTAGTTTTATCTTGAATAACCCCATTAATAATAGGAACATTAAAGTCGGATCTAAGTATAACTTTTTTATTTTCTACATCTATACTGTCAACAAAACTCCTTATTTTTTCCATATATTTAAATTTTTATTTTCTTAATTTTTTTTGAATAATTGAAACTATTTTATTGGAGGTTAAATTCGTTTCCTCAAAGATTTCTTTGTAAGGAGCACTTTTTCCAAATTTATCAATTCCAATCGCAACATCGTTTTTTTTTAAGTATTTATACCAACAACATACGCTTCCCGCCTCCAATGAAACAATAAGATTTTCGCTTTCCAAAATTTTATTTCTGTACTCTTCGCTTTGTTTATCAAATAGTTCCTGACATGGCATTGAAACAACTTTAGACTCAATTTCTAATTCTTTTAACATTTCTTGTGTAGAAAGTGCCAATTCAACTTCTGAACCAGATGCTATTAAAGTAACTTTATTGTCGTGACCAGAAATATTAATTTCATAAGCGCCCATAAGACATTTGTTCTTTTTATCAGGAAATTTGCTAATATAATTTAATTTTTGCCTTGAAAGAATAATTGCACTTGGACCCTTTTCATTATTAAGAGATGCTTCCCAACATTCTAAAGTTTCATTCATGTCAGCTGGTCTAAAAACATTTAAATTTGGTATTGCTCTTAAACTAGATAAATGTTCTATAGGTTGATGTGTTGGTCCATCCTCACCTAAACCAATAGAGTCGTGAGAAAAAATATAAATAACACGTAATCCCATTAAAGCAGAAAGTCTTATAGCAGGCTTACAATAATCAGAAAAAACTAAAAATGTACCGCCATATGGAATAAGATTATGATATAAAGCCATACCGTTCATAGCTGCCGCCATGCCATGCTCCCGCACACCGAAATGCAAATAATTTCCGCCATAATTTTTTGAACTAAAAATTGTAGAATTTGAAGTTTTTGTGTTATTTGAGCCACTCAAATCCGCAGACCCACCAACTAAATTTGGAATTAAATTATTAAGCGCCTCAATTACTTTCATTGAGCATTGTCTAGTAGCCATAGCTGGTTTATCTTTAAAGTACTTTTCTTTTTCCGAAAATATTATTTCGTTTAACTTATCCCTAAAAATTGTATTATTTAAATTATTAAAATCTTCTTTAATTTTTGTCTTAGATTTGTTGAGTTCTTTCAACCATTCTTTTTCAAGAGCTTCGCCCTTATCACCAATCTTTTTCCATTCGTTTAAAATTTCATCAGGTATCTCAAATGGAGGGTGAGACCATTTTAATTTTTTTCTAACTAATTTTATTTCTTCTTCGCCCAAAGGAGCTCCATGTGAAGATGACTTTCCAGATTTATTAGGTGATCCAAATCCAATTATAGTTTTACAGGAAATTAAAGTTGGTTTATTGGAATTTTGAGCTTTTTTAATAGCAGAGTTAATTTGCTTTTCGTTGTGACCATTAATTTCAATAAAATTCCATCCGTAAGACTCGAATCTTTTTTTATAATTATCTGATACACTTAAAGACGTTGAACCATCAATTGATATTTTGTTGTTGTCAAAAAAAACTATTAAATTTTTTAGTTTTAAATGTCCAGCCAAACTCATTGACTCATGACTTATACCTTCCATAAAGTCTCCATCACTGGCTATAACATATGTTTTATGGTTAATAATTCTTGTACCGAATTTTTTTTTATAAATTTCAGCAGCTATCGCCAAACCCACTGAATTTGCTAGTCCTTGTCCTAATGGACCTGTTGTAGTTTCTATACCTGAATTATTAACGTATTCAGGATGTCCAGCACAAATAGAATTCATTTGTCTAAAATTTTTAATATCGTTTAATCTTACTTTTTCATAACCGGTTAAATAGAGCAAAGAGTATAAAAGCATAGACCCATGACCTGCAGATAAAATAAATCTATCTCTATTTATCCAAGATGGATTTTTAGGATTAAACCTCAGGTGGAATTTAAACAACACCGTGGCAACGTCAGCCATACCCATCGGCATTCCAGGATGCCCTGAATTGGCTTTTTGAACAGCATCGATAGATAAAAATCTAACTGCGTTTGCTAATTGATTAACTTTTATTTTCACTATTTATTTACCTATATAGACTTAGAGTAAGTATATCAATATTATGATACATTAACATAATGAAAAATTTTGAGAAAAAAGAAACTAATTTAAATCAGTTAATTGAAAAATTAGGAAGATTAAATACAAGTTATTCACAGCACAGTTTTGATAACAAGTCAATTGAGAGAGAGAAAAATTTAATTAAGATAGAAAAAGATGAATTAGAAAAGAAAAATCAAGAAATTCTAAGAGAGCATAAATATTTGACAGAAAGGGTCAAAAAACTTGAGCAAGAATTAAAATCTAAAAAAGAGCTTGAGAAAAAATTCAACCAAGATATTAATGATTTAAACCAAGAAACCCAAAGTTTAGTTGAAGAAATAGAAAAATGGCAAATGTAAATATAAAATTTAATGGGAAAGACTATCTTCTCTCTTGTGATGATGGACAAGAGGAGTCTTTAAAAAAGCTAACTTCTTTTTTAGATAATAAATACCTTGAATTAAAAAAAAAATTGGGAAATATCGGTGAAAATAAACTTTTGTTAATCACTTCAATTAAATTGATAGATGAACACTTTGATTTAAGAAGAAGAATAAGTGAACAAAAAAATAAGTTAGACGATTTATCAAAAAAATTTAAAGAACTTAAGTCACTAGCAATTAAATACAAAGACATAAAAGAAGTAGAGATAAAAGATTTAAATATAGAGATAGATAAGATTAAGAAGAATATTGAGGAAGCCAACACTATGTACGAGAATATGCTTGATAAAACCACAGAGTCCCTTGAAAAAATAATTAAAAATGCTGAAACATCCTCTCATATTCAGTAATGAAAAAAAAAGATCAATTGAGAAAAAAATTTTTAGCTTTGAGAAAAAAAAAATATTTTGATGTATCTGTTGATATATTTAATAAACTCACAAACTACATTAAAAAAAAAAATAAATCCAAAAAAAATTTTTATGTCGCTTTATACTATCCGTCTAATCATGAAATGAATGTTTTAAAAATTATCAATAATTTTCAAAAATCAAAAATAACACTCCTCTTACCAAAAATTCTAGATAAAAATTTGTTAAAATTTTATGCATGGAACGAAAGGGACGTTTTATTAGTTAATAAATTTGGCATACCAGAACCTTTTAAAACGCAAAGAAGCTATTTACCTGACATAGTACTTGTTCCTTTGTTAGCTTTTGACAGAAACAAAAATAGACTAGGATATGGCAAAGGTTTTTACGACAAATATTTAAATAGATTAAAAAAATTGAATAAAAAAATGGAAGCTATCGGAATAGCTTTTTCATTTCAAAAATATAAAAAATTACCATCATCAAATTTTGATTATAAACTAAATTATATTTTTACAGAGAAAGGTTTTTTATATTGAGAATACTTTTACTAGGTGATGTTTGTGGACCTGCCGGGATGGCAATTATAAAATTGAGGCTTAAAGAATTAATTAAAGAAAAAGAAATTGATTTTACGATTGTAAATGGTGAAAATGCAGCAGAAAATGGCAAAGGGATAACAAAAAAAAATGTTGAGGATCTTATTAATTCTGGTGTTGATGTAATTACATCTGGAAATCACATATGGGATCAAAAAGAAATATTAGAGATTATTGACAAAGAAAAAAAATTAATAAGACCTGCCAACTTTTTAGACGGACAACCTGGAAGCGGTTACGGTATCTATGAAATTAATAGTAAAAAAATTGCGGTAATTAATTTAATTGGAAATGTATTTATGAAAAAGAGCCAGGATTTATTCCCGTTTGCAGAAAAAATAATAAAAAAAATTAAATTAAAAAAAGATGCGGACTTTGTTATTATTGATATACATGGAGAGATAACGAGTGAAAAAATGGCTTTAGGTCATTTTTTAGATGGCAGAGTAACAACAGTTGTAGGCACACATACTCATGTGCCAACATCTGATACTACCATTTTAAAAAATGGAACAGCATATCAAACAGATTTAGGCATGTGCGGAGATTACGATTCTGTAATTGGAATGAATAAAGAAAATTCTATAAAAAAATTTAAAAAAGATCCATCTGCAAAAAGCCATTTTCCCGCTAATGGACTTGCTTCTATGAGCGGAGTAATTGTTGAAGCTGACGATCAGACAGGTTTGGCAAAAAATATAAATCAGATAATACTAGGTGGCAATTTAAAACAAAAGATTTGAAATGGCTGGACATTCTCATTGGGCAGGTATTAAGCACAAAAAAGGAAGACAAGACAAGGTGCGATCTAAACTGTTTTCAAAATTATCAAGAGAAATTACTGTTGCAGCAAAACTCGGTGACAAAGATCCAGATATTAATCCAAGACTAAGATCTGCAATTCAAGCTGCAAAGCAATCAAATATGCCAAAAGAAAATATTAATAGAGCTATAAGCAAATCAAATTTAAACACTGGAGAAAATTTTGAAAACTTAAGATATGAGGGTTATGGAGCTCATAATACTGCTTTAATAATTGAAACTTTAACAGACAATAAAAATAGAACAGCTTCGACAATAAGAACAATTTTACAAAAAAATGGGGGCAGATTAGGTGAAAATGGATCTACTTCACATCTATTCTATAATTGTGGAGTAATAAAAATTGATAAAAAAGTATTAAATGATAATGCTGCACTTGAACTAGCTATAAACTCAGGAGCAAATGAATGTGAAAGCTCGATTAATTATCACGAAATAATTTGTGAAAAGAAAGATTTCTATAAAGTTAAAAGCAATGTTGAAAAAAAAATAAGTAATTTAATGGACTCTAGTATAGAGTGGAGAGCTCGAGTTAGTTTAAATCTATCAAAAGAACAAAACGAAAAAGTTATCACTATGTTAGAAAACCTAGATGAAATTGATGATGTTCAAAATATATTTATTAACTGTAAGTTTTAAGGAAAAAATTGAATATGAGAATATTTGGAATTGACCCAGGATTAGCAGGAGCGATAGCTATTTTAGACGAAAAAAAAATAGTCGATGTAATAGATCTTCCAACAATGTCTGATGGAAAAAAAAATAAAAAACAGCTTAATAGTGCTCATCTATCTCAATATATTTCAAAAAATATTCTAGATATTAACAACACTGTTGTAGTAGTAGAGCAGGTTAATGCTATGCCAGGTCAAGGAGTGACAAGCATGTTTAATTTTGGTCAAACTTTTGGTGCGATTAAGGGTATTAGCGCAACTCTAAATCTTCCAATTTTTTTTGTAAGACCATCTAAATGGAAAAAGCATTTTGAATTAATAAACTCCTCTAAAGATGCTAGTAGAACCAAAGTAATAGAGATGTACCCGTCATTTGCTGATCAACTTTCAAAAAAAAAGGATGTAAATAAGTCAGATGCTATTTTAATTGCAAGATTTTTTAACGAAACCGGCTCGAAAGACGACTTAAAATAAGGCTAAGATTCAATTCCATAAGACAAATTCATGACACAATCTAAAAGTATTGAAATATAATGGAACAAGAAATTGCATCACAAGTTGTTGGTTTAGGCGGTAGTACTGACTTTTCCCTTTTAAGCTTGTTTTTAAGAGCCGACGTTGTTGTAAAATCTGTTATAATAATTTTAATAGCAGCTTCAATTTACTCTTGGGCGTTAATTTTTGACAAATACAGATTGTTTAAAAAGATAAACAGTTCAATATTAGATTTTGAAAATAAGTTTTGGAAAGCAAAGTCTGCTGAAAACTTTGAAAGTAATCTACCAGTTAAATCAACGGACCCTGCAATTTTAGTTTTTAGGTCAGCTATGACAGAATTAAAAAAAACTCGTTCAAAATCATCCGCTGTGCAAATGGCAAGAGTAGAAAGAGTTCTTGAAATAAATACAGATAATCAGATTAAAATTATAGAAAAAAATTTTTCCTTCTTAGCAACTGTTGGTGCAACTGCTCCTTTTATAGGTTTGTTTGGAACTGTGTGGGGTATAATGAATTCTTTTCAATCGATAGCTATTTCAAGAAATACAAGTTTAGCAATCGTTGCTCCTGGTATTGCCGAAGCTTTATTTGCTACTGCTTTAGGTCTTTTAGCTGCTATACCTGCAGTTATTGCTTATAATAAATTTAATAGTGACTCAAAAAACTATGTTGCTCGATTAGATAATTTTTCAAAAAGATTCTTATCTATTATTTAATTACCATGGCATTTAACTTTAAACGCTCTAAAAACCAACCGATGAGCGAAATAAATGTAACACCTTTTGTTGATGTAATGTTAGTTTTATTAATTATTTTTATGGTAACCGCACCTTTACTCACTGTTGGCGTACAAGTAGATTTACCAGAGTCAGCCGCAGACTCTCTTCCTGACGATCAAGAACCTCTTACACTGTCAATTAATTCAAAGGGTGAAGTTTTCATTCAAGAACATAAGGTAAGCTATAATAAAATCATACCAAAATTGCTTGCTATTGCCAAAAATAGAACTGATACGAGAATTTATGTAAGAGGAGACAAAAATATTAATTATGGCCGAGTATTAGAAGTAATGGGAACACTTTCTGGCGCAGGATTTTCAAAAGTCGCTTTAATATCTGAGCCATATAAAAATTAAATGTTAAATGACAAAAAGTTTATTTTACTCAATAATATTTCATGCAGTGATGATTGTTTTAACAGCCTTATCATTACCCTTCATGTCTAGAGAACCCATTTCATTACCACCTATTGTTTCAGTTGAGCTTATTCAAATAACAGATAAAACTAATATTCCCTTTGCTCCAAAAGCAAGAAAGATTATTGACAAAGTTAAAAAAGAGGAAAAAAGAGTAGTTTCAGAGCAAGCACCGCCTTCTGCAAAAGCTAAAGAAAAACCTGATAGAATACCTTTACCAAATGATCAAAAGGAAAAAAAAGAAATAATTAAAAAAAAACAAAATCCTGAAGAAATCAAACCTCAAATAAGACAATCATCAGAGTTTGAAAAAGAAGAACTGATTAACACTAACGAAATAGCCGCATTAATAGATAAAGCTAAAGAGGAAAAAGCTTTAAAAGAAATAGAGAACAAAAAGTTAACACAAAGCAGTGTTAATAATAGTTTTGCCACTGGACTTTCTCTCTCCGAAGAAGATGCTCTTAGAGCGCAGATATTTGGTTGCTGGAGTGTTCCTCTTGGTTTACCTTATGATAAAGACTTACTTGTAAAATTAAAATTGGAGCTAAAAAAAGATGGGACAATACTTAAATCTGAGATAGTTGATCATCAAAGAATGAATATGCCTGGACAAAAATTTTATAAAATACTTGCCGAAAGTGCCTTAAGAGCTGTAAGACTTTGCCAACCGTTAAAAGTACCCCCAACAGGATATGAGAAATGGAAGAATATTCAATTAAACTTTGATCCTACTGAGATGTTAAAAGGATAACTTTATATGAAGAAATTAATTATTATATTTTTTATTTACCTAAACTCATTCTCTATATTAAATGCATTAATTAAAGTTGATATAACAAGAGGTAATTTAGATCCTTTACCTATTGCTGTCTCCCCATTGCACGTAGAAAACACATCTGATAAACTAGAAAATTTAGACGTTAAAAAACTTGGAATAAACATTTCATCGATTATAGAAAAAAACTTTAAATCAACAGGTCTTTTTAATCCTTTAAAAAAAGAAGCATTTGTTCAAAAGCCTGACATAGCACATTTGAAGCCAAGATTTGAAGACTGGAGATTAATAAAAGCTCAAGCACTGGTAACAGGAAAGCTTTCAGTAAAAAACAACAAATTAAAAGTTGAATTTAGATTATGGGATTTGACAGCTTCAAAAGAAATGATTGCTTTATCATTTACAACTACACCAACTAACTGGAGAAGGGTCGCTCATATAATATCAGATAAAATTTATGAAAGATTAACCGGTGAAGCAGGGTATTTTGATACAAGAATAATTTATGTAGCAGAAAGTGGACCTAAAAACCAAAGAGTAAAAAAATTGGCTATAATGGATCAAGATGGAGCTAAAACAAAATATTTGACACTTGGAAACGAACTAGTTTTAACTCCAAGATTTAACCCTAGCAATCAAATGGTAACATACTTATCTTATTTCAGAAATTTACCAAGAGTTTATTTATTAGATATTGAGACGGGAAAACAAGAGGTAGTCGGTAATTTTCCAGGAATGACGTTCGCTCCAAGATTTTCACCAGATGGAAAAAAAATAATAATGAGTTTTGCTAAAGATGGGAATTCAGATATTTTTACTATGGATTTAGAAACAAGAGTCGTAGAAAGAATAACTGAACATTCGTCCATAGATACTTCACCCTCTTATTCTCCAGATGGTAAATATATTTGTTTCAATTCAGATAGAAGTGGTCTTCAACAAATTTACGTAATGAAAAGTGATGGCTCAAATGTAAAAAGAATAACTTTTGGCAATGGAATTTATGGAACTCCAGTTTGGTCGCCAAGAGGAGATTTGATCGCTTTTACTAAAGTAAGAAAGGGTAGATTTTATATAGGTGTTATGAGATCAGATGGGTCTGGCGAGAGATTGTTAACTGAAAACTTTTATCAGGAAGCTCCGTCCTGGTCACCTAATGGAAGGGTATTAGTTTTTTATAGAGAAACTAAATCTGGGCCACAAGGAAAAGGATTTAGCGCTAAATTATGGTCTATAGACATCACAGGTTATAATGAGAGAAAAATAAAGACAGAAACCGATGCTTCAGACCCATCTTGGTCCTCATTGTTATCAAAGTGAGGTATTTATTGTATAATTTAGGCTTGAATAATGTAGGATAATTTGAAATATTGTCGACAACAACTTAGGGGATACTATGAAATTTAACAAAAATTTGAGAAACATATTTTTAATAATTTTTGCAACACTTGCACTAAGCGCATGTTCAACTGCAAAAAAATCACAAACATCTGGTGATGTATATACTGGAAATGACACAGTTGAATATTTAGCAAGCGGTGTTAAAGATAGAGTGTTTTTTGCTACAAACAAATCATCGCTAACTTCTGCTTCAAGAGAAACTTTAAGAAAGCAAGCAACTTACTTAAGAAAGAATAAAAAACTTAACGTTACTGTTGAAGGTCACGCTGACGAAAGAGGCACAAGAGAATATAACTTAGCTTTAGGCGAAAGAAGAGCTAACGCAGTTAAAGATTATTTAATGACTTACGGAATTTCAGGAAAAAGAATTTCAGTTATTAGCTATGGTAAAGAAAGACCTGTAAACTCAGAGTCAACTCCATTAGCGTGGTCTCAAAATAGAAGATCAGTTACTGTAAAAGTCAAATAACCCATAAAATATTAATTTTATAAAGACCCTTTGGTAAAACAAAGGGTCTTTTTTTTGCCACTATGTCTAATTAAAAAAACAACATGAATATCTTCAAGAAAAATTATCTATTTTTAATTATAATATTTTATTTATTTAATTTAAATATTTTAAAATCTGACGAAAAAGTTAATGCAATAATTGATCAAATACAAATAATTTCACAAGATTTAAAAACACTTGAAAAAGCATTCTATAAAAAATCTGATATAGTTGATAAAAGCAAAACTTCAAATGTTAATAATTTAAATGAAGATGTTCTTACTAAACATTTGCTGCGTCTTAATGAAATAGAGGAACAATTCAGAGAGCTAACAAATAAATTTGAAGAAGTAAATTTTAAAATGGATAAATTATCTTCAAGAATAACAAAGATGCAATCAGACAATCAAATGAGATTTTCAGATTTAGAAAATACTACCCCTAATGAAAATACAAATAAAAAAAAAGCTAAATTACCAGGAACAAGCGAGCCTAAAGACTTTGGAGCTACACCAGGGTACGATTCAACCAATCTTCCTCAAGAACAAGAAACAAGTTCAATTGGAACTACAGCAGCAGTCACTACAAGTGAAGCAGAAAGATCGGAGTCTTTACTTCCCAACAAATCTCCAAAAGAACAGTATGACTTTGCAATTAGTTTTATGAAAATTGGAGATTACGAAACTGCAGAATTCGCATTAAAAGAATTTATAGATAAAAATAAAGATCATGACTTAGCGGGTAATGCACAATATTGGTATGGAGAAACATTCAGAATTAGACAACTATATTCAGATGCAGCAACAGCATACTTAGACGGATATCAAAATTATCCCAAAAGCGATAAAGCTCCAGATAATCTTCTTAAATTAGGTATTACAATGGTCCAACTTGGTGAAAAAGAACAAGGGTGCACAATGATAACAGGTATTAAAAAACAATATCCAAAAGCAAGTAAGTCTGTGTTACAAAAAGCTCAATATGAGCAAAAAAAATTCAATTGTTCTAAAACGTAAAAATTGCTTTTCAAATTCTAGGCAATTATTAAATATCTATTTAAACTTCAAAAAAAAAATCCTAAAGCTTAGAACAAATAAGTTTTTAGTGGCAGTTTCGGGGGGACCAGATAGTCTTGCATTATCAGCAATGTGTAAAGCGTTTCAATCAAATGAAAAAAAAAAATTATTTTATTATGTTTATGTAAATCATGGGATTAGAAAAAATTCACATTTGGAGGCAAAAAAGGTTCAAAAAATTTTAAATAAACAAAATATTTCATTAAAAATTGTTAATAATCAAAAAAAGATAATTAATAATGTCCAGCATAATGCTCGAAAAGAAAGATATTCTCTATTAAATAAAGAATGTAAAAAAAAGAAAATTAAATTTATACTTACTGGGCATCATAAAGACGATCAAATTGAGACTTTTTTAATTAGACTTTCTAGAGGGAGTGGAGTCCAAGGCCTTTCTTCTATGGGCAACATTTCATCTTTAAACAGTAAAATAAAAATTTTCAGACCTTTTCTCTCCGAAAATAAAAAAGATCTAATTTTTACTTCAAAAAAAGTATTTGGGACTTATATAAAAGATCCAAGTAACAATAGTAAAAAGTTTTTAAGATCTAGTGTAAGAAAACTTTTACCAATATTAAAAAAACATGGTATAAGCAGCGAACAAATTTTAAAATCAATAAACAATCTAAAATCTTCAAGCAAAACGATTAATACTTATTTTAAAGAAGTTTTTAAAAAAATCGTTAAACAAAAAGGTAAAAAGTTTTGTATTAATAAATATGATTTATTTACTTTAAATGAAGAACTTCAAATAAAAACATTAGGACATATCATAAAATTTTTAAATCAAAAAGACTACCCTCCGAGATCTAAGAAAATATTGACAGCCCTTAAATTCTTGAACTCGCCCAAAGAATCAAAACATCAGCTTGGCGGTTGTTTGCTCACAAATAGAAATAACAACATATATGTTCAAAAATCATTATAATAAAAGGATTTAAGGAAGATATTTTGCCTTATTTACAACTATTTTCTTTTCAAATATTACTTGTTTATTGTAAAAAAATACTTATTTAAAAATTATGAACTTTAAAAATTTATTAATGTGGGCCATTATAATTTTCCTTTCAGTAGGATTATTTAATATGTTTCAAGATCCTAAGAAGATCAACTCAAATAATAATAAAATGGCTTTTTCAAAGTTTTTAACGGAAGTTGATTCTGGAAGAGTTGTTGAAGTCCAAATTCAAGGAAATAATATTTCCGGTGTATTAGCTGATGGAAACAACTTCACCACATTCTCACCTAATTATCCAAATCTAGTTGAAAAATTATCTGATAAAGGAGTTAGTATAACAGCTTCTCCAAAAGAGGATAAAATGCCTTCTCTATTAGGAATACTTCTATCATGGTTTCCAATGCTTTTATTAATTGGAGTGTGGATTTTTTTCATGCGACAAATGCAAGGTGGAAAAGGTGGAGCCATGGGCTTTGGAAGATCGAAAGCTAAATTATTAAATGAAGCTACGGGAAAAGTTACATTTAATGACGTGGCAGGGGTTGAAGAAGCAAAAGAAGAAGTAGAAGAAATAGTTGAATTTTTAAGAGATCCAAAAAAATTTAGTAGACTTGGCGGTAAAATCCCAAAAGGTGCTTTATTAATTGGACCACCAGGAACAGGAAAAACTTTATTAGCAAAAGCCATAGCTGGCGAAGCCAATGTTCCTTTTTTTTCCATATCTGGCTCAGACTTTGTTGAAATGTTTGTAGGAGTTGGAGCTTCTAGAGTTAGAGATATGTTTGAACAAGGTAAAAAAAATTCTCCATGTATTATATTCATAGATGAAATTGATGCTGTGGGAAGAAGTAGAGGCGCGGGTCTAGGTGGCGGAAATGACGAAAGAGAACAAACTTTAAACCAGTTATTAGTTGAAATGGACGGTTTCGATACTAATGAAGGTATAATTTTAATTGCCGCTACAAATAGACCAGACGTACTGGATCCAGCATTATTAAGACCAGGGAGATTTGATAGACAAGTAGTTGTCGGAAACCCAGATATTATAGGCAGAGAAGCGATTTTAAAAGTGCATATTAAAAAAATTAATACAGGTCCAGATGTAAAATTAAGAACTATAGCGAGAGGGACGCCAGGATTTTCAGGCGCTGATCTAGCAAATCTTGTCAATGAGGCAGCTCTTTTAGCCGCTAGAAAAAATAAAAGAGTAGTAACAATGTCTGATGTTGAAGATGCTAAAGATAAAGTAATGATGGGTGCTGAAAGAAGATCAATGGTTATGAGTGAGGACGAAAAAAAACTTACTGCATATCATGAAGGTGGTCATGCCATAGTAGCTCTCAATGAAAAAGCTTCTGATCCTATTCATAAAGCTACAATTATTCCGAGAGGAAGAGCATTAGGAATGGTAATGAGATTACCTGAAAGAGACCAATTATCAGTCACAAGAGAAAAAATGCACTCAGATATAGCTGTTGCTATGGGAGGAAGAATAGCTGAAGAAATTATTTTTGGTCATGATAAAGTTACTTCAGGAGCCTCGTCAGACATTGATATGGTGACAAAAATGGCAAAAAACATGGTGACCAAATATGGGATGAGCGCAGAATTAGGAACTATAGCATATGGTGAAAATGAGGAAGAAGTCTTTTTAGGCAGATCAGTAACTAAACAACAGAATATGTCCGAGGAAACAGCAAGAAAAGTTGACTCAGAAGTAAAAAAAATAGTTGATAAAGGGTATGAAAGGGCTAGAGCAGTGCTTACGGAAAAAATTGACGATTTACATAAAATTGCAAAAGCTTTGTTGGTTTATGAGACTTTGTCCGGCGATGAAATAAGAGATTTAATCTTAAAAGATAAAAAACCAACTAGATCATTCGAAAGCGATAAACAAGAAGATACTAAGGAAACTTCAGCTTTAGGAACTATAGGCCTGAAACCTAAACCTGTAGTTTAATTAATGATAAAATATTACACAAGAGCGTGTAATTTTAAATACGGTTTAACTGCAAAAAAATTAATAAATGCTAAAAAGGCCCTACCTTTGTGTGGAAACAAAAATATATCTTTTAACGAAATAGAGATAATTACTAGAAATAAAAAAAAAATTAGCACCAAAATAATTAATTACAAAAAAACGAATTTATTAAGTGTTTCCTTAAGAAATAAAGTACGAAAAGATTTAAAGAATATAACATCAAAAAGAAAAAACTTTCTTAATTTTGTGAATTTTGCTGAGCCATCTATAATGGGCATCTTAAACCTTACTCCAGATAGTTTCTCAGATGGTGGCAAATATAATAAAAATAATAAATCCTTAAAACGTATTACTGAAATGATACAATATGGGGCAAATATAATTGATGTAGGTGGAGAGTCTACGAGACCAGGTTCCAAAACTATCAATCCAGAAATTGAATGGAGACGTGTTAAATTTGTATTTAAAAAATTCAAAAAAAGACACAAAAAGATTTGTCTGTCTATTGATACAAGAAAATCTGATTTAATGACAAAAAGTATTAAATATGGTGTTGATTTAATTAATGACGTTTCTGGTTTTAATTATGATAACAACGCTATAGAAAAATTAAAGAAGTATAACATCGCAAAAGTACTCCACCACATGCAAGGAACACCAAATACAATGCAAAAAAATCCATATTACAAAAACGTACTTTTGGATATTTATGATTTTTTTGAAAAGAAAATCAAAAAGAACTTTGACAATAAAAAAATTGTTTTAGATCCTGGTATTGGTTTTGGTAAAAATTTGAAACATAATTTGACTTTAATTTCTAAAATATCTTTGTTTCATAGTCTTGGATTTCCTATTTTGGTTGGGACCTCAAGAAAGAGATTTATTAATCAAATAGCTGGAAAATATGATAGCAATGATAGAACTGGAGGAACAATAGCTTCAGTTCTTTTTTTACTTTCCCAGGGTGTGCAAGTATTTAGAGTACACAACGTTAGAGAGGTTAAGCAAGGAATTTTAGTTTTTAAAAAAATTTTGTCTAATTAATGAAAAATAAATATTTTGGCACTGATGGAATAAGAGGAACTGTTAATAAAGGTAACATAACTGGTGAGAAATTTTTCAAATTTGGATTGGCATCAGGTACGTATTTTAAAAATCAAAACAAAACAAAACAAATTGCAATTATCGCCAAAGACACAAGACTATCAGGATACACTTTAGAACCAGCTTTAGTATCTGGATTGGTCTCTGGCGGCATGAATGTATTCACTTTAGGTCCTTTACCAACTAACGGACTTGCTATGCTAACCAAATCCATGAAAGCAAATATGGGTATCATGATCACGGCTTCTCACAATCCTTATTATGATAATGGTTTAAAATTATTTGGTCCAGATGGAATGAAATTGTCTGACAAAATAGAAAAAAAAATAGAAAAATTGATTGATGCAAAAAATACAAAACAACTTACAAATCCTAAATTATTAGGAAGAGTAAAAAGATTGGAAGACGGAAACGATAAGTATATTAAAATACTTAAAAATAATTTTCCAAAATCCTTTCACCTAAAGGGGACTAAAATAGTTTTAGATTGTGCCAATGGAGCTTGCTATAAAGCTGCTCCAAAATTATTGAAAGAATTGGGGGCCAATGTTATTTCAATTGGAATAAAACCAAATGGTTTAAACATTAATGAAAAATGTGGATCTACGTGTCCATCAAAAATCAAAACAGCCGTTAAAAAATATAAAGCTAATGTTGGTATCTCATTTGATGGTGATGCGGACAGAATTATTATGTGTGACGAAAAAGGAAAAATAGTGGATGGAGATCAAATTATAGCAATGTTAGCTAAAAGATGGAAGTCAAAACGAATTTTAAAAGGAGGAGTTGTTGGAACTTTGATGTCTAATTATGGATTAGAAAAGTTTTTAACTGATAAAAACATAAAATTCTCAAGATCCAAAGTAGGAGATAGATATGTTAAAGAAAAAATGAAAAAATTAAATTTTAATTTGGGTGGAGAGCAATCTGGTCATATAATTTTAGGAAAATTTGCTACCACGGGTGATGGATTGTTAGTTGCTTTGGAAGTTTTATTTTCTCTTAGAAAAGGAAGAAAGGCAAGCAGCTTGCTTAATGTTTTTAAACCATTACCTCAAATATTGGAAAACGTTATTGTTAAAAACAAGAACATAATTAATAGTTTAAACTGTAAAACTGCTATAAAAAAAGCTAATAAACTTATGGGACAAAAGGGGAGAATTTTAGTTAGAAAATCTGGCACTGAACCAAAGATTAGGATAATGGCCGAGTCATATGATAAAAACTTGATTTTGAAATGTATAAAAATAATTAAAAATTCAATAAAATAATTGAAACCTAAATCTAAAATTTTAATAATTGCAGGTTCAGACTCCTCAGGTGGAGCTGGAATTCAAGCAGATATAAAAACTGTCACAGCGTTAGGCGGTTACGCAATGACAGCTATAACTGCAGTTACATCCCAAAATACAACTGGAGTTAAATCAGTTTTTGGAGTAACCCCACAAGAAATAGAGAAGCAAATTTTATTTACTTCAAAAGATATAAATCCTGACGCAGTAAAAATAGGCATGCTTCATTCAAAAGAAGTGATTTTATCAGTAAGCAGGTCCTTAAAAAAACTTAAAACAAAAAAAATAATTTTAGATCCGGTTATGGTAGCTAAAGGAGGTCATAAATTAATAAATGATAAAGCTATCAAAGTATTAAAAGACAAATTAATTAAAAAAGTTTATTTAATCACTCCAAATATTCCTGAGGCTGAGGTTTTAACAAATATTAAAATTAAAAACCTAAATGATATGATCAAAGCTTCAAACATTTTGTTAAAATTTGGTATAAAAAATATCTTATTAAAAGGCGGTCACGGTAAAACAAAGATTATGCATGATGTTTTTTTGAATAAAAAAAAACTTAAAATTTTTACAAATAAAAGAATAAGAACTAAAAATACTCATGGAACTGGATGTACTTTATCAAGTGCGATAACAACTTTTATTGCATGTGGAAAAGATCTAAATAAATCCTGTGAGCTAGCAATTAAATATGTTAATCAATCAATTAGATCTAATCTTAACTATGGAAAAGGTCATGGACCAATTAATCATTTAAGCTCTATTAAAATAGACAGGAAATTTAAATAATGAAAAATGTTGTTGTTGTAGGTTCGCAATGGGGTGATGAAGGTAAGGGAAAAATTGTAGATTGGCTTTCTAGTGAAGCGGATGTGGTGGTTCGATTTCAAGGAGGCCACAACGCAGGTCATACTTTAGTAATAGAAGGTACAACTTATAAACTTAGATTGTTGCCATCAGGTATAGTAAGAAAAAATAAAATTTCTATTATTGGAAATGGAGTTGTTATCGACCCTTGGGCTTTATTGGATGAAATTCATGAAATTAAAGGAAAAGGAGTTAATGTAGATGAAAACAATTTAATTATATCTGAAGCAGCAAACTTAATTCTTCCTTTTCATAAAGAAATGGATGAAATTAGAGAGGACTCTGCTGGGAAAGCAAAAATAGGTACCACAAGAAGAGGTATTGGTCCAGCATATGAAGATAAAATAGGAAGGAGATCTATTAGGGTAATGGATTTAATTTCAGAGAATAATCTTGATGACAGACTTGAAACAGTTCTCATTCATCATAATGCAATTAGAAAAGGTCTAGGAAAAAAGATTTTTGAAAAAGATCAATTAAAAAAAGATTTATTAAAAATAGCTCCTAAAATATTAAAATTTTCTCAACCAGTTTGGAAAAAGCTTGATGAATTAAAATCTAAAAGAAAAAAGATATTATTCGAAGGTGCACAAGGAATTCTACTAGATGTTGATCATGGAACATATCCGTTCGTTACATCTTCCAACACCGTTGCATCATCAGCAGCTACAGGAACAGGATGTGGAGTAAACACTATAAACTATGTTTTGGGTATTACAAAAGCCTACACAACTCGAGTAGGAGAAGGACCTTTCCCAACAGAACTAAAAGATACAATTGGTGAGACTCTAGGGAGTAGAGGTAAAGAATTTGGAACTGTAACAAGCAGAAAA
The DNA here is from genome assembly GCA_902574035.1 of uncultured Pelagibacteraceae bacterium. Classification (GTDB taxonomy): domain Bacteria; phylum Pseudomonadota; class Alphaproteobacteria; order Pelagibacterales; family Pelagibacteraceae; genus Pelagilacustribacter. The sequence continues at coordinate 35,108 of CACGMC010000005.1, forward strand.
AGGAGATGTGGTTGGTTTGATGGAGTTTTAGTACGGCAGACAATAAAAATTTCTGGAATAAATGGTATTGCCTTAACAAAATTAGATGTTTTAGATGAGTTAGATGAAATAAAAATGTGTGTCGGCTATGAGCTTAAAGGAAAAAAAATAGATTATTTACCGGCAGCAGTTGAAGATCAATTAAAGGTAAAACCTATTTATAAAAATTTCAAAGGTTGGAAAACTTCTACTAAAGGAACCAAAAATTTTAAAGACTTGCCTAAAAATGCTCAAGATTACATCAGGGCTTTAGAGGGATTTATAGAAACTAAAGTCGCAAGTATTTCAACAAGTCCGGAGCGAAAAGACACTATTTTAATAGAAAATCCTTTCTCAGTTTAAATTAATTTTTAGGAAGTAAGTTTTTTGATTTACTTGCGTTAATCATGGATTTTTGTAATTTTTCAAAAGCTTTAGTCTCAATCTGCCTTACTCTCTCTCTACTAATTTTAAATTTTATACTTAGTTCTTCCAAAGTTTTGGGGTTTTCGCTAAGTCTTCTAGCTTTAAGAATATCTGACTCTCTGTCATCAAGAATATTTATTGCATTATTCAATAATTCTTTTCTATCCTGAAATTCTTGTTGCTGAGATAATAAAAGTTCTTGATCTAAGTTTTCATCTACTAGCCAATCTTGCCACTCATCGGTTTCCCCAGCTTTGATAGGAGTATTTAGAGATTTTTCTTGACCCATCATTCTTCGGTTCATATTAATAACTTCCTCAGAGTCCACATCTAACCTCTCAGAAATTTCTTTTACTTGGTTATCTTTCAAATCCCCTTCTTGTTCCGGTGCAATTTGATTTTTTATTTTTTTAAGATTAAAAAAAAGTTTTTTTTGCGCGGTTGTAGTCCCCATTTTTACAAGACTCCAAGATCTTAAAACATACTCTTGAATTGCAGCTTTAATCCACCACATTGCATAAGTAGCTAATCTAAATCCTTTGTCTGGGTCAAATTTTTTCACCGCTTGCATTAAACCTATGTTTCCTTCTGATATTAACTCACTCACCGGTAAGCCATAACCCCTATACCCCATAGCAATTTTTGCAACTAGCCGTAAGTGACTGGTTACCAATTTATGCGCAGCTTTTAAATTTCCTCTATCCTTCCAATTTTTTGCTAACATGTATTCTTCCTCTGCATCCAGCATTGGAAATTTTTTAATTTGAGACAAATATAAAGACAACCCTCCAGAGGTAGGTGAAGGTAAGTTAGTTATTTTTTTGTTTTTTTGCATATTTAATTTTTTATATATAATTTTAATCCTTTAGATTTTCAAGGTAATCAACTAATTTTTTAAATTTCAAGGGTAATTTTGTATTAAATTCAACCTTTTCCAAATTTCTTGGATGAGAAAATCCTAATGTGGCGGCATGCAAAACTTGGCCATTAAAAGAGTTTAAAATCCTCTCAAAAATTTTGTCTATTTTTCTAAATTTAATATTTTTTTTTCTATATTTTTGATCCCCAAGTATACTTGTACCTTTGTAGATCATGTGAACTCTTATTTGATGAGTTCTGCCAGTTTCTAATTCGAACTCTATGAGACTTATTTTAGGAATATTTTTTTTATTAAAAACTTTTAGTATGGAATATTTAGTAATTGCTTTTTTTCCTTTAAATTCATCAGCAGCCATTAATTGTCTATTTTTTTGGCTTCTTCTTATAAATGTTTTGATAGTTCCTTTTAAAGGTCTTAAAACTCCCCAAATCAGCGCAATATACTTTCTTTTGATTGTATGATCACTAAACTGCTTTCCCAAACCTGAGTGGGTTAAATTATTTTTTGCTACTACCAACAATCCACTTGTGTCTTTATCAATTCTATGAACTATTCCAGGACGAGATGAACCACCTAAATTAGATAATTTTTTTTTATAGGTACCTACTAAAATATTTACTAAAGTATCTTTTTTATTTCCAGCACCTGGATGCACCACCATTCCTTGAGGTTTATTAACAATTATTAAGTCCTTATCCTCAAAAATAATATCAATTGGTTTATTAGAAGGAAGAATTTTATTAATTTTTTCCTCTTGATAATTAATTTTTATTACATCTTGCTTTTTAATTTTTTTAGACTGAGCTTCAACTATAACGCTGTTTACAGTCACTTTTTTTAAATTAATTAATTTTTTAATATTTGACCTTGTTACTTCTTTTAATTTTTCAGATAAGAAAATATCTATTCTTTTCCCTATATCTGACGGGGAAGATAAAATTTTAATTGTTTTATTTTTCATTTGTTTTAAATTACTACTTGTGCGTTCGTAGCTCAACTGGATAGAGCGTCTGACTTCGGATCAGAAGGTTGAGGGTTCAAATCCTTCCGGGCGCATAATTTCAAGCAATCCAATTTTTTAATAAATCCTGATTATGTTGAATATAGTCTGGAAAAGTATCATCTATACCAATTTTTTTAAGTTTATAACCACGCTCAAATACATCTTCACCTTTTTCTATTTTTTCTTTAATATTTTTTTCATCGGCTAAGTGCTCCTTATTAAATTCCCCATGAGCAAAAGATTTTATTTTTTTTGAAATATTTTCTGCACTTTGTAGATATGCAAAGTGCCAACCTCCATCTTGAATAATTTGTATATTTCTTAGTTTATCAATTCTCCAAAATGGATATCTTTTAAATTTTAAATTTCTAAGCCATTGCGGTGATTTTAAATTTTTCTTTAAACAAATTTTTGAACCATGCCAATTATTTTCATCTAGATTTAAAATATTTATTTTGTACATGAACATTTTTTGGGAAAAAACTGCATAATTTTTTTTGTTAAATAAATTTAACTTTTTTAAATCCGGAATTTCGTCAACATCTGAAAGAATTACTATATCTTCATCATTTGCTTTCTCGAGACCTCTCATTAGAGAGTTTCTTTGATGCTGTTCAACTAACGATTCCCCGCCCTGGTGAGATTTCTTTATATTTTCTGGAGTATCATCAACAATAATATATTTAATTTTTTTCTTAAATTTTTGATATTTATTAATATCAAATTGCAACTTTTTCTCTTTACCTTGATGATTAACTGTCGACTCAACTATTATAAAATAATCTACATACTCATTTAAAATATTAAATCTTAAATCAGCTATATGTTCCTCATTAAAGTATTGAAAGCAATCATATATTGCCATAATTTATTTTTTTGTAAAAGTAGTTAAACCAATTTTTTTACCCTCAATTTTAGAGGAAGAGCAATGTAAATTAGTCCTATCAAAAATTAGCATTGAACCTAATTCCCACTCGTAAACAAGTTCAATTTCAAGTCCGATAAGATTATCTATATTTTCATGTTTTAAATAATTCTCGTGATCTTTAGTATTAAAAGGTTTACTTCCGAACATTCCGATATGTTTATTAGATCTTAAATTTTGTCCGTAATTAAGTTTAGTTATTTCCAACTCGTTTTTATCAATAGTAAAATTTGTAGATTTTCCATAATATCTATTCTTAAATATTACGGTGCTTCCAACTGGTGTAAGGGGTATTAAACTTTGTTTATAAATCAAATCTTCAAAATTAAATCCACCATCTATATGAAGTCCTATAGGGTTGTAACTCTCCTGAAAAAGTCCGTAAATTTCTTCTCCATTATCCGTTTTCAAATTATCATATTTAAATTCGCCAATTTCATTTTTTAATTTACTATAAAATAATTCTTCTAGCTCTTTTCCATATTCTTTTAACCATCTTTTTTTTATAACGTTTTGTTTTTTATTATGAACAGTAGTTGGCAACTGTTCATAAAGATTTAAAAATTTACTAATTTGGTCTTTGTCGAATAGATTTTTTATTACTCTAGGAGAACTTTCATTTTTTTTAATTTCATTAATTTTATTATGCATTTATTCCCCAACGTTAATTAATGTTCCCCTAATTTTTGCCCCTGCATATGAGAAGTAAAAAACAATGACCCCTAGCACGAAGTAAAAAATAGAAATGGCTATTGCTAAAAATATTTGAGTATAACTTATAATATCATTAATTAAAATGTTTCTCATTTCTTCAAAAATATGAACTAAAGGCAGTATTTTTGCGACAATCTGCAACCACTCGGGCAATATTTCTATAGGGTAATATATACATCCCAATGGAGCTAAAAAAAATAGACTCGCCCAAGCTATATTCTCAAAAGAAGGACCAAATCTAATTAATCCAGAAGTGACTAATAAACCTAAAGTTATTCCAAAAACATAAAGGCTTAATAACAAAGATATTAACGGTAAACCAATTTTAAAAATGGAAACCCCAAATAAAGGGATGGCGAGTAATGCAGCGGGCACCATACCTATTAAAGTTCTTACCATTGCTGTTAATGTTAACGCAGCAATAATCTCTTTAATTTTAATTGGAGAAATAAATAAATTTGTAAAATTTCTGCTCCAGATTTCTTCTAAAAACATCATATTGTAACTTATGCTTGATCGGAAAAGAAAGTCATAAAGAATAGCAGCAGATAAAATAACCCCAACCGTATTGTTGTAATATGACGAGCTCAAGGTAAAAAATTTTGATATAAATCCCCACAAAAAAATTTGAATACTTGGCCAATAAATTAAGTCTAAAATCCTTGGAAAGGAGCTTTTGATCAAATAAAAATGCCTTAAACTAAGGCCGTAAACTTTATTCCAATTCATTTTTGTTCCTCGCTAATTTTAGAAATGTGTCTTCTAGATTATTTCTACCATGTTTATCAATTAAAGATTTACATGTTCCACTGTCGACTATCTTACCTTCTTTCATCATTATAACTTGATCGCAAAGTCTTTCTACTTCCCTCATATTATGAGATGCTAGCAATATTGAAATTTTATTCTTTGATTTATATTCTTCAATATATTTTCTCACAAAATCCCCAATGTCAGGATCAAGACTAGCAGTTGGCTCATCTAAGAATAAAATTTTAGGATAGTTGATAAGTGATTTCGCCAGCGATACTCTATTTTTTTGTCCAGAAGACAATTCTCCAGTTTTCTTATTTAAAAATGACTCTAAATTTAAGTCTTTAGATATTTCTTGTATTCTTTTTGATAATTCCTTTACACCGTATAATCTACCATATATTTCTAAATTTTCTTTAACAGTCAATTTTTTTGGTAACTCTACGTAGGGAGATGCAAAGTTAAATTTGCTTAAAACTTTTTCCCTATTTAAATTTTCAAAATTTTCTTCATCAATTAGAATTTTTCCGTTAGATGGTTTAATTAAACCTAGAAGCATACCAATTGTAGTGGTTTTTCCACAACCGTTTGGTCCTAGCACACCTAAAGTTTCTCCTTCATTAATACAAAAGCTAACGTTATTTACCGCGGTAAAATTTTTAAACTTTTTTTCTAAATTTTTAACTTCTAATTTCATTAACTTGAAGCTCTTTTTAGCCTATCATTTAAAGCTATTCCTATTCCCTCATTTGGAATTTTAGCAACATAAATTTTTTTATATCCTTTATTCTTTATACTTCTAAAAAATTTATATAAGTTTTTTGCAGCCTCATTTAGATTAGATTTTTTACTCAAGTTAAAACAATTTCTTGTCACAGGGTATTTTTTACCAAAAGTTAAAAACGCATGCTTTTTTGGACATCTTTTTTTATTTATATAGATAGGTATACCAGGCGAGTAATGTTTTTTTAAAGAACCTGGTGATCTAATGGTATTTTGCCTGGATGGAATTTTAATCTTTATTTTTAAAATGCTCTCAATTTGTTTGGGAGTTATTTTTCCAGGCCTTAAAATACATATACTACCAACCAAATTTAAAACAGTGGACTCTATTCCTATTTTTGAAATACCGCCATCAACTACTTTAACTTTATTCTGAAATTCTTCAAATACGTCTTCTGCTTTAACTGAGCTTACACTTGATGACTTATTTGCACTTGGCATTGCCAAAGGAAAATTTATTTTTTTAAGTAATTTTCTGATTATTATATTCTTCGGAAATCTAATTCCCACAGTTTTTAGATTTGAACAGGCAAGAGAATTAATTTTAGAGTTCCTTTTTTTCTTAACAATATAAGTAATTGGTCCTGGGCTAAATTTTTTATAAATCTTGTAAAAATTACGATCCAAAATGACATCTTTTTTTGCATCATTAAAGCTATAATAATGAATAATAAGTGGATTATTTTTAATTCTTTTTTTAACCTTGTAGATTTTTTTTATTGCACTACTAGAGTAAGCGTTACCTCCAAGACCATATACTGTTTCTGTGGGCAAACCTATTATGCCATCTTTTTTGAGAATTTTAATAATTTTTATTAAATTATTTGAATTAAATTTGATTATATTTGGATAGATATTCCTCATAATTTATTTAATATATAAAAAATGACTATTAAAAATAATTCAGCAGACATTAAGAGTAAATCAATAAAAGAGACTAAAGAAGAAATCAATAAAATTTTAGAAAAAATTGAAAAAAGCGATACAAATCTTGAAAGTCATAGTCATGAGTACGATAAGCTTTTAAAATTAAACAAACATATGAATGAATTATTTAAGAGAAAACTAAAAGAGATTAACACTCACGACAAAAAAAATGTTAAAAAATAAGCTAAAATCTAATGCAAAAAAAATAGACTTTTTTTTAAAAAATTACCTTAATAATCAAAAAAGAAGTTTATTAATTATTCCAATGAATTACGGCGTATTATCTGGAGGTAAAAAAATAAGATCAAGCGTAATTTTAGCTGCAGGGAAATTATTTAATCTCAGCCAAAATAAATTATTAAATATTTGTGGAGCGGTTGAATGCATTCATTCTTACTCTTTAATTCATGATGATTTACCATGTATGGATAACGACAAACTTAGAAGAGGAAAAGCTACTGCTCATATTAAATATGGCGAGTCAACTGCAGTGCTAGCTGGCAATTCTTTATTAACTTTAGCATTTGAAATGATTTCTGACAAAAAATTTAAAATTAAAGATTATCATAAAGTTTTACTCATAAAAAAATTAGCCGAATGTTCTGGCCATACCGGGATAGCTGGTGGTCAGGAGCTTGATTTAAAATTTGAAAATAAAAGAAAAAGATTTAAAGAAATTATAAATATGCAACGGAAAAAAACAGGAAAACTATTTAGCTTTTGCTGTTTTGCTGCTGGGCAGGTAGCTGGGAAAAATAATAAAGAAAATATTAAATTGATTAAATTAGGAGAAGACATTGGCTTATTATTTCAATTAGCAGACGATTTTTTAGATGTTAAAGGGAAGTCAAAATATACTGGAAAAACAGTTAATAAAGATAAAAAAAAGGGAAAATCAACTATTATTAATTTAGTAGGATACGATTATGCTTATGAATATGCTATTAATTTAAGAAAAAAAATATTGAGAAATCTTGAAAAACATGGAAATAAAGCTAACGATTTAAAAGATATTATTAATTTTATTTTAGAAAGAAAATACTAATGACCAAATTACTTGACAAAATTAATTATCCTTCAGATTTAAGAAAATTCGAAAAAAAAAATTTAAAACAAATTTCAGAAGAACTTAGAACCGAGTTAATTGATGTTGTTTCCGAAACAGGAGGTCATTTAGGTGCAGGATTAGGTGTTGTGGAATTAACAGTGGCGTTACACTATGTTTTTAATACTCCAAAAGACAAATTAGTATGGGATGTAAGTCATCAGTGTTATCCTCATAAAATTATCACAGGAAGAAAAAAAGAAATAAGAACCTTAAGAAAAGGTGGGGGATTATCAGGTTTTACCAAAAGAGAGGAAAGCGAGTACGATCCATTTGGTGCAGCTCATAGTTCAACTTCTATTTCATCAACTTTAGGGATTTCAGTCGCAAAAAAACTTTCAAATGATAACAACAATGTAATAGCTGTTATAGGAGACGGTGCAATGAGCGCTGGAATGGCTTATGAGGCGATGAATAATGCAGGCGCATTAAAATCTAAATTAATAGTTGTTTTAAACGATAATAAAATGTCAATAGCTAAACCAGTTGGTGCAATGAGTAAGTATCTAGCAAAACTTTTGTCAGGTAAAATATATTTTAGTTTAAGAGAAACAATTAAACTTATTACTTCAGCATTCTCTAAAAGATTTAGTCAAAAGGCCGGAAAAGCAGAGGACATTTTAAGAGGAATTGTAACTGGGGGAACTTTATTTAGTGAATTAGGTTTTTATTATATAGGACCTATAGACGGTCATGATGTCGACTATTTAGTTCAAATTCTTGAAAATGTTAAAAAATCAAAACATCAAGGACCAATTTTAATTCATGTTATTACTCAAAAGGGAAAAGGTTACAAACCAGCGGAGGAGTCTGGAGACAAATATCATGGGGTTTCAAAATTTAATATTTCAACAGGTCAACAGAGTAAATCAAAATCTAATGTACCTTCATATACAAAAGTGTTTTCAGAAACATTAATTAAACATGCTGAAAAAGATACTAAAATTATTGGTATTACCGGAGCTATGCCCTCTGGAACTGGTTTAAACTTATTTGAAAAAAGATTTCCTGATAGGATGTTCGATGTGGGAATAGCCGAGCAGCATGCTGTAACTTTTGCAGCAGGACTAGCTACCGAAGGATATAAACCATATGCAGCTATTTATTCAACATTTTTACAAAGAGCTTACGATCAAGTTGTTCATGATGTTGCTTTACAATCCCTTCCAGTAAGATTTGCTATTGATAGAGCAGGATTAGTTGGAGCAGATGGACCTACACATGCCGGTTCTTTCGATATCACTTATCTAGCTACTTTACCAAATTTTATTGTGATGGCTGCAAGTGATGAGTCTGAACTTGTTAAAATGATAAACACTTCAGTAAATATTAATGATAGACCATCTGCATTTAGATACCCAAGAGGAAATGGTGTTGGTATTGAACTTCCAGGTCTTGATAATGTTTTAGAAATAGGCAAAGGAAGAGTAATATGTGAGGGAAAACAGGCTGCTATATTAAATTTTGGAGCTAGATTGGATGAGTGTAAAAAAGCTAAAGACCTTTTAGAAAAAAAAGGTATAAAAATATCAATAGTAGATGCTAGATTTGCTAAGCCACTAGATGAAAAATTAATTCTTGAGGTAGCTAAAAACCATGAATTGATTTTAACAATAGAGGAAGGTTCAATTGGTGGTTTTGGCTCTCATGTAATGAAACTTCTCTCTGATAGAGGTGTCTTTGATAAGGGATTAAAATTTAGATCAATGTTTTTACCTGACATATTTATCGATCAAGACTCTCCAGAAAAAATGTATGAAAAAGCTGGGATGAACTCGAGTTCCATTGCTGAAAAAATTGAGCAGGCTTTAAAATCTAATATTATATTTGCAAAAAATACAAATAAAATTTCTAATTAACTGCACTGAGCTTTGTTCATCATATAATGATCTAGTATCACACAAGCCAACATTGCTTCTCCAATAGGTACAGCTCTTATTCCAACACATGGATCGTGTCTACCTTTTACAGAAATTTTTGTATTCCGCCCTTTTTTATTTATTGTCTCTCTACTGTTTAAAATAGACGACGTAGGCTTAACAGCAAATGAAGCTATAATATCTTGTCCAGATGAAATACCACCTAAAATTCCACCAGCTCTATTACTTTTAAATTTAATCTTACCAGCACCGCCTCGTATTTCATCAGAATTTTCTTCTCCAGTTAAAAAAGCAGAACCCATACCAGCGCCAATATTTACTCCTTTAACAGCGTTAATACTCATAAGCGCAGACGCTATATCTGCATCTAGTTTTGAATATATCGGAGCTCCTAATCCAACAGGAATACCTCTTGCCCTAAGTTCAATTACAGCCCCGCAAGAGGATCCAGACTTTCTAATTTCTAATAAATATTTCTCCCATAAATTTACTGATGATTTATCTGGACAAAAGAATGGATTTTTTCTTATTTCACTGTCATTCCATTTAGAGGCGTCACATCCCATTATTCCTAATTGTGTTACTGCTCCAACAATACTAATTTTTTTTCCTATTATTTTTTTAAGAACAATTTTAGCTATAGCTCCAGCAGCGACTCTGCTTGCAGTTTCTCTAGCAGATTGACGACCACCGCCCCTATAATCCCTTATACCGTACTTTTTAAAATACGTTAAGTCAGCATGTCCCGGCCTAAATTTATCCTTAATTGACTCATAATCTCTAGATCGTTTGTCCTCGTTATAAATAATCATTGAAATAGGAGTTCCAGTAGTTTTACCTTGGAAGACTCCTGATAAAATGGAAACTTTATCACTTTCTTTCCTTTGCGTAGTAAATTTAGACTGCCCAGGCCTTCTCTTATCCATATCTTTTTGAATTTCTTTCTCAGAAATAGGAATATTTGGCGGACAACCATCAACTATACAGCCAATAGCTGGCCCGTGCGACTCCCCCCAAGTTGTGAACCTAAAAATTTTTCCAAAAGTATTAAAAGACATAGTTATTTAATGTATAAATTATTTTAAATAAATTATGAATCAAAATAATGGCAAAAACTCTCTAGGTTTGGATAAATGCTTTGAAGAAGCCAAAAATCCAATAGAATTATTCAAAAAATGGTTCGCTAAAGCCAAGGAGACTGAAATTAATGACCCTAATGCTGTAGCGGTTGCCACAGTGGATGACGACAATCAACCAAGTGTAAGAATGGTCTTGCTTAAAGGGTTGAGTGATAAAGGATTTGTCTTTTATACAAATTTAAATAGTAAAAAAGGAAGCGATTTAAAGATTAACAAAAAATCATCTATGTGTTTTCATTGGAAAAGTATTAGAAGACAAGTAAGAGTAGTCGGAGAAGTTGAAAAAGTTACAGATAAAGAGGCGGATGATTATTATAACTCAAGACCATATAAAAATAAAATTGGTGCATGGGCTTCCTCTCAATCTGAAATTTTAGATAAGCGGGATGATTTCATAAAAAAAATAAAAACTTATGAAAAAAAATATCCATCTAACAACGTGCCAAGACCTTCGCATTGGTCTGGATGGAGATTAATGCCATCTCAAATTGAATTTTGGTTAGATGGAGATGGCCGAATACATGAGAGATTAAATTATAAAAAAGAAAACGGAAGTTGGAAAAAAGAACTTTTATATCCTTAGAACGATCTATTTAAACTAAAACTTGATAAGTTTTGTAAAATATTTTTTTCTCTACTATTTGGAAAAATAGCTAAAGCGTCTCTTGAAACGTTTACAAAGTATTCAGCTCTTTTTAAACTTTCTTCTACTGCTTTATATTTATTAATAAGTGATAATACTTCGCTAAAATCATCTTCAGTTCTTTTTTCTTTCTTAAATATTTCTTTTAAAAAATCTCTTTCCTCATCATTTGCTCTTTGAAAAATAATTATTAATGGTAAGGTTGTTTTGCCCTCGTAAAAATCTTTTCCAACTTCTTTTCCGAATAAAATTTCCTTAGCGAAGTAATCCAAAGCATCGTCAGCAATTTGAAAAGCTAGACCAAGATTTTTTCCATAAGAAGCTAAAGCCTCCTTTTCTTTAATGTCAAGTTTACCTAAACAAGCACCTGTTTTAGTTGCTGCAGAAAATAAAGCAGCTGTTTTTAAATTGATAATTTTTGTATATGTCTCTTCCAAAAGATCTGCTTCACCTTTATGTTGTAATTGCAAAACCTCTCCCTGTGCAATTTTGGAAGAAGTAGAAGATAATAATTTTAATATTTCTAAATCTCCATCGTCTACCATAATTTCAAAACATCTGCTTAATAGATAATCTCCAGTTAAAATTGAAGATTGATTACCCCAAATATTGTTTGTAGTTTTATTTCCTCTTCTTAAATCGCTCTCATCAATTACGTCGTCGTGTAATAAAGTTGCAGAATGAATTAATTCAACACAACTAGCTAGATTAATATCTCTGTCCCCCAAATCATAACCAGCCAATTTAGCTGAGCCTAAAGTTAAAAGAGCCCTTAGTCTTTTGCCACCTGAGTTTAAATGATGTTTTGTCATTTTCTGAATAAGATCAACCTTACTCTCAAGTTTAAGATTAATTAATTTCTCAACCTTATCTAGTTTGTTAGCTACTAGATTTCTTAAATCTAGGTAAGCAGAATTAGCAGAATTTTTAAGCGGAATTACTGACCCCATAGTTAGTTTTTACACAACCTAACCGAAATATTATATTCTTATTTAAAACCTGTTGCCGCACCTTCAATTCAACTAGGAGTAGCGTAATAATTGATTAAAATTTTTTATAGTATTGATATAAGTAAAATATTAATACTCATTTATGTTTTCATTATTTAAAAAAAAAATAATTATACCTCATGTCAGGATGACTGGAGTGATAGGGTCTGTTGGAAGATTTAAACAAGGTATAGATTTAGCTAATCAGCAGGAAATTCTTAAGAAAGCATTTTCTTACAAAAAGGCAAAAACTGTTGCGATCTCAATTAATTCTCCAGGAGGATCACCAGTTCAATCACATTTGATTTATAGCTATATCAGACAATTAGCAAAAAAAAACAAGACTAAAGTTATTATATTTGCTGAGGATGTAGCTGCATCGGGTGGTTATTTTATTGCATGCGCTGGAGACGAAATCTACGCAAATTCAAGTTCTATAATTGGATCTATTGGTGTGATATCGGCGTCATTTGGTTTCAAAGATCTAATTAAAAAGATTGGAGTTGAAAGAAGAATTTATACAGCAGGTAAAAATAAAAGCACTCTAGATCCTTTTGTAGAAGAGAAGCAAGAGGATGTTGAAAGATTGAAAAAAATACAATTAGACTTGCATTCAGACTTCATAAAAATCGTAAAGCAAAGTAGGGGAGATAAAATTAAAGACCCAGAAAAAAATAATATATTTACTGGTGAATTTTGGGCAGGATCGGTGGCACATAAACTTGGATTAGTTGATGGGATAGGAAATGCAGATCAAGTATTAAGAGAAAAATTTGGAGATAAAGTAATTATTAAAAAATTTGAAAAACAAAAGGGATTTTTAGCAAAAAAATTATCTTCATCGATTGATAATCAAATTGAAAGTATTCTAGACAACCTCGAAGAAAAGAGTTTATGGCAAAGATTTGGCTTATAAATGCTAAAAAAGAAAAAAAACGATAATTCTAAAGGTCAGACATTTCAAGAAATAGTAATGAGTCTGCAAAAGTTCTGGGTAAAATATGGATGTGTGTTGCTTCAACCCTATGATTTAGAAGTAGGCGCAGGAACCTTTCATCCCGCAACCACACTAAGATCTTTAGGTCCTAATCCATGGAAAGCGGCTTATGTGCAACCATCAAGACGACCTACAGATGGAAGATATGGAGAAAATCCAAATAGATTACAACATTATTACCAATTTCAAGTAATCATAAAACCTTCACCAAAAAATATTAAAAATATTTATTTAAAAAGTCTAGCGGCTATTGGAATAGATGTAAAAAAACATGACATAAGATTTGTGGAAGATGATTGGGAAAGCCCTACTCTAGGAGCTGCTGGATTAGGTTGGGAGGTTTGGTGTGATGGTATGGAGATAACTCAATTTACTTATTTTCAGCAAATGACTGGTATAGACTGCAAACCTGTTCCGGTTGAACTTACATATGGTTTAGAAAGACTATGTATGTTTGTGCAAGGGAAGAAAAATGTCTTTGACATTAAATGGAATAGTGAGGGAGTAAAATATAAAGATATTTTTCATCAATCAGAAAAAGAATATTCAGCATATAATTTTGAATATGCAGATACTAAAATTTTACTTTCAAATTTTGAGCATGCCGAAAAAGAATGTAAATCTCTTTTGAATAAAAAACTTCCTCTTCCAGCATATGACCAATGTTTAAAGGCTAGTCATATATTCAATTTACTAGACGCAAGGGGAGTAATAGGAGTAGCAGAAAGAGCAAACTACATTGACAGAATAAGAGAACTATCTAAAGGTTCCGGAAAATTATGGTTAGAAAGTCAGTGATATTATGTCAGAATTTATATTAGAACTTTATAGTGAAGAGATACCGCCTAATTTACAAGTCAATGCAAGAAATGATCTAGAAAAAAAAATTAAAAGCTCTTTAATAGAGGAAAACTTAAAATTTGGATCTTTACAAGCTTTTTCATCACCAACAAGACTCACAATATTTCTCAAAGATTTTTCGGAAAAAATAAAAATTCCATCTAAGGAGATAAGAGGTCCAAAAGTCGGTGTCATGGAAGATGTCATAAATAATTTCTTAAAAGCGCATAATTCATCTCGAAAAGATCTTATGGAAAAGCAGAACGATAAAGGAAAATTTTATTACATTAAAACTAAAAGCAAAGAAACTCTAACTTCAGAGGTGTTAAAAAAAATAGTTGTAAATAGCATAGCTTCAATCAAGTGGAAAAAGTCAATGAGATGGTCTGATACAGACTTATTATGGGGAAGACCTTTAAGATCTATTTTAGCAGTATATAATAAGAAAATACTTACTTTTAGCTATGGCCATTTAAGAGCTAGTGATTGTACTATAATAGAAAAAGACCTAGATACTAAAGTTATTAAAGTGACAACTGTTAAGGATTATCAAAAATTGTTATTTAAAAATAATATAATACTTAATCATGAAGAAAGAGAGCAAAAAATAATCAAAAAATTCGAAAGTTTTTATAAAGTTAAAAATTTTAAGAATCATTACGACGTTAATCTTTTAAAAGAGGTAACCAACATTGTAGAAGACCCACAAGTACTTTTAATTGATTTTGACAAAAAATATTTAGAATTACCAAAAGAAATTATTATTTCCACATTACAAAATCATCAGAGATATTTTCCTATCTTAGACAAAAAAGATAAAGTCACTAATTTCTTTTTGGTTGTCACAAATAAAAAGGATACAAACAATCTTATTAAAGACGGAAACAAAAGAGTAGTTGAGGCAAGATTAGCAGATGCCAAATTCTTTTGGGATAAAGATAAATCAAAAAATTTAATTAAACAAATTGCAAAACTTAAAGATATAAAATTTTATGAGGGACTTGGTTCTGTTTATGACAAAACCCAAAGATTAAGAAAATTGAGTGGTATATTGGCTGATGAATTTAGTTTAAATAAAGAAAAAGCAGAGATTGCAGCATCCATCTCTAAATCAGATTTATGCTCGGACTTGGTAAATGAATATCCTGATCTACAAGGACTTATGGGAAAATATTTTGCTTTAAGTCAGGGTTTTGAGGAGGATGTATCAAATGCAGTAAGTGATCATTATCTACCTTTAGGAAATAATTCTATGACTTCTAAAAAACCAATCAGCTATGTTGTGGCAATATCAGATAAAATTGATACTTTAGTTGGATTTTTTCTTATTAATGAAAAACCAACCAGTTCAAAAGATCCTTTTGCATTGAGGAGATCCGCTATTGGTTTATTACGAACTATTATAGACAATAAATTAAACTTAAAACTCAGAAATTTAATAAGTTACAATATAAAATTACTTGAGGAACAAGGAGTAACAAAGACTAATGAAAATTCTGAAAATGAAATATTAAATTTTCTTAAAGAAAGAATGAAAAATATTTTAAAAGACAAAAATATAAAAAATGATATTATTGAAGCATCTATAAGTTCATATTTTAGTGATAATTATTTTGACCTCTACAAAAAAAACACTTTAATGAACAAATATATAAACAAAGAAGCAGGAATAAATGCAATTAGTTCTTACAAAAGAGCATTTAATATAGTGGAAAGTGCAAAAGAAGATTTATCAGGTAGGCCAGATGCTGTTTTATTTAGAAAGGACGAAGAAAAACATTTATTTGAAAAGCTTAATGAGATTCGAAAATCTTTTACAGTAAATGAGCAAGATAAAGATTATGAAAAATTACTCTTAAGCCTATCAGAAATTAAGATATTCACCGATAAATTTTTTGATAATGTTATTGTAAATGATGACAATAGTGATATTAAAAATAACAGACTGGAGTTGTTAAAAATGTTTTGTAATACTTTTAACAATTTTATTAATTTTTCTAAATTAGAAGGAATATCGTGAAACAATTTATTTTCAGTTTTGATGATAAAAAGATTAGTAAACTTAAAAATAAAAAAAACTTGTTAGGTGGTAAAGGAACTAATTTAGCTGAAATGGGTAAGCTTGGCTTACCTGTGCCTCCAGGTTTTACAATTACCACACAAGTCTGTGATATTTTTTATTCAAATAAAAAAAAATTACCTACTAAAATTTTATCTCAAATTAAGGCTGAGATTAAAAGAATTGAAAAAAAAACATTAAAAAAATTTGGAGATTTGAAAAATCCACTTTTAGTTTCCGTTAGGTCTGGTGCAAGAATTTCGATGCCAGGGATGATGGATACTATTTTAAATTTAGGTTTAAATGATAAAACAGTAAATGCGCTAGCCACAAAATCTAATAATCCTCGCTTTGCAAAAGATAGTTATAGAAGATTTATTCAAATGTTCAGCAATGTAGTAATGGGAGTAGAAGGCCACCTATTTGAAGAAATGATAGACAATTTCAAACTTACAAAAGGTGTTCTGCAAGATACAGAAATTGATGCCTCTGACTGGGATGGATTAATTGAAAATTTTAAAAAATTAATAAAAGAAAAAACTGGTAAAAATTTTCCTCAAGATGTTAATGAACAATTAATTGAGGCAATTAGCTCAGTATTTAGATCTTGGGAAAGTCAAAGAGCAAAAACTTACAGAAAACTAAATAGAATACCCGATGAATGGGGAACAGCTGTAAATGTTCAAGCTATGGTCTTTGGAAACATGGGTAGTGACTGTGCTACTGGAGTAGCTTTCACAAGAAACCCGTCTACAGGTGAAAATTCATTTTTCGGGGAATATTTAATTAATGCTCAAGGTGAGGATGTGGTTGCTGGCACAAGAACACCACAATATATTACAAAAAAATCAAAAAAAGAGTCAGGTTCAAAAGAACTTTCAATGCAAGAAGCAATGCCCAATGCTTATAAAGAATTAGAAAAAGTTTTTATAAAATTAGAAAAACATTATAGAGATATGCAAGACATTGAATTTACAGTTGAAAACAATAAACTATGGATGCTTCAAACAAGATCGGGAAAAAGAACTGCTAAAGCAGCAATTAAAATTGCAGTTGATATGGTTAAGGAAAAATTAATTTCTAGAAAAGAAGCAATACTAAGAATAGATCCAAATACTATTGATACACTTTTACATCCCACTTTAGATGACAAAGTTAAAAAAGAGATAATAGCATCTGGTTTACCTGCATCACCTGGTGCAGCGAGTGGTAAAGTTGTTTTTACTGCTGACGAAGCGGAAAAATTAAATAATATGATGCAAGATACAATTTTGGTTAGATTAGAAACATCACCAGAGGATATCCATGGAATGCATGCTGCAAAAGGTATTTTAACTGCGAGAGGTGGAATGACTAGTCATGCTGCTGTAGTCGCAAGGGGAATGGGTCGACCTTGTGTTTCAGGATCAAGCGAGATAACGATTGATTATGAGAACAAAAAATTTAAAGCAGGCAACGAGATTATAAAAGAAGGTGAAATCATAACAATTGACGGGGGAAGCGGCAAGGTTATGAAAGGCTTAGTTCCAACAGTAAAACCTGAAATTTCTGGATATTTTTCAACAATAATGAAATGGGCAGATGGTTTCAGAAAATTAAAAATAAGAACTAATGCTGAGACTGAACAAGATAGCAAAACAGCTATAGATTTTGGTGCAGAAGGAATAGGTCTATGTAGAACTGAACACATGTTTTTTGATGAAGATAGAATATTATCAGTAAGACAAATGATTCTTTCCAAATCAAATGAAGACAGAAACCATGCATTATCAAAACTTTTGCCTTATCAAAAAGAAGATTTCAAAAAAATCTTTAAAGTAATGTCAGGCCTACCTGTAACTGTAAGATTATTAGATCCGCCATTACATGAATTTTTACCTAGGGCAGACAAAGACGTTGACGAAGTAGCTAGATCCTTAAATTTAGCATCTAAAGAAATTCGAGATAGAATATCAGAACTACACGAGGAAAATCCGATGCTTGGCCACAGAGGTTGTAGACTAGGTATATCTTTCCCTGAGATTTATGAAATGCAGTGTAGAGCTATTTTCGAAGCAATAACAGAACTTAAAAAAGAGAAAATAAAATCTGCTTTTGTAGAAATTATGATTCCGTTAGTTTCAACAGAATCTGAATTAAGAATTATGCGTTCGCTAGTAAACCGAGTCGCTCATCAAATTGAGACACAAAACAAAATTAAATTAAATTATATTGTAGGAACAATGATTGAACTACCTAGGGCAGCATTACAAGCAAAAGATATATCTAAGCATGCAGATTTTTTTAGTTTTGGTACTAATGATTTAACCCAAACTACTTTTGGTATTAGCAGGGACGACTCTGGTAAGTTTTTAAATGACTACATAAACAATAAAATTTTCGATGTTGATCCTTTTGTGAGCATAGATCAAAGTGGTGTTGGTGAACTTGTTGAGATTGCATCTTCTAGAGGAAGAAAAACAAATAAAAAGATTAAACTCGGCATTTGCGGTGAGCATGGTGGCGATCCTAAAAGTATTGAATTTTGTTCTAAGACTGGTTTAGATTATGTTTCTTGCTCTCCTTTTCGAGTACCGGTAGCTAGACTCGCTGCAGCACAAGCAGAGTTATCCAAGTAATAAACTAGTGTCAAAAGTTTTAGCGCTATGAGTAATAGCACCAACTGAGATCCTATTTACTCCAGTTCTTGAAATTTTTTTAATATTTCCTAAATTAGCATTTCCAGAGTATTCAGTTTCGTATTTTTTGTTACAGAGTTTTAAACATTTTTTTAGTTGAGATATACTCATATTGTCAAAAAGTATTCTTTTAAACTTTAATCCTAATATCTTTTTTAATTGACCTATATTTTCAATTTCAACCGTAACAACCTTTGTAGATTTGGATGCTCTTGATACAAGTTTTGTTAAATTTCTAGACGCATTTATATGATTGTCTTTAATCAAAACTTCATCACTTAAATTGTATCTATGATTAAAACCTCCACCTTTTTTAACAGCATACTTTTCTAATAATCTTAAGTTTGGAGTTGTTTTTCTTGTGCAACAAATTTTCGTTTTTTTTCCTACTTTTTTAACAAAGTTGTTAGTAGCTGTAGAAATACCTGATGCATGGTTTAAAAAATTTAAAGCTGTTCTTTCAGCCGTAAGAATTGTTTTTGTATTTGCTAAAATTTCAGCTATCACTTTATTTTTTTTTATAAACTTTCCGTCTTTTATTTTTGATTTAAAAATTGTCTCTTTTCCAATTATTTTAAACGCTTGTTTACAGAAATCTATCCCGGATATTACTCCATTCTGTTTGGCTATTATTTTAGCTTTAATTTTCTTATTATTAAATTTTATAAGTTTTGTTGTAACATCGCCCATGGGTTTAAGATCTTCATCTAGGGCTTTTTTAACTACATAACTGATATACTTTTGATTTAATTTTTGCACTGATCTAACGACCAATTTCAGTCATTCTTATTACAGATTTTCTTGCAGCCTCGATTGTTCTATCATCCAATATAATTTCATTAGTTTCATTTTCTAAACAATCAAGTATTTTCTTTAAATCTATTTTCTTCATATATGGACAAAGATTACAAGGTTTAATGAAATTTACATTTGGATTATCTGCTTCAACGTTATCACTCATGGAACATTCTGTTACCAACATTACTTTCTTCGGTTGATTGTCTTTTACATAGTTTATCATTCCAGAGGTTGATCCAGTAAAATCGGAAGCTTTAATTACATCTGGAGGACATTCCGGGTGAGCAATTACTTTGATGCCGGGATTTTGTTTTTTTATATCTTGTATTTCTTTTGCGCTAAATTGTTCGTGAACTATACAAGTTCCTTTCCAGGATATAATTTTGACTTTTGTATTTTTTGAAACGTAGTCAGCTAAATATTGATCTGGTAAAAAAATTACTTTTTCAACATTAAGAGATTCAACA
>CACGMC010000006.1 GCA_902574035.1 uncultured Pelagibacteraceae bacterium
TATGACCAAAAATTACAAAACAAATGATACAGTCATAAATCTTGATAAAAACCATAAAATAAAATCAATTAATTATTAATGATAAAATATTTCATAATTATATTAACTTTTTTAAATTTTAAAATTCTTTTGGCAGAAAATAATGTAATTTTTTTTGTTGAATCAGCTTTAAAAAATAATCCTAAAATTAATGCGGAACGTGAAAACTTAAAAGCTATTAAACAAAATGAAAATATATCAAGAAGTGAATTTTTGCCAAGCCTTACAATTTCTGGCTCTAAATCTAGCACAGAAACTACGAATATAATAAATCAATCTGGCGAGAGATCTGGTGATACCAGCAGAAATACTGAGACAAAAAAAATTTCGGTCGACCAAAAAATTTTTCAAGGTTTCCAAGGTTTCAATAATTTTAAAAAATCGAGACTAGAGTTTGAAAAAGCAAAAAATAACTATAAACAAGTTGAACAAGATACTATTTTAAATTCAGTTTCTACTTATTATGATTTGATTTTTAAAAATCAAAGCAAGGATTTCAATTCAGCAAATGTCGACTTGTTTGAGCGTCAAGTAGAATCTGATAGATCTAGACTTCAAAAAGGGGAAATCAGTTTGACGGACTTAGCGCAGTCCGAGTCTTCTTTGGCTGGCGCTCAAGCGTCTTTTATCAAAGCAGATTCTGAGTATATTTCAGCTATAGCTGAATTCGAGAGAGTTAATAGAATTAAAGCCCCAAGGGACTTAATCGATAATTTTGAAATTTCATTTAAAATGCCTCTAAGTTTAAAAGAAGCTCTTGAACTGTCAAATTTAAATAATCCAAGTCTTGCTATAGCTAGGATTAATTTAGCTATTTCAGAAAAAGAGTTAAATGTTGAAAAGGCAAGACTTTCCCCTTCTGCAACACTTAATTACTCTAAAACCGAAAATACAGATTTAAACGCTACAATAGACGAAGATGAAGAAGAAACTGTAAAAGCAACTATTTCATGGCCAATTATAAAAGGGGGTAAAAATTTTTCTTCAATTAAAAAATTTAAACATAAAAAAGAGAAAAATGCCCTTTTGCTAGAAGATAAAGAGAATGAAATTAAAACACAAACAGCTACTGCTTGGTCCTTTTTTCAATCTGCTGAAAGTGTTTTAGCCTCTACAGAAGCTCAGCTTAGAGCAGCTGAAATTGCCAATGAAGGTATAACTTTAGAATATGACTCAGGAAATACAAGAACCACTCTTGAGGTTATTCAATCTAGAAGCCTGCTTTTAGAGGCTAGAATATCCAATGCTGAAGCAAAAAAAGATTTTATAATTTCTAAAATGAGATTGCTGATGCAAGTTGGAGGACTAGATCTCAATTCATTTAAATACCCTAATAATCAATAAAAACTTATATTTTTATTTACTTGATAAAAAGAACAAAATGTGTACATTTATGTTAACGATTCGAACAATAAAAAGGATATAAAATGACAAAAAATAATTTAAAAGTTGTTAAACCAGATAGTAAAAAAACCCAAGAAATTAAGGAAAAAAACAAGTCTTTAGAAGCTGCGATTAGTCAAATTGATCAAAACTTCGGTAAAGGCTCAGTAATGAGACTTGGCCAACAAGAAGCTTTAGACGTAGAAGCAATCTCGACTGGTTCTTTAAGCCTAGATTTAGCATTAGGCATCGGAGGATTGCCAAAAGGAAGAATAATAGAAATTTACGGCCCAGAGTCTTCTGGTAAAACAACCTTAGCTTTACAGGTAGTAGCTGAGGCTCAAAAAGCCGGAGGAATATGTGCTTTTGTTGATGCTGAGCATGCAATGGATCCCGCTTATGCAAAAAAGCTAGGAGTTAAAACTGATGAATTACTAATTTCTCAACCTGATACAGGTGAGCAAGCTTTAGAAATAACTGACACCTTAATTAAATCAGGTTCTGTCTCAGTGCTTGTAGTAGACTCGGTAGCAGCATTAACACCGAAAGCAGAATTAGAAGGTGAAATGGGAGATCACCATGTAGGCTTGCAATCAAGACTTATGAGCCAGGCGCTAAGAAAAATTACTGGTTCTGTAGCAAAGTCAAACACGATGGTAATTTTCATTAACCAAATTAGAATGAAAATCGGAGTTATGTTTGGAAACCCGGAAACTACATCGGGCGGAAATGCATTAAAATTTTATTCTTCTGTTAGAATGGACATTAGAAGAATTGGTGCCATAAAAGACAAAGATCAAATCATTGGAAACACGACTAGAGTGAAAGTTATCAAAAATAAGGTAGCTCCTCCTTTTAAGGTTGTAGAGTTCGATTTGATGTACGGCAAAGGTATCAGTAAAAATGGTGAATTAATCGACCTAGGCGCTAAAGCAGACATCATCGAGAAGTCAGGTGCTTGGTATGCATACAAAGGTGAAAAAATTGGTCAAGGAAAAGAGAATGCCAAATTATATTTGGAAAAAAATCCTAATGTTGCTGAAGAAATCGAAAAAGCCGTAAGAGAAAAGGCTAGAGCAATAACTAAAGAGCTTGAAGGCAATCCTTCACCTAAAGAAAAGATTAGCAAAGACGAGGAAAAATAGTCATCTTAAAATTAAGGGGGTCATCGACCCCCTAATTTTTGTTTCCCATGAAATTTTAAACAACTAAAAATTGAATCAACTAAAAATTGTATTTGAAAATAATTATCAGTTAAGTCTGTACAAAGTTGTCAATTTTGGGTTTAATTAGTAAATTAACAAGGAGGGGAAATGAGCACACAACAAGCAAAAAGCTCGAAAGTGTCAGCAGCTCTAGATACCTCTCATTTAAAGGTTAAATTTCCATTTAAAGCAAAGTACGGCAACTATATAAATGGTAAATTTGTTGAACCTAAGTCGGGAAAATATTTTGACAATCCTAGCCCGATTTCTAATGAGATAATCTGTTCTGTAGCACGTTCAAATGAAAAAGATGTGGAAGCAGCATTGGATGCGGCTCACGCAGCTTTTAAAGAGTGGGGAAAAACAGACATCACTACGAGATCAAATATCTTGTATAAAATAGCTGATGTATTAGAAAAAAATCTAAATTTATTAGCAACAGCTGAATGTTTAGATAATGGTAAACCTATTAGGGAATGTATGGCAGCAGATCTGCCTTTGGTGATTGATCACTGGAGATATTTTGCTGGAGTAATCAGAGCAGAAGAAGGCTCTGTGGCTGAAATAAGCAATTCTCAATATTCATATAATATACCTGAACCTTTAGGAGTAGTTGGTCAAATAGTTCCATGGAACTTTCCATTATTAATGGCGACATGGAAATTAGCACCAGCTTTAGCGGCAGGTAATTGTTCGGTTTTAAAACCAGCTGAACAAACACCAGCATCAATTATGGTTATGATGGAACTTATTGGAGATTTATTACCTCCTGGAGTAGTTAACATCGTAAGTGGTTTCGGATTAGAGGCAGGAAAACCTTTAGCGTCATCAAAAAGAGTAGCTAAAGTTGCTTTTACTGGAGAAACGACAACTGGTAGATTGATAATGCAATATGCTGCTCAAAACATAATTCCAATAACATTGGAATTAGGCGGTAAATCTCCAAACATTTTCTTTGAAGACATTATGGAAAAAGATGATGATTTCTTAGATAAATGTGTTGAAGGTTTTGTAATGTTCAACTTAAATCAGGGCGAAGTTTGTACCTGCCCAAGTAGAGCGTTAGTTCAAGAATCTATCTATGATAAATTCATGGAAAAATGTATAAAAAGAACTAAAGCAGTTGTTCAAGACAATCCTTTAAAAATGGAAACTATGATCGGAGCACAAGCTTCTGTAGAGCAAGTTGAGAAGATTAAATCATACCTTGATCTTGGGAAAAAAGAGGGTGCTAAGGTTCTTACTGGGGGATCTCAGGCTAAATTAAATAGTGGATTGGAAAAAGGAAACTACATTCAACCAACTATTTTTGAAGCTAAAAATAACATGAGAATTTCTCAAGAAGAAATTTTTGGACCGGTCGTTTCTGTAATTAAGTTTAAAGATGAAGCAGATGCGTTAAGAATAGCAAATGATACTCTTTACGGTTTAGGCGCAGGTGTCTGGACTCGAAATGGGAATATTGCTTATAGAATGGGAAGAGCAATTCAAGCAGGTATAGTGTGGACTAATTGTTATCATGCATATCCAGCTCATTCACCATTTGGTGGCTATAAACAATCAGGTGTAGGTAGAGAGACTCATAAAATGATGTTAAATCATTATAGACAAAACAAGAACTTACACGTTTCTTATGCTGAGAAAAAATTGGGCTTCTTTTAACCAATAATATATACTGGCCCATGATTCTATATCATGGGCCGTACACAAAAAATGAAAGTATCAGCCACACATGCAGCATTAAGTTTGCTATCTAAATTACAAAAAAAATATGGTGAGAAACTAATGTTTCATCAGTCAGGTGGGTGTTGTGATGGCAGCGCTCCAATGTGCTTTAAAGAGGGAGAGTTTCCTTTAGGAGATAACGATGTTAAATTAGGTGAAATAGGCGGTGTTCCTTTTTATATGAATGGAGATCAATATGAAAAATGGAAACACACTGACTTAACAATAGATGCAGTTAACGGAATTGGCGGCATGTTTTCATTAGATAATGGAACTGGTCAAAGATTTCTCACAAAATCTGAAATTTGCTTAGTCGTCGACAACGGAAAGCAAAAAACAGGCTAATCTCTTTTATAGACAACCTTAAAAATATCTGTATTTAATAAAGTATGAGCCAAATTTTACTTACAGATGTTAGAAAAAAGTTTTTAGAGTATTTTAAGAAAAATAATCATCAAATAGTAGAATCAAGTAATCTTGTGCCTAATAACGATCCGACTTTAATGTTTACTAATTCTGGAATGGTTCAATTTAAAAATGTTTTCACCGGACTAGAAAAAAGACCATATAATACAGCCACAACATCACAAAAATGTGTAAGAGCAGGAGGAAAACATAATGATCTTGAAAACGTAGGTTACACCCCAAGACATCATACTTTTTTTGAGATGCTTGGCAATTTTTCATTTGGTGACTACTTTAAAGAGCAAGCAATACATCATGCTTGGAATTTACTAACAAAAGATTTTAAATTACCTAAAGACAAACTTTCTGTGACTGTTTTTCATGAAGATGATGAATCTTTTAATTTATGGAAAAAAATAGCGGGGCTGAGTGAAAATAAAATAATAAGAATTTCAACAGCAGATAACTTTTGGTCGATGGGTGACACCGGACCGTGTGGACCATGTTCTGAAATTTTTTATGATCATGGAGAAAAATTAAAAGGAGGGCCACCTGGAAGCCCAGAACAAGATGGAGATAGATTTATTGAGATATGGAATCTCGTCTTTATGCAATACGAACAAATTTCTAAAGAAAAAAGAATTAATCTTCCTAAACCTTCAGTAGATACAGGCATGGGTCTTGAGAGAATGACCGCTGTACTACAAGGTACACACGACAATTATGAAATAGATCATTTTAAAAAAATAATGGCATCATCATCAGAAATAACTAAAACTCCAATTAATGAGAAAACTATAGCTAGTCATAGAGTTATAGCTGACCATCTTAGAGCTAGTAGTTTTTTAATTGCTGAGGGAATTTTGCCTTCAAACGAAGGTCGAGGTTATGTCTTAAGGAGAATAATGCGAAGAGGTATGAGACACGCTCATTCTCTTGGAAGTAAATCACCGCTTTTTCACAAACTTTTTAATGTTTTGTTAAACGAAATGAAAATTAGTTATCCTGAATTAACAAATGGTAAAGATCTTATTATTGAAACTCTAAAAAATGAAGAAGAAAAGTTTTCTTCACTTCTTGAAAGAGGAATGAAAATTCTTGATGATAATTTGTCCAAAGTAAAAAATAATATTCTACCAGGTTCAGTAGCTTTTAAATTATACGACACCTATGGTTTTCCGGTTGACTTAACTGCTGATATTTTACGAACAAAAAATATTAAAGTTGATAGCAGTTCCTTTGAAAAAGAAATGGAAAAAAGCAAAGCTTTAGCAAGAGCAAACTGGAAAGGATCTGGAGATAAATCTGTTGAAGAAAGATGGTTTAAAATCAGAGAAGAATTAAAACCAACTGAATTTTTAGGCTATGAATTTGATAAAGCAGAAGGGGTAGTTTTAAAAATATCAAAAGATAATAAATTCGTTGATACTGCAACCAATGGGGACAAAATTGAAATAATAACAAATCAGACCCCTTTTTACGGTGAGTCCGGCGGTCAAGTAGGAGATCAAGGTATAATTTATACATCAGAGTGTGAAATAAATATTAAAGATACTCAAAAAAAAATGGGAGATCTTTTTGTTCATTATGGAGATATTAAAAAAGGGAAAATTAAAGTAGGACAAAGCGTAAATTTAGAAATAGATATTGAAAAAAGAAATAATTCAAGAGCAAATCACTCAGCCACGCATTTACTACATGAGTCTTTACGAAGAACTCTTGGAAAACATGTTACTCAAAAGGGTTCTTTAGTTTCACCTGAGAGATTAAGATTTGATTTTAGTCATAACAAACCAATTGATGAAAGCGAGATGAAAAAAATTAATAAAGTGGTAAACGAAATTGTTGATGGCGGTAGCGATGTTCAAACAAGAATCATGACACCAAAAGAAGCAGTAAAATTGGGTGCCCTAGCACTGTTTGGTGAAAAATACGGGGAAGAAGTGAGAGTGGTATTTATGGGAAAAGAAAATAATAGTTTTTTCTCAACAGAGTTATGTGGTGGTACACATGTAAAAAATACAAAAGATGTTGGAAAATTTAAAGTTGTAAGTCAGTCGTCAATTGCTTCTGGAGTGCGAAGAGTAGAGGCCTTGAGAGATAAGCAATTGGAGAAATATGAAAACCATTTAAAACAAAACAAGTCTTTAAAAGAGAAAAATTTAAATGAAGAAATTAAAACAATTAAAAAAGAACTTCAATATCTCAAAATAACACCAGATTACAGGGATCAATTAAATTTATCTGAGAACCTAAAAAATTTAAGCAAACAATTGAGTTTGGTAAGAATTGAAAATATCAAAAAAGATAAAAGTAAAAATATAATTAAAGAGAGACAAATTGGTAAAATAAAGATAAGAGAACAACTTTTAAAAGACTTCCCACCAAAAGAACTAAGGGGAATAATTGATCAAGGCAAGAAAGAAATTAAATCAGGAATTATAATTTGTATTTCAACTTTTGAGGATAAAGTTGGCGTAGCCGTGGGTGTTTCAAAAGATCTTACCTCAAAGTATGACGCAGTTAACTTGGTAAAAATCGCATCTGAAACTCTAGGCGGAAAAGGTGGTGGAGGGCGAAAAGATTTTGCTCAAGCAGGAGGAGTAGACAAGGATAAAGTTGAGAAAGCTTTTAAAGAGATATCAAAAAAAATTAATTAAGCTTTTTTTTTAGATTACTATCTATAGCTTCTAAAAACTGATTAGTAGTTAAATACTTTGTAGATTTATCGATCAATATTGCTAAATCTTTTGTCATTGAACCACTCTCAACTGTATTAATACAGACTTCTTCTAAACTTTTAGAAAATTTGATTAATTCATTATTATTATCAAGCTTTCCTCTATGTGCTAAACCTCTAGTCCAAGCAAATATAGATGCAATTGGATTCGTCGATGTTTCTTTTCCTTGTTGATGCATCCTATAATGCCTAGTCACTGTGCCGTGTGCTGCTTCTGATTCTACTGTCTTTCCATCAGGTGTCATTAAAATACTAGTCATTAATCCTAAAGAACCAAACCCTTGCGCAACAGTGTCAGACTGAACATCTCCATCGTAATTTTTACAAGCCCATACGTATCCACCATTCCATTTTATTGCACATGCTACCATATCGTCTATTAATCTGTGTTCGTAAGTTAACTTTGCTTTTTGAAATTTTTCTTTGAATTGTTTATCAAAAACTTCTTGAAACAAGTCCTTAAATCTTCCGTCGTAACCTTTTAAAATTGTATTTTTTGTTGACATGTAAACTGGATAATTTCTTTGAAGACCGTAATTCATACAAGCTCTTGCGAAATCTTTTATTGAATCATCTAAATTATACATTGATAAAGCAACACCTGAGCTTGGGAAATTAAATACTTCAAATTCTTTTTTTTGTTTTCCATCAGCAGATGTCCATTTCATTTCTAACTTTCCTTTTCCTGGAACAAGAAAATCTGTTGCTTTGTATTGATCTCCAAAAGCATGCCTGCCAATAATAATTGGATTAGTCCATCCTGGAACTAGCTTAGGTACATTTTTACAAATAATTGGCTCTCTAAAAACGGTACCACCAAGTATGTTTCGAATTGTACCATTGGGCGATCTCCACATTTTTTTTAATTTAAACTCTTCTACTCTTGCCTCATCAGGAGTGATAGTCGCACATTTAATACCTACCCCAAATTCTTTAATTGCATTTGCACAATCAACAGTTATTTGATCAGAGGTTTTGTCTCTACTTTCTATTCCTAGATCAAAATATTTGATATCTAATTCAAGATAGGGCTCAATAAGTTTCTTTTTAATAAATGACCATATTATTCTGGTCATTTCGTCACCATCTAGCTCAACAATTGGATTTTTAACCTTAATTTTTGCCATAAAAATAATTTGATTATGTGAGATTTTTATACATATTAGTGGAAATTATCAAACTTTATTGACAATTATGATGGACAACATTTTTCCAAAATTACATAAAGAGGGCTATAAATTTTTAGCCATTTCAATAATTTTAACCTTTATTGTTTGGCTTTTCTCAAATTTTCTAACATTCGTAATGTTGTTAATAACAGTATGGGTTTACTATTTTTTTAGAGACCCTGATAGAGTAGCTATTAACGACAATTCCTATTTAGTTAGTCCTGCTGACGGACTGGTTACTGACATTTCTGAAATCAACGGTCCAGAAGAATTAGGATTAGAAAATAATAAGTACACAAGAATAAGTATATTTATGAATGTATTTAATTGCCACGTTAATAGAACTCCGATCGAAGGAATAGTAGAGGAAATTTTTTATAAGCCGGGAAAATTTTTTAATGCCTCATTAGATAAAGCAAGCAAAGAAAACGAAAGAAACTACTATAAAATTTTGTCTACAAAAGGGGAAGAGATTATCATAGTTCAAATTGCTGGATTAATTGCGAGAAGAATTGTTTGTGAAGTAAGTAAAGAACAAAATCTAAAACAAGGCGATAGAATTGGTATGATTAGATTTGGTAGTAGAGTAGATCTTTTTTTTCAAAATAAAAAGATATTAGCTAAACTTGGACAAAACGTCGTTGCGGGAGAAAGTTTATTAGCAAAAGAATAATGGAACAAAAAAAATTTAAAATAGTAGAATCAAAAAAAACAAGATATATTTTACCAAATATTTTAACCATAGCTGGTGTTTGTTTAGGTATAAGTTCAATAAAATTTTCACTTGATTTAAATTTTAGTATGGCTGTTATTTTTATAACATTAGCAGCAATATTAGATGCCTTAGACGGAAGAATAGCGAGACTAATAAAAGGAACGTCTGATTTTGGTAAAGAATTAGACTCTCTAACAGACTTTGTAAGTTTTGGAATAGCTCCAGCTTTTATAATTTATTTTTGGGAACTTAATAAATATGGAAAATTAGGTTGGGCTATTACGTTGATATACTCTGTTTGTTGCGTTCTTAGGTTAGCAAGATTTAACTTAACAAAATTCAAACCCGAGGAATATTGGAAACAAAATTATTTTGAAGGGGTTCCCTCGCCAATAGGAGCTTTATTAATTTTATCTCCTCTAGTTCTTGAGCTTATTGAATTTAATTTTTTGTTGAATATAAATTACTTTGTGCCCATATTTACAATAATTATAGCAGTGTTATTAATTAGTAAAGTTCCAACATATTCATTTAAAAAAATTAAAATAAAGCCCACTTTAACAGTTTTTATTCTTTTAGGGATTGGAATCTCTTTAGTGACCTTAATGTTCTTTACTTTTGAAACATTATTAGGTTTTAGTTTACTTTATATTTTGTCAATACCGATAGCTTGCATTACCTACTTTAATAAAAAGAATTCAGTTATAATTGATAATTCTGAGGATGAACATGAAGATATTTTATAATGAAAAAAAACAAAAGTTCCAAAAACTGGGTAATTCAACAGCACAGGGATCAATACTTCAAACAAGCAAAAAGCTCTGGATTTAGGTCTAGATCGGCGTACAAACTTTTAGAACTCAATAAAAAATTCAAATTCTTTTCAAAATGTAAAACAGTCATTGATCTTGGTAGTTATCCAGGAGGCTGGTCTCAGGTTTTGAAAAAAAATCTTAAAAATTGTAAAATTTTATCAGTAGATATTAAAAAAATGGAAAAAATTGAAGGTGTGGATTTTTTATGTTGTGATTTTCGAGAGGAAGAATCAAAAGACAAAATATTAAAAAAACTTAATAATAAAGCCGATTTACTGATTTCTGATATGGCTGCTGATACCACTGGTAATAAAGATCTTGATTGTATTAGAACAAATGCTCTTTGTGCTGAAGTGATTGAATTTTCTACCTTTGTGATAAAGGACAGCGGCGTGGTTATTTCTAAGCTTTTTAATGGTGCAGATTTTCTAGATGTTAAAAATTTGGCTCATAATAAATTTCACAAAGTCAATTTTTATAAACCAGAGTCCAGCCGAGATTATTCCAAGGAGACTTATATACATTGTGCGGGAATTAAGACTTTATAAATTTACAAAATTGTATATAAGTTTATATGGAACCAATAAAAGAAGCTCTTACTTTTGACGATGTATTATTATTGCCACAATTTTCAACAATTGTGCCAGCAAACACAGATTTAAATGTTAATTTATCAGATAAAATAAGTTTAAAACTCCCATTTATATCATCAGCCATGGATACAGTTACAGAATCCAACATGGCTATTGCTATGGGAAAAAACGGGGGAATCGGTGTTATTCATAGAAATCTAAAAATTAAAAAACAGTGTGAGGAAATTAAAAAAGTAAAAAAAGAACGTTTTAAAGTGGGGGCAGCAATAGGAACATCTCAATCAGAACTTAAAAGAGCAAAAAATTTAATTGACTCTGGCACTGACATGATCGTTATTGATACAGCTCATGGTCATAGTAAAAATGTTTTAAAGATGTTAGATAAGATTAAAAAATTTTCAAATAAAATTACAATTTGTGTAGGCAATATTGCTACTGGAGACGCAGCAAAACTTCTTTACAACTCTGGAGCCGATATATTAAAAGTTGGAATAGGACCAGGATCTATTTGTACCACTAGAATGGTTGCAGGAATAGGAGTTCCTCAAATAACAGCACTGTTAGATGTTAAAAAAGCAATGAATAAAAAAAAAATCAAGATAATTTCCGATGGTGGGATAAAATTTTCTGGAGACATAATTAAAGCTATAGCTGCAGGTGCAGATGCTATAATGATGGGCTCAATTTTTGCAGGTACAGAAGAAAGTCCAGGAAAAAAATTTAAAATCAATAACAAATTATATAAGCTATATAGAGGAATGGGCTCGATAGGTGCAATGTCATCAGGATCTTCAGACAGATATTTTCAAAAAAATTATAAAGATAAGTCTAAATTCGTTCCTGAAGGAGTGGAAAGTCGAGTATTATTTAAAGGAAAAATTTCAAAAATAATTTATCAATTACAAGGAGGCCTAAGATCTTCAATGGGATATATAGGTGCACAAACGATCAATGAAGTAAGAAAAAAATCCAAGTTTATAAAAATTACAAAAGCAGGCTTTTACGAAAGCATGGTTCACAGCGTTGAGGCGATAAATAGTACGGCAAATTATAAATTATGATTAAATTTAGGTATTCACTTTTTATAATAATTTTTCTAATTTTTTCAAATGCAAAAGCTGAACTAAGCAATTTTGAAAAAGGAAAAGACTTATTTAATAACAAAAAATATGATCAAGCAAAATTTAAATTTGAGCAGGATATTGTATTTAATCCCAAAAATGAAAATTCTTACTTGTATTTGGCAAAGATTTTTAATTTTAAAAAAAATAATATTCAAGAAGAAAAAAACTTAAATACAGTAATTTTACTAAACCCCAAAAATGAAGAAGCAATTTTTAATCTTGCATTGCTTAAAATAAGAAAATCAAATTACGAGGAAACAAAAACATTAATTGAAAATTTTAAAAAAGTTTGCAAAACTCTATGCCAGAGAACATCGGATTTACAAAACAAACTAGATGCGGTGTTAAAAAAGTAAATGTTATCAGCAGATAATCAAAAAGAAAAAAAAAAAATAATTATTATAGATTTCGGCTCTCAATTAACAAAACTTATAGCAAGAAGAGTAAGAGAATTAGGAGTTTATTGCGAGATATTAAATTTAAAAGAATTTAAAAGAATAAAGAATTTCAACTCAGTAAAAGGCATTATTTTGTCTGGAGGACCTTCAACAGTTACTAAAAAAGTTTACCCTAAAATTCCAAAAAACATATTCGAAAAGAAAATTCCTATTTTAGGTATTTGTTATGGATTGCAACTAATTTCAAAAGTGTTAGGTGGAAAAATTAAAAAATCTCAGAGAAAAAGAGAATTTGGAGAAGCGATTTTAAAAGAGAAATTAAAATCAATTTTATTTAAAAACTTTTTCACAGATAAAAAGGCTAAAGTTTGGATGAGTCACCAAGATGCAGTTTTTAAATTACCAAAAAATTTTAAAAATATAGCCTCAACAAATAACTCAAAATTTACCGCAATTCAAAATGAAAAGAGAAGAATATACGGAATACAATTTCACCCTGAAGCAACTCATACAAAAAAAGGTTTTGTGATAATAAAAAATTTTATTTTAAAAATTTGTAAAATGAAACGTAACTGGATTATAGGAGTTGAAAAAAATAGAATTATAAAAGATTTAAAAAATAAGATAAAGAATGATAAAGTTATTTGCGCACTTTCAGGAGGTGTAGACAGTAGTGTAGTTGCTTTGTTAGTAAATAAAGCAATTAAGAATAATCTAAAATGTATTATGGTTGATACCGGTCTTTTAAGAAAAAACGAATTTAAAAAATCTTACTCACTTTTTAAATACAAATATAGATTAAATGTAAAATTAATTAATTCTCAAAAATTATTTTTTAATAAACTTAAAAATATAATTGATCCTGAAAAAAAAAGAAAAATTATCGGAAGTCTTTTCATTAAAATATTTGAGCAAGAGGCTAAAAAATTCAAAAATGTCAAATATCTCGCGCAAGGAACTCTTTATCCTGATATAATTGAAAGCAAATCTTCCACTGGCAGCAAGTCATCTAAAATAAAATCGCATCATAATGTAGGAGGTCTCCCCAAAAAGATGAAGTTAAAGTTAATAGAACCTCTTAAAGAGTTATTTAAAGATGAAGTTAGAAATTTAGGAAAATCGTTAAAACTTGACTCATTACTATTAAAAAAACATCCTTTCCCTGGGCCCGGTCTAGCTATAAGAATCATTGGGAAGATTACTGAAAAAAAAATTAAAATTTTACAAAATGCTGATGATATATTTATAAAAAGTTTAATAAAATACAGACTTTATGATAAAATTTGGCAAGCTTATGCTGCGCTCTTACCAATCAAAACTGTAGGCGTTATGGGCGATACTAGGACTTTTGAATATACCTGTTTATTAAGGGCAGTTACTTCAGAAGATGGCATGACAGCTGCCAAATACAATTTCACTAACGAATTTTTAAGTAAAATATCTAACAAAATTATAAATGAAGTTTCAGGTATCAACAGAGTAGTTTATGATATAACTTCCAAACCACCTAGTACTATAGAATTAGAATAATGATTATTAAAATAAAAAATCTTTTAAATAAAAAAAATAAAAAAAAGTTAGTTTGTTTAACTTCATACTCTAAATCTATATCTCGAATACTAGATAAACACTGCGATATAATTTTAGTAGGAGATTCATTAGAAAATGTACTATATGGAATGAAAACAACACACAATTTAAAGCTAGAAACAATGATTAATCACGCAAAATCTGTTGTATCAGGGACAAAGAAATCTTTAGTGGTGGTAGATATGCCAAAGAATAGTTATAGAAATCCAAGAGAGGCTTTAAAAAATGCAAAACTTATAATGAAAAAAACAAAATGCGACGCAATAAAGATCGAGAATAATTCTTTGAACTTAAGTATAGTAAAAGTTCTAACCAAATCAAAAATTGATGTTATGGGGCATATAGGATATACACCGCAATTTAAAAAAAAATTTAAAGTTGAAGGTAAAAGCAAAAGAGAGGAAATGAAATTATTAAGACATGCAAAAAATATTGAAAAAGCTGGAGCTTTTTCAATAGTCTTAGAGTGTATCGCAAGAAAAGCAGCACAAAAAATCACAAAATCATTAAAAATTCCAACTATAGGAATAGGCTCTTCCAAATTATGTGATGGTCAAATATTAGTTACTGATGATTTATTGGGCCTAAGTGGCTTTTACCCAAAATTTGTGAAAAAATACGCTAATTTAGAAAAGATTATAGA
Source organism: uncultured Pelagibacteraceae bacterium (assembly GCA_902574035.1). Lineage (GTDB taxonomy): Bacteria > Pseudomonadota > Alphaproteobacteria > Pelagibacterales > Pelagibacteraceae > Pelagilacustribacter. Next base: position 14,545 of record CACGMC010000006.1, read on the forward strand.
TAAATCAGTGAAAAAATATACTAAAGATGTAAAATCTAATAAATTCCCAAAAAATATTAATAGTTTTTAATTATGGAAGAAGAAATTATAACAAAACCAAAAATAAATTTTAGAGAAATATTTAAAAAAAATAAAATTAAATTTCTTTCTATTACCGTTCTTATAATTATTTCTATTATAGGCTTTATACTACTGAGTGAATATAAGACTAAACAAAATATAGATATTTCAGAAAAATATAATAAAGCAAAAATACTTATTGAAAATAATAGATCTGAAGAAGCTTTTAAAATTTTAGAGAAAATTATCTATGACGCAAATAGATTTTATTCACCATCTGCTTTAAATTTAATTATTGATAACAATTTAGTAAAAGATAAAAATAAAATTTTATCCTATTTTGATCAAATCATTTCTAGTAGTAAATTAGACTCAGAAACAAAAAATTTATTTATCGTAAAAAAAGTAATGTTTATTGGCGATGATATAAATGAAAATGAGTTAATAAGTACTTTAAAACCTATAATACAATCCGATTCTCTTTGGAGAGATACTTCTTCAAATTATATAAAAAAATATTATTTATCTAAAGGCGAATTTAATAAAGCACAAGAATTTGAAACTTTGATAAGTAAATGAATAAATTTTATTATTTAATTATTCTTCTTTTTTTTTTTAGCAGTTGTTCCTTTGATAAAAGCAGTGGAATTTGGACAGGAAGTGAAAAGATATCCAAAAAAGATAACAATAATCAAAATTTGGAGCCTATTTTTAAAAAAGAAAATGATTTAATTAAAAATAAAGAACTTACCTCAAATCAAATTTTAAAATTTGGAAACCCAATTCCTTTTTCTAATTGGAGTCAGAGTTATCAAAATAACTTTAATAATATTGGCAATGTATCGTTTTTAAACGTGGGAAATTATAAAAAATATTCCAAGGTATCAAAAGCTAAAGTAAATAATAATATACTCATTTATGAGAATAATTTATTTTTTTCAGATCAGAAAGGAAATATTGGAGTTTTTTCGCTCGAAAAAAACCAATTAATATTTAAGTATAATTTTTATAAAAAAAAAATGAAAAGAACCGAAAAAATTATTGAAATAATAATTAAAAACGGCTCTATAATTGCTGCAGATAATTTTGGTTACATTTATTCAATCGATTATAAAAAAAAAAAACTTAATTGGGCTAAGAACTTTTTGGTTCCTTTTAGATCAAATCTGAAAATCATGGGTAATATATTATTTTTGACAGACGAAAAAAATAAAGTCATTTTAATAGATATAAAAGATGGAAAAAAAATTAATGAACTTTATACTCAACCGTCAAAGACAGTTTCAAAATTTAAAAGTAGTTTAGCTTTGGATAGAAATAACAATTTATTGTTTTTATCTACAAGTGGTTCCCTATATTCATTGAACTTAATTAATCAAAAAACAATAAATTGGATCCAAAATTTTAAAAAAGAAAGTGAAATTATTTTTAATGCAAATCCCGTTGTAGTTTCTGATAATGATATAATGATATCTACAAATAACAATATTTCTTTAGTTAATATTAACGGTCAAAGACTTTGGAATTTAAATATAGAGTCAAACATATCTCCAATTATTTCGGGGAATATTATTTTTACCATAACTCATGATAATTACTTAGTACTGATTAATAAAGTTACAGGTAAAATAATATATTCAAAAAATATTCATTCAATAATAGAGAAAGATTATAAAAAAAATTTTAAAAAAAAAATTAATCAGATAAATCATATTTATTTGACTGATAAAAAAATATTATTAATATCAAATAATTCATATTTTATTGAGATCAAAGTTGATAAATATATTAATGTAAGTTCTATTAAAAAAAATCCATTTGATATTTCGAGCGATATAATTCTTTTAAAAAATGAAATGGTTTTCATAGATAGTTCAAAAAGAATATATAAGGTTAATTAAGAGCTAGATTTATTACTTAACAACGAAAGTTGAGTTATTTTTTCATTACCTAGTTTATCTAGCGCTTTTACAGGATACTCGCCAGTAAAATAGTGATCACTAAATTGAGGATAATTATTATTTCTCTCCTCCTTTAATAAAGCTTTATATAGTCCATTTATACTTAAAAAATTGCAACTTGCTGCGCCTAAAAATTCACAAATTTCATTTGTATTTTTACTACTTGAAAGCAACTCTCTTTTAGTCGGCATGTCTACCCCATAAAAATCAGGATATTTAATTTCAGGGCAAGCTATTCTTACATGAACTTTTTTAGCTCCAGCTTTGTAAAGCATTTTTACTATTTTACTACATGTAGTTCCTCTTACTAAAGAGTCATCAATAAGAACAACTGATTTATTTTTTAAAATACTTTTTGTAGAACTTAATTTGAGTTTTACACCAAAACTTCTTATATTTTGAGTTGGTTCAATAAAAGTTCTTCCAACATAATGATTTCTTATTAGTCCAAGTTCAAATTTTATTTTTGAAAACTGCGAATAACCTATTGCGGCTGGCACTCCAGAATCCGGCACGGGTACAACAATATCAGCTTCAACTGCTGACTCTTTTGCTAGTTCTTCACCCAACCTTTTCCTATATTCATAAGCACACTCTCCACTAAGTATACTGTCAGGTCTGGCAAAATAGATATATTCAAATACACAGGGCCTTGGTTTAATTTTGTTAAAAGGTTTAAAACTTTTAATTTGATTATTTTCTATTACAACCATTTCTCCATTTTCTACCTCTCTTACAAACTTTGCGTCTACGATGTCTAATGCACACGTTTCGGATGCAAATATGTAGGAATTACCTAATTTTCCAATAACCAATGGTCTTATACCAAGCGGATCTCTTATTCCTATTAATTTTTTATTTGTCAAAATTACAAGAGCATAACCTCCCTGAATTTTAAATAAAGTTTCTGTTATTTTATCTAATATTTTCTCTCTTTTTGACTGAGCAATTAATTGCACTATTGTTTCAGTGTCACTTGTTGTTCTAAAAATTGATCCGTTTTTAACAAGATCATTTCTTAAAGTAATTGCATTAGTTAAATTTCCATTATGCGCAATACTTAAACCACCATGGTATAAATCTGCAAAAAAAGGTTGAATGTTTCTTAGCGAGGTTTCACCAGTTGTAGAATATCTATTATGACCAATAGCTGCATTTCCAGGTAATTTTTTAATTGTTTCAATATTTGTAAAATGATCTCCTACTAAACCTTGGCGTTTTTCAGAATGAAAAGTATTACCATCAAAAGAAACTATTCCACATCCTTCCTGCCCTCTGTGTTGTAAAGAATGAAGGCCTAAAGCTACTAATCGAGCGGCATCACCATGGTTTGAAATTCCAAAAACTCCACACTCTTCTTTTAACTTATCAATTTTAAATTTTTTCAATTTTTTCTTTCGTATCAATGAAATCTTCACTAGACGGAAATTCCTCTATCAATATCTCACTGCCTTTATTTATAAATTCAAAAGTAAAAGCATCTTCTGCTGATATACCCCAATTTTGAAAAGGATAAAACCAATTTAATATGGAAAATATACACACAGTAACCACATAACCCTTGAAAACACCAAATAACATCCCAAAAATTTTGTCAATTGATCCAACACCTGTCCACTTAACTGCTTTACCTAAAGCCTTTCCCATTACAATTGTTAAAAAAAGTGTAAAAATAAATATAGTTATTCCTAAACCTACATTATTTATAAATTCAGACTCAATATAATCACTTAAAGTCGGCTGAAGCTTGGGGACTAATATAATAGTTACTACTGTAGATAAGACCCACTTCATAAAAGAAATTAGACTTAAAGAAAAACCTTTAAAAAAACATTGTATTATACAATAAATAAAAATTATTGTTACGAAAGCATCAAATAAGTTTAAATTGTTTAATATATTATCTAAAATATCACTCATTATATGAGTTTATCTACTTCTTTACCAAATGGTTTATAAATCAATAATAGCTTTGGAAGTAAAGTTAAGACCGAAATCATAGCTAATAACATTGCTATACCAGTGAAAACTCCAAAATATATAGTTGGGATAAAGTTAGACAATACCAAAATTGAAAAACCGAATACTATTGTTATAGATGTATTCAAAATGGCAATACCTACGGTACTATGACATTTGTCTAAAGTTCTATTGTAATTATTTATCTTTTTAAATTCTTCTCTGAACCTATAAATATAATGGATACTATTATCAACTGCTATACCGATAGTAATTGCTGCAATTGTTATTGTCATCATATCCAAAGGGATTTTCATTAAACCTATTATCCCAAGAATGAAAAAAGCAGCTATAAAATTAGGAACAATACCAATCAAAGAAAGTATGATATTTCTAAATAGGATAAAGAACATTAAAAAAATCCCAAACATTACAATTCCTAGCGTAAGGATTTGAGATTTAAATAAACTTTGCAATAAATTATTAAATAAAATTAAAACACCTGCTAGTTTATATTCTTCTTTTTCCAAACCTAGCTTAGAGTTAAGTTCATTATTAATTTTGTTAATTAAATCATTTCTTCGCAAATTTTCTAGAGAATCTTTTATTCTTACTGTTATTCTAGCCTCATCATTTTCGACTGATATATAAGGTGAAACAATTTCTTTCTTTATTTCTTCAGGTATTTTACTGTATAAAACGGCTATTTCTAAGCTTTGTAACTCTTTTCTGTTCAAGTCTTCGGCAACACGTAAAATTGATCCAAATGAGAGAACTTTTCCAATTTCTGGTAAAGAATCTAAATAATCATGTACCTTTAAAATTTTATCCATTTTATCCCTTGTAAACCAATATTTTGATTTATCTTCTTTAATTTCAACGTCTTCTTCCCATTCTGAAAATTCATCATCTTCCTTTTCATCTATTTTTTTTATTGGAAATTTTATTATTATATTTAAAGGAGTTGTTCCTCCTAGATCGTCATCAATTTTTTTCATTCCCTTATAAATTTCAGTTTCTTTGTCAAAATAATTTATAAAACTGTTCTCCACTTCTAATTTTGATATGCCTGTAATACTGGCAATTATAATTATAATTGTAATGCCGAAAAGTAATTTGTCATTTTTTTTTGCTACAGACCCGAGAAATTTTGTAACAAAAGATTTCTCGGTATCTTTTATATTTATTTCATTTTCAGTAGAAAAAACATTTAACAGACATGGCAATAGTAGAAAAGTTACTAACAAAGAAACTATTAATCCTAAAGTCATCATCCAACCAAAATCTATGATTGGTTTAATTCCGCTAAAAATGAGCGATAGAAAAGCACATATAGTTGTAAGAACGGTATAAAGAATAGGTAGCATCATTTTTTGAGTTGCTTCTATCACCGCTTCTTTATTACTCAAATTAGGAAATTCTTTTTTTAGCTGAAGAAATCTCACTGTAACATGAATATTCATTGCCATATTTAAAATTAACATTAAAGCAATAAAGTTTGATGATATTACGGTGACTTTCCATCCAATTAGTCCTAACAGACCTATCATAATAATCACTGAAGTTGCGCAACCTAACAAAGGCATTAAAACCCATTTAATATTTCTAAATATAAGCCATAAAGTTAATATGATAAAAATAAAAACTCCAATTCCAAAAACAACTATGTCACTTTTTATGTAACTCATCATATCGTCCGCTATCATTGGAATACCCCCTAAATGAATTTTAGCATTTTCACCATATTTATTAATAATTTCTCTAATCTCTGTTATATTTTGATGATTTCTTTTGTTGTACAGGTTTTTATAATTCTCATACTCTTTTAAGAATTCTTTATATTTCTTTTTTTCTAAACTGCTCTGTTTTTTCTCTTTTTCTTCAAAATAAAATTTTTCTTTTAGTTTTAAATACTCATTTAATCTTTCATCTTTTTTTAAATAAATTACTACCCCGGAGGTTTTTCCATCATTGCTAATGACGTAATCTCTGTAAATTGGACTATTAAGTATCTCTTGAAATCCCCTTTCTTTATCAACATTTGGGTAAGAAAGAGTTTTATAATTCTTCAATCTTTCCATTAAAGGTTCATCACTACTTTTTAGTAAAGGAACATCAATTATTGTTATAACACTATCTACCCAAGTAAGTTTCTCAATTTTTGATTTAAGTAATTGAATATTTATAATGGTATCTTCATCTGTAAAATTTGTAACTGGAGAATATGTTAAAAAAAGAAAATCTTTTGAACCATATCTGCTATTTATTTCACGAAGATATTTTAAATCTTTATCACCTTCTAACAGTAACGCATCAGACGAAGCATCTAAATTAAAATTTTTTGAAAAATAAAAAGATATTATTACAACTACTGAAATTAATAATAGTGTAAACTTATGATAATCTGAAACCAATTTGCTATAAATTTTTAAAAGCATAGACAAACAAATGATATATCTTATTATTGAAAAAAATGAAAAAAGTTATTCATTTAAGATTTCAAATCTTTGAATTTTGTATACATTCCCTCAAATTCTACTTGAATATTTCCTGTAGGGCCATGTCTCTGCTTACCAATTAATATTTCTGCTAAACCAGCGATATCGCTCATTTTAGATTGCCATTCAGCGTGTTCTATAGAACCAAGTTTAGGTTGTTTTTTTTCCTCATAATATTCTTCCCTAAAAACGAACAAAACAACATCAGCATCCTGTTCTATAGAGCCTGACTCTCTTAAATCTGCAAGCTGAGGTTTCTTGTCGTCTCTTTGTTCCACAGCTCTTGATAATTGAGATAACGCAAGAACAGGAACACCTAACTCTTTTGCTAAAGCTTTTAAACCTTGAGTAATTTCTGAAATTTCTTGTACTCTCCCGTCATTTCTTTTTGAACTAGTCCTCATTAATTGAATGTAATCAACAACTATTAGACTTAGACCAAAAAGTCTTTTTATTCTTCTCGCTCTATTACTTAAAGTTGATATTGTTATAGCAGGAGTTTCATCGATATATAAAGGCAGATCATAAATATCTCTAGACGTCTCTATATATCTTCCAAGCTCTTCTTCAGTTGCTTTACCTCTTCTAATATCGTTTGATTTAATACGTGATTGCTCCGATAAAATTCTAGTTGATAATTGTTCGGATGACATTTCTAAAGAAAAAAAGGCCACTGAAGATTTTGAATTTTTTGATTGTATATTTTTTGCTGCATGGTAAGCAATATTAGTTGCCAAAGCTGTTTTACCCATTGATGGACGACCAGCAATTATTATTAAATCTGATTTATGTAGACCACCTAATTTTTCATCTAAATCTGTTAAGCCGGTAGGAACTCCAACTATACCTTGATCATTTTTCATTGCTTGTTCTGCCATATTAATTGATTGATCAAGAGCTAAATTAAATTTCATAAATGATTGGGAAAAAGAACCTCTTTCAGCTAAGTCGAACAATAGTTTTTCTGCATCTTCAATAATTAAATCTGATGGTTTATCATCCTCAGAATTTAAAGTATCATCTTTGATATTGTGAGATATTTGAATAAGTTCTCTTTTTACATAATTTTCATGAACTATTTTTGCATAATCAACTGCTTGTTTAACTGAAGATGAAAATCTAGTTAATTTAACTAAATATTCTACACCGCCCACATCGTCCAAACCTTGATTTTTTTCAAAATAATTTTTTAGAGTAATGGGATTTGCCACCATTCCTTTGTTATTTAAATTTTCAATAACTTCATAAATTTTTATATGAATCGGGTCATAAAATTTTTCTGAATTAATAATATTTGCTATTTCATCTATTATATCATTATTTACTAAAACAGATCCTAATAGATGTTGTTCAGCTTCAATGTTTGAGGGTATTTCTAGATTTTGTTTTTGAGTATTGGCAATGTCCAGCTTTTCCATACGCATATATTAATCTATATCAAAGTATTTTAAACTTTAAGTTACACACTTTTTTTTCAACCTGTGGAAAAAATTATTTATTTTGAAGTTTATCTAGTTTTTCAACTTGTAAAGAAATTTTTGTTTGAACCTCAGAGTGTAGGACAATGCTAATATCAAATTGACCTACTTTATTAATCTCCTTTTTAATAATAATTTCAGATGGTCCTATTTCAGTTTTAAGTTCATCTAATATTATTTTAGAAAGTTCTTTCGGTTTTATGGGTGCGTACAAATCACCATTCTCTTTAATCGCTTTAAAAACTTTAATCTTTTTATTTTTAATCTTATTTGCTTTCTCAACAAACTTATTTTTAATTTCTGTATTTTTCTTAGTAAGTTCAGATTTATTCTTGTTTACTAATTCGATATTTTCTTTATTTGCTCTTAATGCTTTATTTTTTTTTAATAAAAAGTTTCTTGCGTAACCATTTTTTACATTAACCAAGTCGCCAATTTTTCCAAGTTTTGATATATTCTCTAATAATATAACTTGCATAAAATTTAAAGTATTCCTAACATTTGGGCCTTTTTAATTTCTCGAGCTAATTTTTTTTGTTTTCCTAAAGAAACATTACTTATCTTTGATGTTATAATTTTATTTGTTTCAGTAATGTATTTTTGAAGAAGAGATATATTTTTATAATCTATTACTGGAGCATTTTTAACTGAAAATGGGCACTTTCGAGAAAATCTACCATCATTTTTTTGAAATAAACTTAATTTATTTAGAGAGTTTTTAGAATTTTTAAAATTTTTTTTTCTTTTTTTCATGAGTTTTTATTCTTTGAAAAATATTCAGTTGTTAAATCTAAACTCTTGTATTTAACTGTTAGAAATCTAACAATATTAGTGTCGAGTTTAGTTTTTGATTTAATTTCTTCAAGAGTGTTTTTTTTCCCCTCAATTTTAAAATGTAAAAAATAACCTTTTGTATAGTTTTTAATTTTTCTTTTAAAATTCAGAAGTCCCCATTTTTCAATTTTAAGCACTTTTCCAGAATTTTTGTTTATTAAATCTTCATATTTCCTTTCTATGAGATCAACGTCTTTTTGAGAAAGATTTTGCTTAGCTATAACTGTATGTTCGTAGAAATTCATAAAAAAAAGTATTAATATTAAGCGGGTTTTATACTATTATAAAAAAGTCATTTCAACATTAATTATAAGCATGTATATCAGTTAAAATGAAAGCATTAATATTTCCAGGACAAGGTTCTCAAAAAACAGGTATGTTGTCAGAATTTCAAACCAACTTTAAGATTGTAAAAAATGTCTTAGAGAGAGTAGATGAAGCTTTAAAATTTAGTCTATCAAAAATTATTCTTAACGGCACCGATGACGACTTAAAAAAAACTGAAATTACACAACCAGCAATTTTGACAACAAGCTTTTCTATATTCAGTATTTTAAAACAAGAGTTTAACTTTGATCTATCTAAAGTTAAGTTTATTGCTGGGCACTCCTTAGGCGAATACAGTGCACTAGTTGCTGCTGGGTCATTAAGTTTAGAAGAAGGAGTAGCATTAGTACACGAAAGAGGTAAATTAATGCAAGCCGCAGTGCCGCAAGGAAAGGGTGCGATGTTAGCTGTAATGGGTGTTAATATTAACGAATTAAATTTACTATTAAAAAAATTTGATAAAAAAAAGGGTGTATGTGAAATAGCAAATGACAATTCTTTAGGTCAAATAATTCTTAGTGGAGGAAAAGAGACATTAGAAGATTTTAGCAATATTCTTAAAATTGAAAAAAAAAGAGCTGTTTTTTTACCTGTCAGCGCTCCATTTCATTGCTCTTTAATGAAACCCGCAGCTGAAAACATGAAAACATTTTTAAAACAAGTTGATTTCCAAAATCCAAATTTACAACTTATAAGTAATGTAACAGCCTTACCTGTTGAAAAAACTGAAGACTTAAGAGATCTATTATATAATCAAATTTTTTCTCAAGTAAGATGGAGAGAGTCTATGGAATACATGGTAAAAAACGGAATTGACGATTTTATTGAAATTGGACCTGGAAAAGTATTAAGTGGACTAGTAAAAAGAATAAATAATAAAGTTTTAAGTAGAAGTATAACCAAAATAGATGATATAAAAAATTTACAATGATTAGCCTAAAAGGAAAAAAAGTTTTAATCACAGGTGCTACCGGGGGCATAGGCGGCTCTTTAGTAAAAAAATTTTTATCTCTTGATGCTGAAGTATTAGGAACTGGAACTAATTCAGAAAAATTAGAGAAACTAAAAAAACAGTTTAGTCAAATAAAGACAAAAAAATTTGATATTTCATCTCATTCAGAAATAGAGAAATTTATAGAGGAAGTTTCTAGTGATCTAGGAGGTCTAGATGTTCTTATAAATAACGCTGGTATTAATAGAGACAACTTATCTTTAAGAATGAAAGATGAAGAATGGCATAAAGTTATTAATGTAAATCTTACCTCCACATTTTTGTTGTCAAAATATGCTATTAAGAAGATGCTTAAAGGTAGTTCAGGAAGGGTGATAAACATTACCTCTATAGTCGGACATACCGGAAATATAGGTCAGTCAAACTATGCGGCCTCAAAGGCAGGCACAATTGGGATGTCGAAAAGTTTATCAATTGAATATGCAAAAAAAAATATTACCGTCAATTGTGTTTCACCAGGATTCATAGTTTCTGATATGACTAAAAGCATCCCTGAGAAAATTAAAACGATACTCCTTTCTAAAATTCCAATGGGCAAAATGGGTTCTGGGGATGATGTGTCTAATTGTGTAGCTTTTTTAAGTTCTGATGAGGCCTCTTATATAACAGGGGAAACAATTCATGTGAACGGCGGAATGTATATGGCTTGACAATTTGTATTAATAATCTTAGTAAGTTTATATAAATTAAAGAAGGAAAATTCATGTCAAAAGAAATTGGTTCGAAAGTAAAAAAAATAGTTGCAGATCACCTAGGAGTAGAAGAAGAGAAAGTGGTTGATGAAGCGAGCTTCATAGACGATCTTGGAGCAGATAGCTTAGATACAGTGGAATTAGTCATGGCATTTGAAGAGGAATTTGGTTCTGAAATTTCAGATAGTGAGGCTGAAAAAATATTAACTGTAGGCGACGCAATTAAATTTATTGAGAGTAAATCTGCTCAGTAAATCAAAAAAGGATTAGTTTTGGGTTTCAACATTGTACTTTCTTCGCCCTCGGGTGCTGGCAAAACTACAATAACAAAAAAAATAAGTCAAAAATATCCTAATATAAAAATTTCCATCTCGCATACTACTAGAAAACCTAGGCCTAATGAAATAGACGGTGTTGATTATCACTTTGTAAGCAAAGATAAATTTGAAAAACTTATTAATGAAAAAAACTTTTACGAACACGCTAAAATTTTTGACAATTATTATGGTACATCAAAAAATTCTGTAAATAAACTTCATCAAGAAAATTACGATGTTATTTTTGATATAGACTGGCAAGGTACTAAACAATTATCTCAATACAAGGAATTAAATTTGATAAAAATATTTATCCTACCACCAGATAAAGAAGAACTTAAAAAGAGACTTATTAATAGAAATCAAGATAATAATCAAACAGTAAAAAAAAGATTAAAACAATATGAAAATGATGTTCAACATTGGTTTGATTATGATTATGTCGTAATTAACAAAGACCTAGAAAGCTGCTTTAGTCAAATTGAAAAAATAATTGAAAGCCATAAAAAAGAAAAGATGTCTTTTATTTAATTATTTTTTTCGTAATACTCTGTAATTTTGTAAAATAAATCTTCACTAAGTTTTTCGGGTCTTAAACTCAATTCTATACTATGTTCTTCTAAAAATTTTTCATTATCTATTTTCAATTTTTTGAATGTTTTATTTATCATTTTTCTTCTATTAGAAAAAAAAATATTTGTTATATATTCTAGTGATTTAATTGATTTAAAATTAATATCTTTCCTTGTAATTGGTTGCATCTCAATAACCATTGAGTCGACTTTTGGTTTAGGTAAAAAACAATTTTTTGAAACATAAAAAAAATTTAAAATTTTTAATCTATATTTGGTTATTATTGAAAGTCTTGAATAATTTTTATCTCCTAAACTAGCTATAATTTTTTCTCCAACTTCTTTCTGAAACATAAAAATCAATCTTTTATATTTTGGTGGCCAAGGATAAAATCTTATAAATTTTAATAAAATCTGCGTTGAGATATTATAGGGCAAATTTCCAATAATAACTGTTTCATCAGAAATCATTTTTTTCAAATTTAATTTCAATATATCCCCATTAACAATAGTTAAATTTTTCTCATTTTGAAAAAATATTTTAAGATTTTTTGCAAATGTTTTATCCTTTTCAATACAAATTAATTTCTTAGGCATCAATTTTAAAATTTCTGTGCTTAAATTTCCTGTACCTGCTCCAATCTCAATTACATGTTTATTTTTTAATGATATTAAAGAGAGAATTTTTTTTATTATATTTTTATCTAATAAAAGATTTTGACCTAAAGATTTTTTAAATTTCATTTTTTTAATTTTGAAATTATATCAATACATCTATCTAGACTTTTCGGATTTGATATATTTAAATTTTTTTTGTCTTCTGCAATTCCATGATCAGGTGAAATTCTTATGTAGGGTAAACCTAAAGTTATGTTAACTGCATCAAATTCAAATAAGGTTTTAAAAGGTGTTAAAACTTGATCATGATACATCCCAACTATCACATCGAATTTTTTTAAATTATCTTTAAAAAAAATAGTATCAGAGGGAAATGGACCATAAATCTTAATTTTTTTTCTTAATTTTTTAATTGCAGGTATAATTATTTTAATCTCTTCTGAATTTTTTTTGAATTCAGAATTATGGGGATTTAAACCTAATAAGGCAATTCGAGGTTTTTTTTGAAAATACTTGTAATAATATTTATTTAAAGTTTGAATTTTGTTAATTATCAAGTTTTTTTTAATATTTTTTGAGACATCTTTCAATTGGATGTGCGTAGTTAATGGCACAACAGATAATTTTTTATTATAGATCAACATTACTTCGGATTTATAAACTTTATTTTTTTTAGCTAAAAACTCAGTAACACCAAAAGTTTTATCTTTAAATAAATTTTTTTTATTTATTGGACAGTTTATAAATCCTTTTATTTTTTTTTGTAAACATAAGTCGTGACCCACTTTTAAACATCTCTTTACATAAATAGAGCTTTCACTTGGATTTACTAAAAAAGCTTTTTTAAATTTTAACGGGATATCTAAAACGTTAAAAACTTTTTTTGATTTGTTTATATCATTTAAATTGTTAATTTTTTTTATCTTCCTTTTAATTTTTAAAATTTTTAGTTGAGATTTAAGTAAATTATAATTTCCTATAATAATAGCTTTACTTTTTATAGCTTTAGATTTTGCCAAAATTTCAGAATTAATACTGTTTGGTTCTCCTAGAATTATTCCAAAATTACTCATTTATTTCAATATAATATTGTTTTTCTAAATTTAAATAGTGCGAGTCTGAAAAAATAGACAATTTTTCCTCTTTCCTTTTATTAATTATATTTTTTTCAATTTTCGCAAGATTTAAATTATTTTGATTTTTGGTTCTTTTATCATTAAGCTTAATAATAACAACGTTATTATTTATTCTTATTGGTTTTGAGATTTGGTTTTTTTTTAATTTTAATATCTCTTTAAGATATTCACTAGAAATTGACGCAGAGCTAACCCATCCTATTGATCCACCTTGTGCGGAAGAAATTGAATTGCTATACACAGCTGCAGTTTTTTTAAATCCATTATCTTCTATACTTTTTTCAATAGTGTTCAGTATTTTCTCATCCCAATTTTCCAAAACTATTTCAGATAAATTAAATTCTTCAATTTTTTTCCTTTTTTTTATTAGTTCATTTAATTCTGATTTTATAAGCTCTTGGTCTATATCTAATTGTTTTTTGTAAAGCGAATAAATTAAAGTATTCCATTTAAGGTTAATTTTAACACCCTCTAAAAATATTTTGTAATTAGCACCATATTTTTTAAAATGATTTTCTAAAGGGACATTTTCAAGCCCAAGATTTTTTTCAACCCCTAAAATATAATTATTTAAATCTACTTCACTATAATTTTTTATTTTATATTTTTCAACTTCTGTCTTTTTTATTAAAATTTTTTTCAAACTCGAAAAAGCTATTGACTGTAATTTTTTAAATTCATCTTCTTTAGCTGGTCTATTAGATAAAGCTAAAATTGTGTTAATTTCATTAATTATATCATAATTAGTTACAATATTATTTCCAATTTTAGCAACTATCTTATCTTGGATATTTGATAAAGCTACATTTAATGAACTTAAAAAAATAATTAAAAAAAAAAAAAATTGTTTAAATTTCATTTTATTTTGCAGGAGTTGCGATAGTTCCTAGAGGTGAAAAAGTAATTTTGAAAATAAGTGAGTCTTCAGGTTCCAAGTCCCTATCTCTATAAAACTCTCTTCTAAATGCTATACCAGCTTTTAAACAATCATTTAGATACTCATAACTTAAGTCATAAAATTCAGCTGAATTTGAAAGCAAGTTTCGCTTAGCGCCAAAAGAGATTAAGCCGTTGTTAAAATTAAATCCTGCTTTTGTTTCTAGATATTTTGTATCCCCTATATGCTGTTTTTCCTCTAGAAAACTTATATTAAAGTTCGTCTTAGGATAAATAACACCTAGATCTATTTGATTTTTATTAAAATTTTCTAAATTCTGATCAAGTAAAAAACTATTTGTTAATTTAATATTTTCATTTAGATTCAAAGATGCTTCTCCGATAATATCTGACATTTTTTCATTTAACGTTGATTTTGAAGGCATATCTCTATTTTCCTCTGCACTTAAAATTTGTCCTAGGCTAAACTTAAATTGCTCATTTTTAATTTCATTATTATCGTTTAGATTATTGATTTTAAAATCAAATCCTAAGCTTATACTTGAACCTGTATCTACTTGATCAATAGTTTTAATTTTATTTAACTTATATAAATTTGAATAACTTAGAACGGATGAGTTTGTTGATATATCCCTAGAGTCATTTGGAGAAATTTTTACTAATAGTTTAGGCTTGAAGACATTTAATTTGTTATTTTCTCTAAATTTAAACAAACCTAACTCAGACTTGAAACCTAAGGCTCCATAAAACTGTGAGACTGTATTCTCAGTTTTATAATTCTCTGTATTTTTAGCTTGATAATTTATGTTTTTAAATAATCCTAAAAATTCGTTTTCAAATCCAAATTTATTTACCCAACTGTTAGAGACCCAATTAAATTCATTTGAAATTATATCAATCTGTTTATCTACTTCGTAATTTTTAACCAATAATTCAGATTTCAAATCTATAATCCCGATATTATCATTCATTAATAAATTTTTTTCTAGAGATGCCTCAGGATATACAAATTCAAATCTCTCATTACCAGTTTTTGAAAGATTTTCAAAAGCAGATACTTTTGTATTAAAAAAAAGATCTTTCTTTTGATAGTCAAAATCAACAGTATTTTTTAAGGTATTGTCTAAATAATCTACTAAGGAAGTTTGTAGTTTATTAATTTTTGGGTAAGTACTATTTGATACATGCGCTAAATTAACTTCTAAGTTACTTGATGTGTCAGTTTCATCTATAAAAGATTTATAGAACTTAGTAAAAAAATGTGTTCTTGCACCTGGGGTCTTTGTATTGGATTTTTTTTTGTATCCTTCGGTATAACCAGTGTCTACAATTAAAGATGATTTTGCAAAATCTTGTCGATATTCAGCAAGATATAAAGGTTCATTACTTGAATGAAATCTAGGAGTAAATGTTATGTCTTTATCGTTGGCAATATTCCAGAAATAAGGAATATCTATTCCCGCACCCATATTAGTACTATTACTTAATGTCGGTATAAGAAATCCCGACCTTCTGTTAACCGAAGGGTCTGGATGTGAAAATTTTGGAAAATAAAATATCGGAAAATCATATACTTTTAGTATTGCATTATCATAATAAACAGTTTTTTTGGTGCTATTGTGTTTAATTTCCTTAGCTCTTAATTCCCAAGGGGGACACTTATTATTTTCTCTAAACTGACAATATGTAAAAACTCCCTTTTGAACTGAGGAATTACCTTTATCAATTAAAATACTATTAGCAAAAATTCTAGGATTATTCCTAACATCGGCTTTCATCGATTTGTCATTAAAAAAAATTTTTGCATCAGAACCTATAATTTTTTTCTTTTTTTCATCAATATAGATTTGATTGAATTTATATAAATTTTTATTTTTATCTTCTAATTTTATATCCCCTTTTGAAAACAAAACATTTTTTATTGAATTGTAATTAAACATATTAACTGAAATTATATTTCCATCTGGATCTGTAATTTTTGTTGGAAAATCTGACTTGATAATTTTGTTCTTATTATCAAAAGTTACGTTATTACTTTCAAAAAGGTAGTTTTCAGCAGTAGTAATTTTTGTTGCACCCACGCTGTTTAGCACATCATCATTTTTTGAATAATAAGCTTCCTCAGCTTTCAGGGTATTTTTATTATTGTCTATCGCATTAATATTTCCTTTAAAAATAATTTTTGATCCTTTTTTATCTAATTTCACCTCTGAGGAGGAAATTTCTAAATTTTCCGCAAATAGACTAGTAGTCAAAAAAAAACTTAGGAGCAATTTTACTATAAAAAAATTATTTTTCATTTATTTGCAATAAACCCACACTATTAATTAAACCAATTATAATGATTGGTATCCAAACTGATATTTCAGGAGAAATTCTATCTGATTTTCCTAAAGCAACTGATAAGTCCTTCATGTAGTAAATAACTGCACAAGTAAGCACTGCTATCATAAGATAATTTATATTATTTGAATTCCTGTTGTTAATTGTAAATATAGCCGCTAGAACTGTCATTAAAGATAAAAAAAATGGTAGCGCAAAAAAAGAGTTTATTTTTTCAGAAATTGTAGTTTTTTCATAGCCTCTTACTACTAAATTTTCATGCTCTGTAAGTAATTCTATAAATGAAATTGTATCTAAATTTTTGAAAAGGTTGTTAAGCTTTTCTACGTTGTAAAAAGAGACAAATTCCATACTCATACTCTCTTGAATATCGATATTACCTTCAGCATCAAAGTTGAAAATTTTTGGCTTTTTTACTTCCCAATTATTTAATGTGATGTTTGCTTTTTTAGATTCAATTCTTTTTTTAAGTATATTATCTTTTGAAATAACATTTATTGAGAGATCAATTAAATTGTTAGCCTCCAATCTATCTGCATTAATAATATACAAATTATTATCTTTAACCTCTTTAATCCAAACACCATTTCTATTAATAGTTACTAAATGATCAGTGTCTTTTGAATAATTAGATTTAGTTTTCTCATAATATTTTACCATATCTGAAGTAATTGGATTAATTACAGTTAAAATAATTAAACCCCATAAAAAAGATATAATACCTATTAATGCAATAATTTTAGCATTAGAGTATCCGAATACTTTTAAAGTAAGTAACTCATTATTATTTTTTATTGATATAAAAAAAAGCATTCCAGAAATAAATATTATAAAAGGCATCAAGTTTATGAAAATTAAATTTGGAATATATGATAATGTTAAAACTACTGGAATAAATAAGCTTTCATCAGAGTTTTTAAAAAACTCAACCTCCTCAAATAAGTTTAAAATTAATCCTAAACAAAAAGACACTAGAACAGTATTCAGCAAAACTTTAAAATAATTGATTATCAAATAATTATTTATTTTATTATTCATTTTAACTCTTTCCAAAATTTATTAATTAAAATTAAATATAATATTGGAAGCAACACAAAGGGCGTTAAAAGATATGTATAAAACCCAACATATGAAATTCCTGAATATCTAACCAATAATTCTGATAATACTAAAAGTATAAAGCTTAATAAAAAAAATATATATCTATTCAAAATTTTTGTCTTTTTATTTTTTGTGTAAACGAGCATAAAAGAAATCAAAATTGATACTAGAGGAATATATAATGGCATTAGTATCCTTCTTGAAAAAGTTTCAATTACAATAGCAATATTATTTTTAGGACAATTTTTTATAAACTCATCAGGAATATTATCGAAATAATGATTTTTTAAACAACTTAAAATTTTTATAGTTGAAGTTTCTTGTATCTTTACATCTTTAATGACTCTATTATCTAAATTTTCAAAATTCAAAAGCGTCTTATTAAACTGAATTATTTTAACAGTATTATTTTTCTCATAAGACTGTATAACACCTCTCTCTAAAATCACTTTGTTTTTGTTAATTACTCCTCTTTCAGCAATAACAGTTTTATTTTTAGATGAAGTATTTTCAGGTAATAGAGTATTTAAATTGTTACTATCATCTTTAATAAATATATTCTTTACAATATTATCTTCCTTTTCACCTACATAAAAAGTTAATCCTTTAAATGCATCAGAAAAAGCATTTGGTTTTATTAAGTTAGTCACAGTATCCACACCAGATTGTTTAATTAGATTTCTTGATTTGTTAAGAGCCGTTGGAGTTATAATTGTTGAAAAAATAATATAAATTAAGAATATAAATAAAGAAATTAAAAAAAATAATTTTGTTATTTGTGATTTTGCTACTCCGGATGTCCATAAAACTAATAATTCGTTTTGCCGGTCTAATTTAATAATAATTAATAATAAAGCTAATAGAAAACTTAATGGGATAAATTTGGTCATTATGTTTGTTAAACTCAAGAGAGAGTAAGCAAAATAAGTTGAGGTGGAATATCCACTGTCTACTATAAGATCTAAAAAGTTAACTGCTCTTACCGTCCAAGCTATCAGCGACAATGAAAACAATATAAGAATAAAAGACTTTATTAATTCTAGGGTTATATAGTTATAAATTTTGTTTTTTAACATGAAAATATATTGTATAAATTAATGCAACTTTAGATAAAACTCAACCTATGATAGTACTATATGATTAATATTCCATTGAAAATTGAGATATTTGAACATATATACCATTCAACTCTAAAATATAAAAACTATGCCTATTAAAATAAATTACTCTAACATCAAAAACAACAAATCTTCAGCTAACTTAGTGCTATTTACAAATGAAAAATTTAATATTATTAGCTTAAAAAAATACCTTTCTAGTTCCGAATTTTCTTACATCAATGACCTGTTAAAAAACTGTGATCTGAAAAAAAATTTATTTGTTTTTGAATTAAATTCAAAAAAAAAAATTATTTTATTATCTATAAAAAATAACTTTAAAACCTCAGATATAGAAAATTTAGGAGCTGAATTTTACGGACGAATAAATTACGGTAAGAATAGTGAATATTTTTTAATATCAGATAGCATACTAAGTAAATATGACAATTTTTTAGGCTATTTTCTTCATGGATTAAAATTAAAATCATATCTATTTAATAAATATAAATCAAAGAAAGAGAAAAGAGCCATCTCTATAAATGTTATTGGAACTAAAAACAAACCCTCTGATAAAACTCAATTAAAATTTAAGGCCTTGGAAGAAGGAACTTTTTATGCGAGAGATTTAGTATCTGAACCAGGAAATATTTTACATCCTGATGAATATGCTAAAAGAATAAGTTCGCTAAAAAAATATGGTTTAAAAATAAACATATATGACAAAAATAAATTAAAAAAATTAGGCATGAATGCTTTACTAGGGGTTGGACAGGGAAGTATTAGAGGATCATACCTTGTTACAATGGAATGGAATGGAGGAAAAAACAAATCTAAACCATTAGCATTCGTTGGAAAAGGTGTTTGTTTTGACACAGGTGGATATTCATTAAAACCTGCAAAGTTTATGGAAGACATGACATATGATATGGCGGGTTCTGCAACGGTAGTAGGTTTAATGAAAAGTTTGGCTTTGAGAAAAGCTAAAGTTAATGCAGTTGGAGTAGTAGGACTGGTTGAAAATATGGTAAGCGGTAATGCTCAAAGACCTGGAGATATTGTAAAATCTTATAGTGGTAAAACCATAGAAGTTTTAAATACTGATGCCGAGGGAAGATTAGTTTTGGCAGATGCTTTAACTTTCACTGAAAAAAAATTTCAACCTAAATTCATAGTAGACTTAGCAACTTTAACCGGTGCAATCATAGTGTGTTTAGGATCAGAATATGCCGGACTTTTTTCTAATGACGACAAGTTATCTAAACAAATTTTTACTGCAGGCGAAAAGGTTGAAGAAAAAGTCTGGAGAATGCCTCTTCATAAAAATTATGACAAACTTATGAATTCAAAAAATGCCGATATGCAAAATATAAATTATGTTGGTGGCGCTGGTTCGACAACAGCAGCTCAATTTTTACAAAGATTTATTTTAAACAAAACTCCTTGGGCTCATTTAGATATTGCTGGTATGGCTTTTTCAAAATACGGTGGTGCTTTAAATTCAGGAGGCGCAACAGGATTTGGCGTAAGATTGTTGAATCAACTAATTGAAGAAAATTATGAATAATAAAAAAGAGCTTACTCTTTCAATCATCAAGCCCGATGCAATTGAAAGAAATTTATCAGAAAAAATCAAATCAATTTTCCTTAAAAATAAATTATCGATTTTAGAGACAAAAAAACTACATATATCAAAAGATGAAGCTTCGGAGTTTTACAAAATTCACCAGTCAAAACCGTTTTATGATCAATTATGTAACTATTTGTCATCCGGACCCATAGAAGTCCTAATTTTAGAAGGTGAGAATGCAGTTCTAAAAAATAGAGAGCTTATGGGTGCTACAGACCCAAAAAACGCAAAGGAGGGCACTATAAGAAAACTTTACGGTATTTCGATCGATAAGAATTCTGTTCATGGCTCTGACTCTGTAGAAAATGCAAAAATAGAAATTAATTTTTTTTTTAAGAAATAATTCACTTCATAATTTTTATAATAGCTTCAGAAAATGCATTGTATTCGAGGTTTTGAGTTTTTCTTTTAATGGATGCAACATTATCTTTTTTATCAATATAAAAAAACTTTTTTAATATTATTTTTCCCTCATCAAGTTTTTCAGTAACAAAATGGACTGTACAACCTGTTTTTTTTTCCTTATTTTTCAAAACTTTTTCAAAAGTATTAAGTCCTTTAAATTTTGGTAAAAGAGAAGGGTGTATATTTATAATAGACTTACCAAAGGAACGTATAAATTTTCTAGATAAGATTTTCATATAGCCAGCTAACAAAATTAAATTTATTTTTTTAGTTTTAAGTTCAATTAATATTTTGTTTTCTGAAAGATTTTGTTTGTTACAAAATATCAAATAAGGAATTGACCACTTTTTTGCAAGTTTAAGACCTTCCACATTTTTATTATTGCATACAATTAATTTTATTTTTATTGGAAAACTATATTGGTTTGAATTAAGAATAAGCCTTTTTAAATTTGTACCTTTTCCAGATATAAAAACACAAGTATTTATTTTTGCCATTTTAATTTGTTATAAAAATTAATTTTTGTACTAGTATTTGAAATATAACCTATCTTGTAAGGTTCAAATTTTTTTGAAAAGCATTTCTTTATTTTTTCATAATTTTTTTTTTTTGTAATAATACAAAAACCTACACCACAATTAAATGTTCTAAGCATTTCTTTATCGGAGACATTTTTAGATTTAATCCAAGAGAAAATTTTTTGAACTTTAATTTTAGATAAATCAATATTTACTGTTAAATTTTCTGGAACAGATCTTACAATATTTTCAATAATTCCACCCCCGGTAATATTTGCTGCTGAGTGAATTAAATTTTTTTTACATAAATTTAAAATTTCTTTTACATAAATCTTTGTTGGTTTGAGCAACTCTTTTTTTAATTTTTTAGGTACTTTGTTAGTTTTTAAAATATTTCTTACCAAGGAATATCCATTTGAGTGAATACCAGTGGAAGGTATCGCAAGAATTATATCTCCACTTTTAACATTTTCTTTTCTTAAAATTTTTTTTTTTGAAACTATACCTGTACTAAATCCTGCTAAATCAAATTTATTTTTTTTATAGATCCCTGGCATTTCAGCAGTTTCTCCTCCAACTAAATCACAATCAGAAATCTTACATCCTCTTAAAATACCCGTTAGTATTTTATTTAATTTTGAAAGTTTAATTTTGTCTATCGCAATATAATCTAAAAAAAATAATGGTTTTGCACCTTGAACTATTAGATCGTTAACACACATTGCAACAAGATCAATACCGATTGTATCTAATTGCTTAAACTTATCTGACAATTCCAACTTTGTACCAACGCCGTCTGTACAAGAGACAAGAATGGGATCCTTGATGTTCAAAGTATTTATGTCGTATATAGAGCCAAATGCTCCGATATTATTCTGCTGTTTTTTTCTATTCGTTTTTTTGACATTTTTTTTTGTTAAACTGGCTATATGCTTTGCAAATTTATTTCCCAAAGAAATATTTACACCGCTATTTTTGTAACTATAGAGTTTTTTTTTCATGAATAATAATGATAATTAA
The DNA here is from genome assembly GCA_902574035.1 of uncultured Pelagibacteraceae bacterium. Taxonomy (GTDB): domain Bacteria; phylum Pseudomonadota; class Alphaproteobacteria; order Pelagibacterales; family Pelagibacteraceae; genus Pelagilacustribacter. The sequence goes on from CACGMC010000006.1 coordinate 37,020, forward strand.
TAAAATATGAAAAATTTAAAATTTATAATTTTTATTTTAATCATTTTATCTAAAACTGGAACTGTTTTATGCGATGAAAGCATTTTTACTGTTAATAATATTCAAGTAAATAAAAATACCTTTAAAAATAAAGATGAATTAATCAATTTAGCCTTTCAGAAAGGGTTTGAAAAACTAAACAGCAAAATATTATTACAAGAGGATTATATAAAGGTAAAATCAACAAGTTTAAGAAATATCAAAAATTTAGTATCGCATTATCAAATTGTAAAAAATCAAGATATTGAATTTGATAAATATGAATTAGTTAATTTATATTTCAAAAGAGATAAAATGTATAATTTTTATAGTCAAAACAATATAAAATATAGTGATGTTAGTGGCAAAACATTAAAAATATTACCAGTTCTTGTATTAAAAAATAAAATATTTATTTACGATAATAATTATTTTTATAAAAATTGGCTGGATAGTTCAGAAGACAGAAAGAGTGAAGTAATTGAATATATTTTTCCTTTAGAAAATATAGAAACTATAGAAACTATAAAAAAAAATCAAAATGATCTTGAGATGATAAATGTAAATGATATTTTTGAAAAAGATATTGAAAAAGACAGTCTTTTAGTCATCATTGATTATGATACTCAAAAAACAAAATTTTTTTTAAAAGGAGTAATATCATCAAAAAAAATTATTAAAAATTTAACTTATATTGATAAATCAAATGAAAAAAATAATTATAATAAAATATTAAAATTTCTAAAAAAAGAAATTCTTGAAATTGTAAAAGAGCAAAATATAATAGATATTGGCGCTCCGGCCTTTTTAAATATAAATCTTTCTTTAAAAAAGCAAAACGATTTATTCCTTTTTCAAAATATTTTAAACGAAATTGACCTAATCGAGAATTATAATGTAAGGGAATTTAACAATGAGTTTGCCTATGTTAATATAAAATATTACGGTAAAATTAATAAAATTAAAGAAAAATTAACTGAGAAAGGACTTAACATAAAGTTTATCAATAATCAGTGGAGCGCGAGGTTAAATTAAATTGAGTCAATTAGTTTTTAAATTTCCTTTCAAAACGACATATTATGAGAAAGATTTTTTTGTGTCAGCAAATAATTTTGAAGCTTATAAATTAATAGAGAGCTTACCAAAATGGCCTGATAAAAAAATAAATATATGTGGCCCAAGCGGTTGTGGAAAAACTCATTTAATTAATATTTTAAGTAAAAAATTAAAATTATTATCTGTTAATTCTAATAAGTTTGATGAAAAAATATTTAACTTAGTAGAAAATTTTGATTGTATAGTTATTGAAAATTACAATGAGAATATAAATGAAAAGTTGTTATATTCTTTTATTAATCAAGTTTTACAGTTAAATAAAATTATAATTATAAATTCTTTAAAAAACGTTAAAAAATTTAAAATTGATTTAATTGATTTAAAATCAAGACTTGATAGTTTTATGGAAATCGAGATTAGTTTACCAACTGATGAACTTATAAGGGTTATAATTTCAAAAAGTTTTTCCGATAAACAAATAGAATTGAGTAATAAGAATTTGGAGTTTATTTTAAAAAATATAGAGAGATCATATGAAAAAATATTCAAATTTACCAAAGATATCGACAATTTATCTTTATCTACTGGTAAATCGATAAATATTAATTTAATAAAAAAAGTATTATCAAATGAATAAATATAGAACACATAATTGTTCAGAATTGACAGAAAATGATAATAACAAAATAGTCACTTTATCTGGCTGGGTGCACAGAAAAAGGGATCATGGAAATCTTTTATTTATAGATCTCAGAGATCATTTTGGATTAACCCAATGTGTTGTTGAAAATAACAATAAGTTTTTTAAAATCCTTGAAAAAATTAGACCAGAGTCAGTTATTAGTGTTACAGGCAAAGTTATAAAAAGAGAAAAGGGTACTGAGAATCTTGATTTAGTAACTGGTAAGATCGAGATAAGTATTCAAACCATAAAAGTTTTAGCAGAATCAAAAGATTTACCTATGCCTGTTTTTGGTGAACAAGATTATCCAGAGGATATTAGATTAAAATATAGATTCCTAGATCTGAGAAGAGATGCAATGCACAAAAATATTATTTTAAGATCAAATGTAATTTCATTCATAAGAACTGAAATGTTAAAATTAGGTTTTTTAGAATTTCAAACTCCTATCTTAACTTCTTCAAGCCCAGAGGGAGCTCGAGATTTTTTAGTACCGAGCAGGTTAAATCCCGGAAAATTTTACGCTTTACCTCAAGCTCCACAACAATTTAAACAATTAATAATGGTTTCAGGATTTGATAAATACTTTCAAATAGCACCTTGTTTTAGAGATGAGGATGCAAGAGCTGATAGAAGCCCAGGTGAGTTTTATCAACTCGATATAGAGATGTCTTTTGTGGAGCAAGAAAACGTTTTCAAAGTAGTTGAAACTTTAATGGTAAACTTATTCAAAAAATTTTCTTCAAAAAAAATTTTTAATACCAAATTTCCTAGAATTTCTTATAAAGATGCAATGCTTAATTATGGTACTGACAAACCCGATCTTAGAAACCCTTTAATAATTAATGACATAACAAATATTTTTAAAAGATCAGATGTAAAATTTGATATTTTTAAAAAATTAGTGGGTAAAGGTTCAAAAGTTAGGTGCATAGTCACTAAAAATACCAAAGATAAACCAAGAAGTTTTTTTGATAATATTGACAAATGGGCTAAAGAACAAGGTGCTTCAGGATTAGCTTACTTTACACTTGAAAAAACAAATAAAATTTCTGGCAAAGGTCCCGTTGGAAAATTTTTTAGCGAAGAATCTCTTACAGAACTAATGAAAATTTGCAAATTAGAGATTGGCGATAGTTTGTTCATGGCATGTGGCAATGAAAAAGAAGTTGAAAAAATCTTATCAATTTCAAGGGATAAAATTGCAAATGATTTAAATTTAATTGATGAAAATAGTTTTGCATTTTGTTGGATTGTTGATTATCCAATGTTTGAAATAGATGAGCAGACTAAAAAAATAAAGTTTAGCCACAACCCTTTTTCTATGCCCCAAGGTGATATAGAAAAATTGGATTTAAATAAACCCCTTAACATTAAAGCATACCAATACGATATTGTATGTAATGGCGTAGAACTTTCATCTGGAGCAATAAGAAACCATATACCTGAATTAATGTATAAACTTTTTTCTGTAGCAGGATATGACAAAAAAGAAGTTGATGAGAAATTTAGTGGTATGATAAATGCCTTAAGTTATGGCGCTCCACCTCATGGAGGAATAGCGCCAGGTGTAGACAGAATAGTAATGTTACTAGCTAATGAAAAAAATATAAGAGAAGTTACCCTATTTCCAATGAATCAAAATGCTCAAGACTTAATGATGAAAGCACCATCAGAGATTGATGACAAACAGCTTAAAGAGCTTTTTTTAAAAAAAAATGTTAAGAAGGATTAATTTTTAGACTTAATATTTAAGCGTATATCACTCAAGTCTACTAATTTTTCTTCGTAATTACTTCTGACAAATCCTTTAGAAGTAATATTTTTTACTATTTTTAAAAATTTATCATCATTATTATTATCATTATCATTTTTAATTTTTGAAATAGAAGGTGTATGTGCTAAATCTTCTTTTCCTAAGTAAGAAATAGCTAGCTCTCTAAAAACGTAGTCTAAAATTGAAGTTGCACTTAAAATCCTGTCGTTGCCTTCAACTTTACCCGATGGTTCAAATTTAGTATCTATAAATGCATCAACAAATTCATCTAAAGGAACCCCATACTGCAGACCTAAAGAAATTGCTATTGCAAAATTATTCATCAATGCCTTTACCAACTCACCTTCTTTATTCGTATCGATAAAAATTTCTCCAATTTTTCCATCATCATACTCTCCAGTATGTAGATAAATTTTATGTTCCCCAATAGAGGCTTTTTGTATATATCCCTTTCTTCTGTCAGGCATTTTAAACCTACTACCTAAATTTGCTTGAATTTTATTATAAACTTCCGATTTACTTTGAACTATTTTGTTTACTTTTTTTTCGATATTTTTATCAATTATTTCTAATTTTTCCTCTTTTTTATTTCCTTTAGTTAGATCTGCTCCAACTTTTTTTGTTTTTCTATTGTTTAATTTAACCTCAATTACTTCCACAACTCCATCATCTCTTTTATCTATATCTGACATAGACTTTTCGTTGAGTTCATTTAGGCTGTGAACCGTTTTAAAGGTACATGTATAATAGGTTTCTACTAAATATTTTTTCATTTTTTTAGGATGAATCTGATAATTGAACATATATATAAATTGTAGTAAGTGTCTATAATATAATTATACAATTATAAATTGTGTGGATTTAGTATGATAGGATTAAAACAAATTTTTACCTGGTGGAACAGAAATACTTTTGGAACTTTTTTAAAAACTTTATTCTTTGGAAAATATGTTGGCAAAGATGATTTTGGAAATAAATATTACAAAAACAAAAGAGACGAAAGATGGGTAATTTATGCAAAAGATATTGAAGCTACAAAAATTACCTCAGACTGGTTTCTATGGATGCATCACACAGTTAACGAAATACCTTCTAAATCACTAAAAAAATATAACTGGCAGAAAAGTCATTCTCAAAATTTATCTGGATCTAATAAAGCATACAAACCGAATAAAATAACAAAAAAAAATAAATTTAAAAATTATGAAACTTGGAAAAATTAGTCATTTTTTTAATATTTTTATACTAATATTTTTTCAATCTGTGAGTGCTGAAGATAAGATAATTTCAGCACCTATTATAAATTTGGAAAATTTAGAACCAAGTTATGAAACCTTAGAGAACGAAAAAGAGAATATTTTACGATCTAACACAGAAATTAAAAAGCGAAATAATATAGAGAAAAGTAACAAAAATATAAATTTTGTTAATTTAATAGGACTAGATAAAATAACAGCTAAAACAATACCATTAAAAATTAAATTGGGAGAGACTGTAAAATTCGGTTTATTAGAAATTAAAGCTTTGAAATGTGGTATATCGAAAAATAAAGAAAATAAAAGTAATTCAGTAGCATATATACAAGTTAGAGATATTTCAGAAAATCAAAATGAAAAAGTTTTTATTTTTAATGGATGGACTTTTTCCTCAAATCCATCTCTTACCCCAATAGATCATGCTATATACGATATTTGGTTAGTTGGTTGTGAAAGTGCCTAAAAAAACTTTTCTTTACCTAACCAATTAGTGTCAAATGAAGAGTCCAAAAATTTTTTGTGATTAAGTATCTTTTTGTGCAACCCTATCGTTGTTGTTATGCCTTCCAGCACAAATTCGTCTAATGATCTTAAAGTTCTTTGTATTGCCTCAGTCCTATTTCTTCCTTTACATATAACTTTAGCTATAAGACTATCATAGTAAGGTGTTACTTTACATCCTTGGAAAATAGATCCATCAACCCTAGTCCTGAATCCTGAAGGTTGGTGACATACCGAAATAGTTCCCGGACTTGGTTGAAAGTTTTTAGATGGATCTTCTGCATTAATTCTACATTCAATTGAGTGACCTCTGGGATTAATATCCATTTGTTTCAAAGCAGTATTTCCAGTAAAAGCAATCCAAAGCTGTTCTTTAACAATATCAATTCCAGTTTGTACCTCAGTCACTGGATGTTCGACCTGAACTCTAGTATTCATTTCTAAGAAATAAAATTTTCCATTTTCATAAATAAATTCTACAGTTCCCGCACCTTCATAACCAATATTTTCAACCATTTTTACAGTTCTACTTAGTAAGTCAGTTCTTTGTTCGTCAGTAAGAACAGGACTTGGAGTTTCCTCAATTAATTTTTGATGTCTTCTTTGAACTGTACAATCTCTTTCTCCCAATTGAACCGTCCCGTTTTTTCCTGACATTATTTGTACTTCAATGTGCCTTGGATTTTTAAAATATTTTTCAATATACAAATCGTCATTTCCAAAATATTTTTTTGCCTCGTTTTTTGCTAATAAAAATAATTCTTGAAGTTTAGTTTCGCTTTCGACAATTTTCATTCCTTTACCTCCTCCACCTGCAGCTGCTTTTATTAGAACAGGATAACCAATTTCCTTACATAAACTTTTTGCTTCACTGTATGATTTTACTGATCCATCAGAACCCGCAATTATTGGTAAACCATTTTTTTTTGCAATAATTTTAGCTTGAATTTTGTCACCCATTTCACCAATTAGTTTTGAACTTGGTCCAATGAACTTAATACCGTGTTTCGTAACAATATCTGCAAATTTTGCATTTTCTGACAAAAAACCGTAACCAGGATGTATTGCTTCTGCTCCTGTCAAATCTACAGCAGACATCAAAGCAGAGATGTTTAAATAGCTATTTTGAGGCTGGTGCGATCCAATACAAACACTTTCATCTGCCAATCTTACATGCATAGATTCAGAGTCAACATCTGAATGAACAGCTACAGTATTAATTCCCCATTCTTTACAGGCTCTAATAATCCTTACAGCTATTTCTCCTCTATTAGCTATTAATACTTTTTTAAACATTGGTTTAATCTAAGATAATAAGAGTTTGTCCAAACTCAACAGGCTGACCATCATTTACCATAATTTTTTTTACAGTCCCATCTGAGGTTGAAGGTACGTGGTTCATTGTTTTCATTGCCTCAACTATCATAACTGTTTGACCTTTTTTTATTTTATCACCAACTTCCACAAATTTCTTTGCACCAGGTTCTGGCGCTAAATACGCTGTTCCAATAATCGGAGATTTAATTCTATTACCTTTTTGTTCAGTGCTATCTGTCAAAACACTTTTATTTGGGGAAACAACTGCACTAGTTAGATTTTTTTCAGCAGAACTTTTTTGAGCCTTAGAAACTTTTATTTTTTTATCTCCGTCCTGATACTCAATTTCAGTGATATTAAATTCACTAAGACAGTTCACAAGTTCTTTGATTAATTTTTTATCAATTTTCATTTTCTATTAAATCCATAGAAGCTTTTAAGGCCAATGTATATCCTTCTACTCCTAATCCACAAATTATACCATTTGCAACATTACTAATCAAAGACTTATGTCGAAAATCCTCCCTTTTATAAATATTTGTTATGTGCAACTCTATAATTGGTATTTTTAAAATTTTTAAAGCATCATGTATAGCCACCGAAGTATGAGTGTAACCTCCTGCATTAATTATCAAACAATTTATATTATTTCTTGAATTTTGAATTTCATTCACAATTTCTCCTTCAACATTAGATTGAAAAAATGACAGGTTAATATTATGCTCTTTGGAAAAAGATAAGCATTTTTTTTTTATTTCGTCCATGGACGATGTGCCATATTTATCTTTTTCCCTTTCACCTAATAGGTTAAGATTGGGACCATTAATTATTAAAATGTTATGCATAATTTGATATAGGTAAAATAGATAACTAAATTATGGCAAAAATTCAAATAAATGGAAGAAAAATAGCTATAAAGCAAAATTTTTCAATATTAGATATACTTAAAAAATATAAATTGAATAGGAAAAAGGTTGCTATAGAACTGAATGGTAAAATACTGCCCCAAGATAGATACAATAACAAAAAATTAAAAAATAATGACAAAATCGAAATTGTTCAGTTTATAGGCGGTGGTTAAAATGAAAAAAGATATTTTTAAAATAGATAAAGAAATCTTTAAATCTAGATTAATAGTGGGTACAGGAAAATATAAAAATCTTGGAGAAACCGCCAAAGCGATCAAATCGTCTGGTGCAGATATGGTTACAGTAGCAGTACGAAGAGTTAACATCGCGGATAAAAAGAAACCTTTATTAATGGATTACATTAATCCAAAAAAATTTTTTTATCTCCCTAATACTGCTGGATGTTTTAATTCAAAAGATGCACTCCGGACCCTAAGATTAGCTAGAGAAATTGGTGGTTGGAAAATGGTAAAACTTGAAATATTGGGAGATAAAAAAACTTTATATCCGGATATGATCGAGACATTAAAAACTACCCAAGTTTTGGTTAGAGAAGGATTTAAAGTTTTAGTTTATTGTACAGATGATCCTTTACATGCTAAAAAATTGGAAGATCTTGGTGCGTCTGCCATAATGCCTTTAGCTGCACCTATAGGCTCAGGCTTAGGAATACATAATAAATTAAATATATCTTTAATAATAGAAAATTCAAAAGTTCCAGTAATAATAGATGCTGGTATCGGAACAGCTTCAGATGCTACAATTGCTATGGAAATGGGATGTGATGGAGTTCTAGTAAACTCTGCTATAGCATTAGCAAAAAAACCTGTTCAAATGGCAGAAGCTTTTAAGTATGCAGTTATATCTGGCAGAAAATCTTTTTTAGCGGGGAGAATGAAAAAAAATAATTTTGCTAGCGCTTCCTCTCCAAAACAAGGTTTAATTAGCTAGCTTTTTTCTTTCGTATCCATAAAGTTCTTGGTTTTTTTTCTTTCTTTATATCCTCTTTGATTTTATTTTTTTTTGATAAACTTTTTTGATTTTTTTTATCAATTTTTGGTAATTTAGAATATTTTCCGTTTTGTGAGTTGAAGTTTTTAATCTGGTTAATATATTCGATCTTATTTATTATTTTTTTTGATTTATTAAGTAGTTCTATTTTGTATTCTGGAATTATAAATTGAGATTTTTCGATTAATTCAATTTTATAAGAGTATTTTTTTTGAAAATAGCTTAATTCTTTTGATAAATTTGTATCTATATATAATTTAACTTTATCAGGCACAAAAGCTTTGATAATCTTTATTTTATTATTAAATGCCAGCATTTCAATTTTTTTAACAATTTTTTGCGAGAAAGACTCTAAGGATAAATTTGTTTCCCACTGAATAGACCCCTCTCTAAGTCTTTGTCTCGTCATTTCCAACAACCCAAAGTTACTAATTCTACCGATTTGAATTCTTGCTCTATCTTTTCTAACACACTCTCTCATTTTTTTTTCAACTGTTCTTTTGTTATAAAAATTTAACATATCAATAAAATCAATTACTATAAGACCAGATAGATCTCTAAGCTTAATTTGCCTACAAATTTCTTCTGCAGCCTCTAAATTTGTGTTTAATGCAGTCTTTTCAATATTCATTTGCTTAGTTGATTGTCCAGAATTTATATCGATCGCTACTAAAGCTTCAGTAGGATTAATAACTAAATAACCACCAGATTTAAGTTTAACTGTTGGTTCAAAAATATTATTAAGTTCCTTTTCTATTAATGCATCATGAAATAAAGGTATTTTACCTCGATATTTTTTAACGTATTTAGCATTTTTTGGCATTAATTCTTTCATAAACTTTTTTGTTTTTTGATATCCTTCATTACCATCGACATAAATATACTTTGTTTCATTGTCGTAAATATCTCTTAAGGCTCTTTTAATAATGTCGCCCTCTTCGTAAATTAATGAGGGTGCGTTTGATACTACTGCCTTATCTTTTATTTCTTCCCATGTTTTCAAAGTATTTTGAAAATCTTTTTCCACCTCATTTTTTGTTTTATTTGCCCCAGCGGTTCTTACTATTACCCCCATACTTTTGGGTATCTCTATTTTATTCAGGATTTCCCTAATTTTTTGTCTATCATTAGAATTAAAAATTTTTCTAGATATTCCACCACCTTTTGCAGTGTTTGGCATCAGGACCATATATTTTCCTGCTAATGAAATAAAGGTAGTGAGTGCGGCACCTTTTTGACCTCTCTCTTCTTTTAAAACTTGTATTAAAATTACCTGTCCTGGTTTAATAACTTCCTGAATCCTATATTTTTTAAGGCCATAAGTATTTTTAAGCTTCTCTCTATAATTACTTTTTTCAGCAGCATAGGAATTGTTAGAGTTTTTATTTTGATCTTCAGAGTTTTCATTTTTTTCGCCATTATTAGTGGTTTCTTGATTGTTGCTAATTTCCTCCAAATTGGTATTTTTTAAATCTTCTCGAATTTTTTCTTCAACATTTTTTAATTTTTCTTTATCAGCTGATGGGATTTGG
>CACGMC010000007.1 GCA_902574035.1 uncultured Pelagibacteraceae bacterium
AAAAAGAGGAACCTAAAAAAGAAGCTCCTAAACAAGAAGCAAAAAAAGAGGAACCTAAAAAATAATGTACGCAGTAAAAATATTTACTTTATATCCAGAGACTTTTCCCGGCCCTTTAGCTGGAGGGATTTACGGAAAGGCTATGAGAAATGGCCTATGGAGTTTAAAAACTGTAAATATTAGAGACTACGCTGATGATAAACACAAAACTGTTGACGACACTGTATTTGGTGGTGGAAGTGGAATGTTAATGAAGCCTGATATAGTAGCGAATTCTTTGGATAAAAATATTTCTAAGGGAGAAAAAATTTTTTATTTGTCTCCAAAAGGTAAAAAATTTAATCAAAGTTTTGCTAATTCTTTAAGTAAACAAAATGGCATTAATTTAATTTGCGGTCATTTTGAAGGAGTAGATGATCGTTTATTGTCCACAAGAAATATTGAGGAAATAAGCATAGGAGATTATGTTTTGTCAGGCGGTGAGACTGCTGCATTTGTAATATTAGATGCTGTTTTAAGACTTATACCAGGAGTGTTAGGCAACAAAGACTCAATAAAAGATGAAACTTTTGAAAATAGTCTTTTGGAGTACCCTCAATTTACAAAACCTAAAATTTGGGAAGGCAAAAGTGTTCCAGATGTACTATTTTCAGGTGATCATGCGAAAATTAAAAGCTGGCGTTTATCTCAATCTGAGGATATAACACGTCGCCAAAGACCTGATCTTTGGGAAAAATATTTAAAAGATAAAAAATAATGAAAAATATAGTAGACATAAATAGAGAATCTGTAAAAAAAATACTTTCTTCAAAAAAGATAGCTGATTTTTCACCTGGAGATACAATTAAAGTAGGTGTAAAAATTATCGAAGGTAAAAGAGAGAGAATTCAATATTTTGAAGGTGTTTGTATAGCAAAAAAAAATAGAGATATAAATTCTTCATTTACAGTTAGAAAAATATCTTTTGGAGAAGGTGTGGAAAGAACTTTTGCACTTTATAGTCCAAATGTAAGTTCTATAAAAATTGTCAGATCTGGAAAAGTAAGAAGAGCAAAATTATATTATTTAAGAGACAGAAAAGGAAAGTCAGCAAGGATAGCTGAAAAAATAAAAAAAAAGATTGGTATCGACATCGCACTAGAGCCTAAACAAGCTATTGAGAATGTGTCGTCGGATGAAAAAATCAAAAAAGAAACATCAACTGACGAAAAAAAAACTGAAGTATCAAAAGTTAAAAAACAGACTTCTGATAAAAAATTGGAAGCTGAGAATAAACCAAAAAAATAATATTCTCATATGTCAAAAACACTCTACGATAAAATTTGGGATGATCACCTTGTTCACGAAGACAACGATGGTACAGCTTTACTATATGTTGATAGACATCTTGTTCACGAGGTCACTAGTCCACAAGCTTTTGAAGGGTTAAGAATTCAAGGCAGACAAGTTAGAAAACCTAAACTTACTTTAGCCGTTCCTGATCATAACGTTCCAACTACTGATAGATCAAAAGGTATATCTGACAAACAATCTAAAATTCAAGTTGATACTTTAAGAAATAATTGTAAAGAATTTGGAATAAATTTATTCGATGTTAATGATAAGCGACAAGGGATAGTTCATATTATTGGACCGGAGCAAGGTTTTACACAACCAGGGACAGTAATTGTATGTGGAGACAGCCACACAGCCACCCACGGAGCTTTCGGGTCTCTTGCATTTGGTATAGGCACCTCTGAGGTAGAGCACGTATTAGCTACTCAAACCTTAATTCAAAAAAAATCAAAAAATTTTAGAGTAAATGTGAACGGAAGCTTACCAGCAGGAGTTACGTCAAAAGATGTTATACTTAAAATAATTGGAACAATCGGAACTGCAGGTGGAACAGGTTATGTTATTGAATTTGCTGGCGAAGTAATAAGAAATTTAAGCGTAGAACAACGTATGACTATATGCAATATGACCATAGAAGCTGGTGCTAGAGCAGGATTAATAGCTCCAGATGATAAAACTATAGAATACTTTAAAGATAGACCGATGTCTCCAAAAGGTGACAACTGGACAAAAGCAGTTGCACATTGGAAAAAACTTTTTTCTGACAGCGATGCAAAGTTTGATAAGGAAGTAAACATTGATGCAAAAGAAATTGAACCACTAGTTACATGGGGAACATCTCCGCAAGATGTCTCTCCAATTACTGGAGAAGTACCAGATCCAGAAAAAGAAAAAGATAAAGACAGAAGAATAGCAATGTACAGGTCCTTAGAATATATGGGTTTAAAACCTAAAATGAAGATCTCTGATATAAAAGTAGATAAGATATTTATCGGAAGCTGCACAAATGGAAGAATAGAAGATTTGAGGTTGGCCGCAAAACTATTAAAAGGAAAAAAAATAGCGAGCGATGTAAGTGCAATGGTTGTCCCGGGATCGGGATTAGTCAAAAAACAAGCCGAGGAGGAAGGTATTGATAAAGTTTTTAAAAATGCAGGATTTGAATGGAGAGAACCAGGATGTTCTATGTGTTTAGGAATGAATGAAGATCAGCTTTCATCAAAAGAAAGATGTGCATCAACTTCAAATAGAAATTTTGAAGGTAGACAAGGAAGAGGCGGTAGAACTCATCTTGTAAGCCCAGGAATGGCTGTAGCCGCAGCAATAAAGGGCTATTTAGCTGACGTAAGAGAAATTAATTAGATGGAAAAATTTATTAAATTAAAAAGTATACCTGCACATATTCCTCTAATGAATATAGATACGGACATGATTATTCCTAAGCAATTTTTAAAAACCATTAAAAGAACTGGTTTAGGAAAAAGTCTATTCTATGAAATGAGATACGATGAAAGTGGTAAATTAATTGATGAATTTATATTAAATAATGATCCATACTCAAAATCAAAAATTCTCTTAGCTGGAAAAAATTTTGGTTGTGGTTCTTCAAGAGAACACGCCCCATGGGCCCTAATCGACTTTGGTATAAGATGTGTAATAAGTCCTAGTTTTGCCGATATCTTTTATAATAATTGTTTTAACAACGGTATCCTTCCTATAATTATTGACGAAAAATCAATTCAAGAATTATATGAATATTCTAAAAGAAAAGAAGAGATCGAAGTTGATTTAAATGAGCAGATGATTCTTTATGGTAATAAAAAATTGACTTTTGATATAGAGCCTGCGAAGAAAAAAAGACTTTTAGAAGGTTTAGATAATATAGGCCTCTCACTTAAAAAAATACCTAATATAGAAAAATTTGAAAATTCTATGAATAAAACCAAACCTTGGATTTAAATAATGGCAATATCTAATACTAGAAAATTACTATTATTACCTGGAGATGGCATTGGACCCGAGGTAGTAAGAGAAGTAAAAAAAATAATTGAGTGGCTAAACAAAAATAAATCCTTAGACTTTAAAATTGAAGAAGAACTAATCGGGGGTGCTTCGATAGATGCGCACAAAATTCCCATCACAGATGAAGTTTTTTATAAATCTTTAGAATGTGATGCAGTTATATTAGGAGCATGTGGAGGACCAAAGTGGGACAAATTAGAATTTTCAAAAAAGCCTGAGAGAGCTCTTTTAAAATTAAGGAAAGAGTTAAAACTATTTGCAAATTTAAGACCAGCAATTTGTTTTGAGCAACTGGTTGACTCTTCTACTTTAAAGCCTGAAATAGTTTCAGGATTAGATATTATGATTGTACGAGAACTTACAGGTGGTATATATTTTGGTGAACCACGTGGTATAGAGCCAATTAAGAACAACGAGCGCAAAGGAATTAATACACATACGTATACTACTGCTGAGATTAAAAGAATAGCTAAAGTAGCATTTGACCTAGCTAAAAAAAGAAAAAATAAAGTAACTTCTTGTGAAAAATCAAATGTAATGGAAGCCGGAGTATTATGGCGAGAAGAAGTTCAAGATTTAAAAGATAAAGAATTTAAAAACGTTGAATTGGAGCATATGTTAGCAGATAACTGTGCAATGCAGTTATTAAGAAATCCAAAACAATTTGATGTTATTTTGGCTGATAATTTGTTTGGAGACATGCTATCAGACGAGGCGGCTATGCTAACTGGTTCTTTAGGTCTTCTTCCATCGGCTTCTTTAGGCTCAAAAGATAAAAATGGAAAGCTTAGATCACTTTATGAGCCTGTTCACGGGTCAGCTCCAGATATAGCAGGGAAAAATATTGCTAATCCAATTGCAACAATTCTCAGCTTGTCAATGGCTCTAAGATATTCTTTAGACTTAGACAAAGAAGCTGATTTATTAGATCAAGCTGTTCAAAAAGTTTTAAATGATGGTCTTAGAACTAAGGATATTGTGTCAAAAGGCAAGAAAGAAGTAACCACTTCTCAAATGGGTGATGCAATTATATCAAAATTAAATTAATATTAATAAAATGAAATTTGCAATTATTGGTGCTACGGGTAACGTAGGAAGAAAAACGATTGATATTTTAGAAAAGTCAAAATTAGACATTGAGCAATTACATTTAGTTGCATCGAAAAATAGTTTAGGGAAAAAAATTAATTTTAAAGGTAATGATCTAACTGTAGTTGCTTTAGAAGACTTTAATTTTGAAAAAGCAGATATAACTTTTTTTGCTGCGGGAAGTTCTATTGCAGAAAAATATGCAAAAAAGGCTTCTAACAAAACTGTCGTCATCGATAATTCAAAATTTTTTAGGATGGATAAAGATGTCCCTCTTATCGTACCTGAAGTCAATTCAGAAGACATTAAAAAGCACAAAAATATCATAGCAAATCCAAATTGCTCTACTATTCAAATGGTTCTCGCACTTAAACCGCTGCACGAAAAATTTAACATTAAAAGAGTAGTAGTCTCAACATATCAAGCTGTTTCTGGAGCAGGAAAAGCTGCAATGGATGAACTAATGAGTCAAACAAAAGATTTTTTAGAAAAAAAAAAAATTAAATCAACAAACTTTACTAAACAAATAGCTTTTAATTGTATTCCTCATATAGATACATTTGTGGAAGACGGATACACTAAAGAAGAGTGGAAGATGGAAAATGAAACAAAAAAAATATTAAGTGAAAACATAAAAGTCTCTGCAACCTGTGTAAGAGTTCCAGTTATTACGTCTCATTCTGAGTCAGTAAACGTAGAATTTGAAAAAAATTATAATATTGATGAAGTTAAAAAGTTATTAAGCGAGACTCCTGGTTGTAAACTTGTCGACGAACATAAAGATGGGGGTTATATCACTCCATTCGAAGCCCAGAATGATTTTAAAACTTATATTTCTAGAGTTAGAAAAGATAGGTCTAATGAAAAAGCAATTAATATGTGGATAGTTTCAGATAATCTTTTGAAAGGGGCGGCACTTAATTCAGTGCAAATTGCAGAAACATTAGTAAAGTACAGTATTAAGTAAATTTTTATGGAATACGATAAAAATCCTTTAACACCTCATTTGCAAATTTATAAATGGCAAATTTCATCTTTGTTATCTATTACTCATAGGATAACAGGCGTGATCAACGCTATTGCTATATGTTTAATATGTATTTGGTTTTTATTTGCAATTTATAATGAAAAAATTTTATTTGAGAATATTTTAAACAGTTTTTTTGGAAAATTTTTATCTATTTCATTATGTTGGACATTTAGTTTTCACATACTTAATGAAATAAGACATTTAATTTGGGATGCAGGATATGGATTTGATATTAAATTTTCGAAAATTACTGGTTACGCAACCTTGATTTTATCATTTCTTCTAGCAATAGTTATTTATTTTTTGGGAGTGAGTCTTTAGCCATGAATAAATCAACAAAAAAATGGTTATTTATTAAGTTCAGTTCTTTGTTTTTAATTCCATTTATGGCTTGGTTTATTATTAATTTTGTATCTATTATAAATAATGACTACAATAAATTAATTTCTTTTTTAAGTGAACAACCATCAAAAATTTTGTTCTCAATTTTTGTTTTTTTATCCCTTTTTTTCTATTCTTTAACAATAAGTGAGATTTTTGAGGATTATATGAGCAATGAAAGAATCAAAAATGTCGCAAATAAGTTGGTATTTATTTTTGCTATACTATTGTCTTTAGGAACTATAATAACCATTTATAAAATATAATATGAGAAGTTATAAAATTATCGATCACGAATACGACGTTGTTGTTCTAGGAGCTGGTGGCTCTGGCTTAAGAGCAGCCGTGGGTTTATCAGAGGCAGGTCTAAAAACAGCCTGTATTTCAAAAGTATTTCCAACTAGAAGTCATACTTCAGCGGCTCAAGGTGGAATTTCAGCAGCACTAGGTAACATGGGCGAGGATGACTGGAGGTGGCATATGTATGACACTGTAAAAGGTTCTGACTGGTTAGGAGATCAGGATGCAATTGAATACCTCTGTAAAGAGGCTCCAAAAGCCGTTAAAGAATTAGATAAGTATGGCGTACCATTTAGTAGGACTGAAGATGGAAAGATATATCAAAGACCATTTGGAGGTATGACTAAAAATTATGGTAATGGAACAGTTCAAAGAACTTGTGCAGCGGCAGACAGAACAGGTCATGCTATTTTACATACTTTATACGGACAGGCATTAAAACATAACACAGAATTTTTCATTGAGTATTTTGCATTAGATTTAATAATGAAAAATGGTGAATGCAAGGGACTTATAGCTTGGAATTTAAATGATGGCACAATTCATAGATTTAAATCTCACATAACAATAATTGCTACCGGGGGTTACGGAAAAATTTATTATTCAGCTACATCTGCTCATACATGCACAGGAGATGGAAACGGAATGGTTTTAAGAGCAGGTTTACCACTACAAGATATGGAATTTGTACAGTTTCACCCTACAGGAATATATGGAGTTGGATGTCTTATATCAGAAGGAGTAAGAGGAGAAGGAGGATTTTTACTAAATTCTAAAGGTGAAAGATTTATGGAAAGATATGCACCTAATGCAAAAGATCTTGCTTCTAGAGATGTTGTAAGCAGATCAATAGCAATCGAAATAAATGAGGGACGTGGAGTAGGAAAAGAAAAAGATCACGTACATCTTCATTTAGATCATTTAGACCCCAAAGTAATTGATGATAGACTACCAGGTATAGCAGAGTCTGCAAAAACATTTTCGGGTGTTGATGTCACCAAAGAACCAATACCAGTAGTTCCAACAGTTCACTATAATATGGGAGGGATCCCTACAAACTATAAAGCAGAAGTTCTAACTTTGAATGGATCTGAGAAAGTTGTTCCTGGGCTTATGGCAATAGGCGAGGCAGCCTGTGTATCTGTTCATGGCGCTAACAGGCTAGGTTCAAATTCATTAATAGATTTAGTAGTTTTTGGAAAAGCCGCTGCTAAAAGAGCAGCAGAACTAGTTAAACCTAACACACCACATGAAAACTCACCTCAAAACGAGGTTGATAAATGCCTTGATAGGTTTGATAAAATAAGAAACTCAAAAGGAGAGACAAATACTTCTCAACTTAGATTGTCGATGCAGAAAACGATGCAAAGCAAATGTGCAGTTTTTAGGACTGAAAAAACACTTAAGGAGGGGGTGGATGAAATTAGAAAACCATTTGAAGGCTTAGAAGATATATCTGTAAAAGATAAATCACTTTTGTTTAATACCGATCTTGTAGAGTCATTAGAATTTGATAATCTGATTAGACAAGCTATGACGACTATGGACTCAGCATATCATCGAAAAGAAAGTAGAGGAGCTCATGCTAGAGAGGACTTTTCGAAGAGAGATGATAAAAAATATATGAAACATACCTTAGCTTGGCAAAATGGAAAAGAAGTCAAAGTTAAATACAGAGATGTTCATGCAAGAACATTGACCAATGATGTTCAATACTTTCCACCAAAAGAGAGAGTATATTAATGGCTGAATTTTCCCTTCCAAATAATTCAAAGATAGTTAAGGGAGAATATTTCAAAGACAAAACGGGTTCTACAAACCTTAAAAAAGTTAATGTTTACAGATGGAATCCTGATGATGGAAAAAATCCAAGAATAGATACTTTTGAAGTTGATATGGATAATTGTGGACCAAAGGTGCTGGATATTCTATTTAAAATAAAAAATGAAATTGACTCATCGTTAACTTTTAGAAGATCTTGTGCACATGGTGTTTGCGGTTCATGCGCTATGAATGTAGATGGAATAAATACATTGTCATGTATTAAATCTCATAGCGACATTAAAGGTGAATTGAATATTTATCCATTACCGCATTTGAAAGTTATAAAAGATTTGATAGGAGACTTAAGTAATTTATACAAACAATATGAGTCGATTCAACCGTGGCTTAAAACCTCGAAAACCGAAACTGAAAAGCAAGAAATTCTGCAATCTCAAAAAGATAGATCAAAACTAGACGGATATTATGAGTGTATATTATGTGCTTGTTGCTCTACATCATGCCCAAGTTATTGGTGGAATGGAGACAAATATTTAGGTCCTGCAGTGTTACTACAAGCTTATAGATGGATAAGCGATAGTAGAGATGAAGAAAAAAAAGAAAGATTAAAAAAAGTTGCGGATGAGTTAAAGCTTTACAGATGCCATACAATAATGAATTGTACCAATTCTTGTCCCAAAGGTCTTAATCCGGCGAAAGCAATTGGCTCTATAAAAAAAATGCTTGCAACAAGCTAAAAGCTTATTTATTCAAAGGCTATGAAAACAATTGAACATTTTGTTGAGGGAAAAATATATTCAGGGACTTCTAAGAGAACTTCTTTTGTTTACAATCCCGCAACTGGAGAAAAAACAGCCCAAGTAAAACTTGGAAGTTCTGAGGATTTAAATAAAGTAGTAGAGGCAGCTAAACGAGCTTATGTAGATTGGTCTAACACTCCACCATTACAGAGGGCGAGAGTTTTATTTAAATTCAAAGAATTAATTGAAAAGAATGAAGATGAATTAATTAGGATTATTGTTTCTGAACATGGAAAAGTATATGAAGATGCGAGAGGTTCTTTAACAAGAGGATTGGAAGTAGTCGAATATGCTTGCGGTATCCCACAAATGTTAAAAGGAGAATTTACAGAAAATGTTGGAAAAAATGTAGATAGTTGGTCATTGAGACAACCATTAGGAGTTTGTGCGGGAATAACACCCTTTAACTTTCCTGCCATGGTTCCGATGTGGATGTTTCCTATGGCAATAGCATGTGGAAATACTTTTATATTAAAACCCTCTGAAAAAGACCCATCATGCTCTATAAGACTTGCAGAATTATTTAAAGAGGCAGGTTTACCTGATGGAGTTTTTAATGTTGTGAATGGAGATAAAGAGGTAGTAGATGCAATTATTAATAATAAGAATATCTCAGCTGTAAGCTTTGTAGGTTCGACACCAGTAGCAAAATATATTTATGAAAATTGTGCTAAAAATGAAAAAAGAGTTCAAGCCCTCGGAGGTGCAAAAAATCATTGTGTTGTTATGCCTGATTGTGATCTTGATCAAGCAGTAAATGGTCTCATGGGTGCAGCCTACGGTTCAGCCGGTGAAAGATGTATGGCTCAATCTGTAGCGATAGCCGTTGGAAATATTGGTGATAGACTTGTAAAAAACCTTAAAACTAAAGTAGAAAATTTAAAAGTTGGGCCAGGGATGGATAAAAATTCTGAAATGGGTCCATTGGTTACAAAAGATCACCTGGAAAAAGTCAAAAGTTATGTCGATATTGGTGTACAAGAGGGAGCTGAACTTGTAGTAGATGGCAGAGAGTTAAAATTACAAGGTTATGAAAAAGGTTATTATATGGGTGGATGCCTGTTTGATAAAGTAAAAAAAAATATGAGAATTTATAAAGAGGAAATATTTGGACCAGTTCTCTCTGTTATCAGGGCAAAAAACTATGATGAAGCTCTTACTCTTGTCAATGACCACGAATTTGGAAATGGAGCAAGTATATTTACAAGAGATGGTGATGTAGGTAGATCATTTTCAAATAAAGCAAAAATAGGAATGATAGGAATAAACATACCGATCCCAGTGCCTATGGCATTTCATAGTTTTGGTGGATGGAAAAGATCTTTATTTGGTGACCAGCACATGCATGGACCTGAAGGAGTAAGATTTTATACAAAATTAAAAACAATTACATCTCGTTGGCCAGATGGACTAAAGTCTGACCCTGAATTTGTAATGCCAACAATGAAATAAAAATGAAAAAAAAAATTACTTTGATAGGCGCTGGTCAAATAGGAGGAACACTAGCACATTTAATTGCAATCAAAAGGTTAGCAGATGTAGTATTATTTGATGTTGCCGAAGGTATTGCAAAAGGAAAAGCCCTAGACATTGCTCAATCATCTCCAGTTGAAGGATTTAATGTAAATTTATTTGGCACAAATGACTATAACGATATTAAAAACTCTGATGTTATTATCATAACTGCGGGTGTCCCTAGAAAACCAGGTATGTCTAGAGATGATTTACTTGGAATTAATCTTAAAATTATTAAGGAAGTTGCCGAAGGTATAAAAAAAAATTCACCTAACGCGTTCGTAATTTGTATTACAAATCCTTTGGATGTAATAGTTATGGCATTACAAAAATATTCTGGCCTCCCAAAAAACAAAGTAATAGGCATGGCTGGAATACTGGACTCTTCAAGATTTATTTACTTTTTGTCAGAGAGACTTAAAGTCAGTGTAAATAATATTAAATCTTTTGTTCTTGGGGGACATGGTGATACCATGGTTGCAATGCTTAATCATACTACTATTAACGGTGAGCCAATAAAAAATTTGGTTAAATCAAAAAAATTGTCTCAGGAAGAACTCGATAATATAATCATTAGAACTCAAAAAGGTGGAGCTGAAATTGTAAAGTATCTAGAAAAAGGTTCAGCTTTTTACGCACCTGCCACTGCTGGAGTGCAGATGGCAGAAAGTTATCTAAAAGATGAAAAAAAAGAACTTCCTTGTGCAGCCTATTTAAATGGAGAATATGGAGTCAAAAACATTTACGCAGGAGTTCCGGTTATAATCGGTAAAAACGGAGTTGAAAAAATCGTTGAAATTAAACTATCTCCAGAGGAAAAGAGCAAATTTGATAAGTCAATAGAAGCTGTTAGAGATTTATTTGAAGCTGCAAAAAAAATTGATACTTTGTTAGGATAAAGACTTTAAATTTTAAGGTTTTATCAATAAACACGATTAGCAATGAATAAAAAGATTAAACCCATAGATGTTTTAGTAATAGGATCAGGTCTATCAAGTCTAGTTTTTTTACAATCATTTCTAAAAAAAAGAAAAAAAGTAGAAGTAATCTCCCCGAATCTCAATTTTAAAAAGTTAAAACAGAATAATTTGGTTAAACATATTACCAAAATTTTACCTCCACAAATGATTGGCGCAGATCAAAAAGTAAAAGGTTATTTTCATTGGAATAATATTAATTTAAAAGAAAATTGTAAAGTTTTTGGGTCAATGGAATTTGGGGGATTATCGAATTATTGGGGATTGCAGATGGATCCTGATATTTTAAGTGATATTAAAAATTTATCTTTCAAAGTCAAAAAAGATATATCTAAATCTTTTTTAGAAATTCTTAAAGAATTTAATCTTGCCGGAAAATTTAAAAATTATGAAAATTCTTTTAAAAGGGATAATTTTTTTTTAATTAAAGAACAGAAAAAAAACTCGCTAAAGTTTGAAGAATTTATTGTTGGATTTAAAAATTCTTTTGGAAAGAGGAAAAAAATCGGAGCGGCAAATGAAGTTTCTGACAAATTTACACCTGAAAATTTTTATAAAAAATTTCTAAAAAAAAAAAATATACAATTTCACAATTATTTTGTTAAGAAAATAAAAAAACAAGGTAATTTAATAGAAGTGGTATGTTCTAACGGCAATTCAAATAAATCATTTTTGGCAAAAAAAATAGTTTTAGGAAGTGGTACTGTTGTAACAACTAAAATTATTTTAGACTATCTTAAGTTTACTAAAGAGGTAAAATTAAAACACCACCCAAGACTTTTCTCATTATATCTGACAAAAAAGAAATGGAGCAATACAATGACTTTTCAACCCTCTCAAGTTCATTTAAAACCAAAAAATAAAACAGAATTATTTACATCCGATTTTAGACCAGGAAACAAACTTATAATAGACTCAATAACGAAATTTAAAAAATATCTTTATATTTTCAAACCAATTCTAAATTTTTTTAGATTTAATATGATTTTTTCAAACACATTACTTAATTCTAAATTTAGCAATATATATCTTAAACTTGAAAAGGATAGTTCTTTAAGCATTTATTCAAAATACAAAAACATAGATAAAATTTTTAAACAAATAAGTACTTTAGTTTATAACTTTCTAAGAAAAGAAAAAAAAATTCTGCCAATCAAATTAAATTATTTTCCGGGATTTGGAGCAGACTTCCATTATTTCGGGACTTTACAAATTGGTGGCAAAGGAAAGCTATCTGTCAATGAAAATTGTCAATTATTAAATAATAAAAACATTTATATAATTGACGGGAGTATATTTAATTTTAGTAGAAATAAGTATCCTTTAGGACTTATACTGGCAAATGCAAAAAGAGTTGCGAAAGTATTAACAAAATAAAATGTTTAGGATACATATTTATTTAAATTTTTTAAAATTTATTAAAGCTTTCTTTTTTTATAAAAAGCGATCTTTTTTAGAATCAAAAATATCTAAAATAATTTTATCCCAGTCAAAAAAACAAAAACTTGTATTTTCAAGTCAATGCAGGGTATCTTTTTTATATTTATTAAAATATCTAAAAGAAAAAAAGAAATTTAAAAATGAAATCATTTTTTCTTCATATAACCTACCGGAAATGGTTAACGTGGCTAAAAATTTAAATTTTAAAGTTAAGTATTGTGATTTAAATATTAGTAATGGTTTCTTAGACTCAAAAAAATTGAAAAATTTAATTTCAAAAAAAACTTCAGCAGTTGTAATAACTAACATGTTTAATTCATACAAAGAGACAAAAAAAATAAAAAAAATAACTAAAAAATTTAAAATAGATTTAATTGAAGATAATGCAATTTATTTTGATAATTATACTAAAATGAAAAATAAAAAGTTTTATTCAGGATCACTAGGGGATTATACTATTTATAGTTTTAATATTATGAAAAACATCAGCGCTATGTATGGTGGAGCTTTAGCGACAAATGACAAAAAATTTATAAATTTTTATAACAGACAAACAAATGATCTCTCACCTATGGAGAAAAAACTTATTTTTAAACAATCATTAATTTTTTTAATACTAAAAGTTATGGGTGTACAAATATTATATAAAACTTTATTTTTCAGTTTAATTAAACTTGCACATAATAAAAATCTTAAAATACTATTAAGACTATTTTACCCTTCACTTAAATTTAAAATAGTTGATTTTCCAGATTCTTACTTTAGCACTATAAGTAACTATTCTCTAAAATTAATATACTTACAATTAATAGATAAACAAAAAAGATTAAAAGATTTTGATTTCAGGAAAAAAAATAATATTCTTTATTATAAACTTTTAAGCCAAATTAAAAATAAAAATTTTAAAATAATTAAAATAGAAGATTTTAATTACCAAAATTTTATTGATTTTCCAGTAATCATAAAGAATAAAGAAGAATTTAATAATTTCTTATTAAACAATGGCATAGAGGTTCGGTATATTTATTACAGAAATTGCGAGAGAATTTTCAATACCAAAAATTTTAAATGTAAAAATTCTTACTCATTTGAAAAAGAATTACTTTGCTTACCTAACAACAAAAGAGTAGATTATAATTATATTATTAAGGTTGTTAAATATATAAGGATTTTCCTTAATAAAAAAACCTGAATAAAAAAACTAAATGCAAAAGCCACTTAAGATTACTATTTTTTCGATATTTCTTTTGTTCTTTTCTACTTTTTTTAATTTTTACATTGCTTCAAGAGGTGTTTTTCACGTAGATACATTTGTTCACTTTGATAGTGCATTTAGAATTTTAAAAGGAGATTTACCCACTAGAGATTTTTGGATAGTGCACGGACTAATAGTTGATTATATTCAATCATTTTTTTTCTATTTTTTTGGATTTAGTTGGTTTTCTTATATTTTGCATTCATCAATTTTTAATGCTGTTATTTGTTTATTTTCATTTTATCTTTTTTCTAACTATTTAAATTTAGATTTTAAATGGTCAGTATTTTTCTCCTTACTTTTATCTTGTTTAGCTTACCCTATCAGTGGAAGTCCATTTTTAGACCTTCATTCAATCTATTTTTCATTATTTGCTATATATTTTATAATTATTGGGATTGTTAAAGATAAAAATAAATATTGGTTTATTTCCTCATTTTTTTTAGTTGTTGCTTTTTTTTGCAAACAAGTTCCAGCATTTTATATCGGATTTTTAACTGGTCTTTTTTGTATTTATTATTCTTACTTTAAAAAAAAAGGAAAAATTCTTTTAAATTTTATTTCTGGTGGAATATTCGCAACTTTATTATTGCTAATATTTTTGATAACTCAAAATGTAGACTTAAAGAGATTTTATCTACAATTATTTTTATTTCCTAGTTCATTTGGAGGATCTAGATATTCAGATTATGATATTAACTTTAATAATTTAATATCAAACTTGAAATTTTTATATCTCTTCCTTTTCATATTAATTTCTATAGTTGGAATTAATATTATTAAAATTAGAGGTTATTTAATTTCTAAACAATTTAACGTTATCTTAATCTTTATTTTATTTTTAATTGGTTGTGTTTTTCACCAAATTTATACAAAAAATCAAATATTCATTCTTTTCCTAATTCCCATACTTACCGCATTGAGCATCAGTTCTTTGACAAATTTAAATTTTAAAAGAAAAAACCAACTAAAGTTTCTTTTAGGTTTTATTTGTTTATTAGTTTCTATTAAATATATAAATCGCTACGACTTCGAAAGAAAATTTCATGAACTTTCAAATGTTGATTTGAGCAGAGCAGTGTCATTTTCGAGTTTTGATTACAAATTCAAAGGTTTAAAATGGATAAGTCCATCATTTAAAGATCCTGAAAAAGAAATAAGAATTTTAAAAAACATGAAAATAAACTTACTTAAAAAGGATAATAAGAACAAAATGCTACTTTCAGAATATAATTTTTTCTCTTTAACGCTAAATAAAAATTTACACGGTATAAGTAGGACATATGATCAAATAAGCTATCCTAATAAAGGCAACAAGTATTATGATGAATATAGACTATTTTTTAAAGAAAAAATTATTAATAACAAAATTGACGAAATATTTATTTTAGATAGCGCGGAAATTAATCAATATAGATTAAATCATATTGTGTTTAATTTTGTTCCAGAAAATTGTTTCAATAAAACTTTAATAAATAAATTCACTGTTAAGTTGGAGATTAAAAGTTGTAAATATTTAAAATGATTGAAAAAGAAAAAATAAAATTTTCGCTTATAATAGGTGATTTATTAGACTCAGATAAAAAAAGATTATCAGAACTTATTAGAAAAGAAAATAGTCAATCTATTTTAGCAAAGCAATCAGAAAACATAATTTTTGACTATTTAGATGTTGTCATAAAATCTAATTATTTAAAATTATTTTGTTTAAGATATAATAATGAAATTATAGCATATGCAATAACTTCAATTAAACCAAAATACCTTATTTCTGAATTTCAAAATTTAAAGGCAAAAATTTTTTTTTCGCTCTTACTTGACTTTAAGATAACGACACTTTTAAATATTATGTTTTCAATACTTAATATTGACTTAATACTTTTAAATAAACAAAATTTAATAAAAGTGAGAGAAAACTTAAATTTAAATCTTATCGCTGTGGATAGCAAATACCAATCAAAAGGTGTTGGAAGTTTATTTATACAAAAAATTAAATCCCATTATAAGGAGTTAGAAGAAACAAAATATATGATCTGTGAAACGTATGATCAAAGAGCGATAAAATTCTATCTAGATAAATGTGGATTTAAATTAATAGGTAAAAAATTACGAATACCTAAAAATTTACATATTTTAGAATATGAATTTGAATAAATTATTCTAGTTCAGATTTAACTTTTTTTAAAAACTTTTTAATCAAAATTGCATCTTCGTCGTTAATGTAGTTCTCTTTTTCAATCGCTGTTACCATTTCTTCTCTAATTTTATTTTTGAAAAGTTCAACGTTCTCTTTAGAAGTTAGATTTTTAATTTTATTCTCTGCCTGATTTATTAATGATCCAACTGTCAGTTTAAATGCGATAAAAAACACAATAGCTACCAGTATTGTTTTATAAAAAAAAATTTTCATCATTCTGATCTTTTGTAAACCTCATAGATAATTGCACCATCGACTATATGTTCTTTAATTTTTTTGAAGTTCTTTGGTATACTATACTTTTTATAAATTTTTTTATCAACGTCAGAAATTCTGTTTGAGTAAATATAATCAGAATTGTGTCTATCATCGTTACTTAAAACTATAATTCTTTCTCGATCTTTTTTGTCTAGCAATTCAGTCATCCTCCAAAGGGGATACCAGGATGCTATACCCACATATATTTTATTTTTATTTTTTTCCATATTAGAAACTTCTTTTAAGAATGTTAATCCTGATAATCCTGTATAGTCGACATCAAGAGAGTCCTTAATACTTTTTTGAGTTAAAATGTTAAAATAAAAAGACTGATACGGATGATAAAGATAAATTCTATAGCATGAAAAAATAATCAACAAGACTATTAAAATAAAACTTATTTGATTTTTGAACTTAAATTTGTTTCTTTTAAATTTTAAATTTAAAATATGTATTGAGTAAACTGCAAAGTAAATTATGAATATATAAAGAAAGTAAGCCATTCGCCAACTGTTGTACATTTTTACATTCATAAATGTAAAAAAAATAAAAAATATTATGAGATTTAAAAATATAATAAAGTCTTTTTTTTCATCATTAGATCTCCATAAATCATTATATAAAGAAACTTTTTTTATATTGAAAAATCTTTTTACTAATCTAATTGAGTAGAACACAAAACCACAACTAAAAAAAGTTAAATGAATTAAAGGTGTTGAAACATAAATCCAAAAAATTAAATAGTAGTAAGGTAAATTATTTGAAAAATAATAATTTCCTAAGAACAATACCTTGCTATTAAAATAATCTCCTAACACATCGAAATAACTCAAAAAATTTTCAATTGGATTTTCCCAAAGTAGTGGCCAAAAAATTATCAAAAAGGTGAAAAATGAAAAAAAATATAAAAAAATTGATTTAATATTTAAATTTTTATTTTGTGAAAAATTATTTAATACCCAAATAAATAAAAAACTTGCTGGCAAGAAAAAAC
>CACGMC010000008.1 GCA_902574035.1 uncultured Pelagibacteraceae bacterium
GGTGGATAATATTTTAATATTACCCACACTACATTCTGTATCAATAATTTTATGTCTTCCAGTATTACTTACTCTTTTAATTTTAACTGGAATCCCGTCTTTTGAAAATTTTATAAATTCAGGTCTAATACCTATTTGAGTTTTACTAAAATTTGATTTTTTTACAGCTTTATGACTTTGTATTTTTTGACCACTGAAATTTATTTCACCATTTTTAATTTCACAAGGAAGTATATTCATTCCAGGTGAACCAATAAAATGTCCAACAAAAGTATGTTTGGGTTTCTCAAATAATTCAACAGGTGTTCCAGTTTGAACAATTTGACCTTCATGCATGACTACAACTTGATCTGCAAAAGTTAGGGCTTCTGTTTGATCGTGTGTCACATAAATCATAGTACGATTAATTTTTTGGTGTAGTTCTTTTAATTTAGATCTTAAAACCCACTTTAAATGTGGATCTATAACAGTTAATGGTTCATCAAACATAATTACATTTACATCTGATCTGACAAGTCCTCTACCTAAGGAAATTTTTTGTTTTCCATCAGCTGTTAATCCTGATGCTCTATTGTTAAGTGTGGTTGTTAACTCAAGCATCTCAGCTATTTCTTTAACTTTAGATACAATCTGTGAGTCAGAAAGACCTCTATTTTTTAAAGGGAAAGCTAAATTATCGTAAACTGACATTGTGTCGTAAATAACTGGAAACTGAAATATTTGTGCAATATCTCTTTCAACGGGGTTAAGTGATGTCATATCTTTATCATCAAATAAAACACTGCCCTTTGTTGGTTTTAATAAGCCTGAAACAATATTTAATAAAGTTGTCTTGCCACAACCAGATGGACCTAGTAATGCGTAAGCACCTCCGTCTTTCCAATCAATATTAACATCTCTTAAAGCCCAATCAGTATCGTTATTCTGTTTTTCTAAATAACTATGACTTAGATCTCTTAATGTAATTTTAGCCATTGTTTACCAATCTGTTATTTTGATCAAAATATAAAAACTCATCCGTGTTCATATATAGTTTAGTATCTTCTCCAACATTTTTTTGCTGGGTGCCATTAGACAATGAAACCCAGTTTAAATTTCCGTTAGTAAAGTGTATTAAGCTTTCTGATCCACTAAGTTCAGAAATTTGAACTTTACCGTTAATCTCAACTGAATTATTTCCCTCTTTATAAGTAGTTATATTATGGGGTCTTATACCTATTTTATAAGTACCATCTTTAATTTTTGCTGATGATTTCCATTGAACATCATTATCTGTAAATTTACAATTGTCTCCTCTTTTTGTGATTTCAGCTA
This sequence comes from uncultured Pelagibacteraceae bacterium, assembly GCA_902574035.1. Lineage (GTDB taxonomy): Bacteria > Pseudomonadota > Alphaproteobacteria > Pelagibacterales > Pelagibacteraceae > Pelagilacustribacter. Next base: position 1,315 of record CACGMC010000008.1, read on the forward strand.
TATTCATTGGAGGATCACTAAAAACTTTAGCTGAAATTAAATTTTCAGGCTTATTATAAACCTCTAGAGTTTTACCATACTGAATAACTTTACCTTCTAATAACGTCGCTGTATTTCCACCTATCATTAATGCATCTGATGGCTCTGTTGTTGCATAAACAACTATACAATCTCTATCTTCAAATAGTTTCGGTAATTCTTCTCTAAGTTCTTCTCTTAGTTTAAAATCTAAATTTGCCAAGGGCTCGTCTAATAAAATTAAATCTGAGTCCTTTACTAATGCCCTTGCTAAAGCAGTTCTTTGTTGTTGTCCGCCTGATAATTCGTCAGGTTTTTTATTTAACATTGCTGATAATTTTAATAGCTCAGCCACCTTTCCTACCCTCTGTTTAATTTCGTCAGTTTTAACTCCCGTAATTACCAAGGGGGAAGCAATATTTTCATAAACCGTATAATTTGGATAATTAATAAATTGCTGATAAACCATAGAACAATTTCTTTTTTGTACTTTCATACCTGTAACGTTTTTTCCATCAAACCATATCTCACCTGAAGTTGGTTTATCTAACCCTGCCATTATTTGCATTAAAGTTGTCTTACCAGCTAGTGTGGAACCGAGTAGTACATTTATTGTATTTTTCTCGAATTTAAGACTTGTAGGATGAATATGAGTATCTATTCCAACTTTTTTTTCTACATTTTTTAATTCTAGACTCATAATTTAAAATTTAGTTTTAAAAAAAGGGGGCAGCTAGTGCCCCCTTTCAATTTAGATTAACCTCTTACTATTTCCAAGCTTTCGCGTATGGAACAGTTTTTCCTTGAGGTTTCTCATCACGTTTAGCTTTTGGTGAACCTTTCTTATTTAGCCAAAAAGAAGCTTCTCTTGGCTTATTAAGTCTTGGTCCACATCCACCGTATGCATTGCTACCTTTGTCAGCAGCTTCCATACGAGACATAACTAAGTCCATCTCTTCTGCAAGACGATCCATAGCTTGTTGTGGAGTAAACGCACCTGAGTTTACATCTCCAATTTGTTGCCACCAGATTTGTGCAAGTTTCGGATAGTCCGGAACGTTTACACCTGTTGGTGACCAAATATTTCTGTTGTTTGATCTGTAGAACTCAACTAGTCCACCAAGTGCTGGTGCTCTTTCTGTGAAAGATTTGTGGTCTATTGAACTATCTCTAATGATAGTTAAACCTACGTGACTTTTCTTAAGATCTACTGTTTTTGATACAACGAATTGAGCGTACAACCATGCAGCTTTTCTATTTTTAACTGGTGTAGACTTAAATAAAGTCCATGATCCAGCATCTTGATATCCAAGCTTCATGCCTTCTTCCCAATAAGGTCCTTTTGGTGATGGACCCATTCTCCATAACGGCATTCCGTTAGCATCAACAACTTTATTGTTAGGATTTTTTCCTACTAAAGAAGCTGTGAACGCTGTGTACCAGAATATTTGCTGAGCAACGTTTCCAGAAGATAGTGACGGTAGAGACTGATAGAAATCCATAGCCGCAGCACCTGGAGGAGCGTAGTTTCTTAACCACTCATCCCATTTTCTGATTGCATATACAGCAGCAGGACCATTAGCAGCTCCACCTCTTGTTACTGAAGCTCCAACAGGGTTACAAGAACCTTTTTCCATTCTTATTCCCCACTCGTCCACTGGTATTCCATTAGGTTTTCCTACATCTCCTGCTCCAGCCATTGATAACCACGCGTCAGTCATTCTCCAACCTAAGTCAGGAGCTCTTTTACCGTAGTCCATGTGACCGTATATTCTTACACCATCAATATTTTTCACATCTTCTGAAAAATATTTTGCGATGTCTTCATATGCAGACCAATTTAAAGGTACACCTAAATCGTAACCGTATTTGGCTTTAAAACCTTTTTTGATTTCAGGTCTGTCAAACCAATCTTTTCTAAACCAATAAAGGTTAGCAAATTGTTGGTCAGGCATTTGGTATAGGTCGCCATCTGGACCTGTAGTAAACTGTTTACCAATAAAATCGTCTAAGTCTAAAGTTGGCAAAGTAACATCTTTACCTTCTCCAGCCATCCATTTCGTAAGGTTAACAGCTTGTTGCATTCTAGCGTGAGTACCAATCAAATCTGAGTCATTGATGTATGCATCGTAAATACTTACGTTAGTTTGCATCTGTGTTTGTACTGCCATTACTACGTCACCTTCTCCAAGTAACTGGTGATTTACTTTAATCCCAGTAATTTCTTCAAAAGCTTTTGTTAAAACTTTTGATTCATACTCGTGAGTAGGAATAGTTTCTGACAATACTTTAATAGACATTCCTTTGAATGGCTTTGCAGCATCGTGAAACCATTGTAGTTCTTTCTCTCTTTCTTTTGCAGAAAGCGTAGAAAGACTAAACTCACCATTAGACCATTTCTTAATTGCAGCCATGTGACCGTCTGCAATCGCATTTGAAATAGTAAGTATGGAAAATGAAACAGCAACAGCTATTATAGTTTTCAATGTTTTAAACATTAATTCCCCTCTGTTGTTTGTTAATTTATTAATTGAAGCAAAATAGAACTTAATTGTACAGACTTAATTCTTAAAATTTATACAACTATAAATTGATTTAATTAATGAGTGCTCTTTTAATAGCCTTTGACCAGCCTAACAGAAGTGATTTTCTGTCGCTGTTTTTCATTTTAGGAGCAAATTTTTTCTCAAGACTCCAATTTTTAGAAATATCTTTTAAAGATTTATATACTCCAATTTTTAAACCAGCCATGAATGCCGCGCCTAATGCTGTAGTTTCATGAACTTTAGGTCTATAAACTTTGACGTTAACTATGTCTGATAAAAATTGTGAAAACCAGTTATTCATAACCATTCCTCCGTCTACTTTTACCATTCTAGGTCGCAAACCATCATGTTTCATCGCTTCAAATAAATCATGTGTCTGATATGCCACCGACTCTATCGTGGCTCTAACTATTTCCTTTGGACCTGTATCTCTTGTTAATCCACTTAAAACTCCTCTTGAGTTTTGATTCCAATATGGTGCGCCCATGCCTGTAAAGGCTGGAACTAAATAGACATCCTTATTGTCTTTTAAAGACTTTAAGATCTTTTCAGTTTCATAGGCTTTTTTAAAGAATTTCATTCGATCTCTTAGCCACTGAACACCCGCTCCTGCAATAAAAATAGATCCTTCCATAGCATAAGTAGTTTTTCCGTTAATTCTATATCCAATTGTAGTGAGTAGTCTATTTTTGGAATAAATTTTTTTGTAACCAGTATTTAATAATACAAAAGCCCCTGTTCCATAAGTGCTCTTTAATGAGCCTGGTTCAAAACAGCATTGACCTATTGATGCAGACTGTTGATCTCCCACAACTCCAGTTATTGGTATCGATTTGCCTGTAATTGATGGATGTGTTGAACCATAATCATCAGCACAATTCTTTACCTCAGGAAGAATATGTTTTTTAATTTTTAATATATTTAAAATTGTATCATCCCATTTATTTGTTGATATATTATAAATCATTGTTCTACTTGCATTCGTTGCATCTGTTGCATGGATTTTGCCTTTAGTTAATCTCCAAATTAAAAAACTATCAATTGTTCCAAAAAGAAGTTGTTTTTTATTCATTAATTTTCTAGCTAATGAGACGTTATCTAATATCCATTTTATTTTTGTCCCTGAAAAATAAGAGTCAATAGGAAGACCTGTTTTATTAAATATAAGAGTTTCCTTGTTTTGTTTTTTTAATTTTTTACAATACTCAGCTTGTCTACGATCCTGCCAGACTATGGCTTTATAAACTGTTTTACCTGATTTTTTATCCCATAAAACTGTTGTTTCTCTTTGGTTGGTAATTCCAATTGCCAACACTTCGCCCCGTAATTTTTTGGCCTTTGTAATTACATCTTTTAAAACTTTTTTTGTAGTGTTCCAAATTTCTTCTGGGTTATGTTCTACCCATCCACTTTTAGGAAAATATTGTGTAAATTCTTTTTGTGATGAAAACACTGGTTTACCTTTTAAATCAAAAAGTATTGCTCTGTTTGAAGTTGTTCCAGCATCTATAGAAACTATAAATTTTTTCATTATCTAAAAGCCTCCCAATCAAGCTCAAGTTTTTTATCTTCTACTATTGCATTAATCATAGCTAACATTAAGGGTAATTTTTTATTGTCAAAATCTTCATTAACTTTTTTTGCAATTTCTTTTGCTAAATCAGCCCCCTCTATAGTTATTTTTTCCATTTTCATTTTTTTGGCTTCAGAAAAAGTTAATCCTTCACCAATATAAGATCCCATTCTAGCATTTCTTCCACCACCTGAACTTACATATAAATCTCCTAAACCTGCTAAACCTTTAACTGTTTCTTTTTTTCCTTTTAAATGTTCAACAAATACTTCCATCTCGTGTATCGATTGTTTTATTAATGCTGAAGATGTATTTAAATAGTTTTTTTCTCTCACATCATCAGGGATGTCTTTGCTGCATAAGCCTTTCGCGGTACCCACTGCCATGGAAAATATATTTTTAATCGCCGCTGAAACTTCTACGCCATTTAAATCGTCAGAAAAAGAAGTGTGATAATAGCTAGTGTTTAACATGTCGGCAATTTTTTTTGCAGTTTTAATATCTTCATTGGCTATAACAACGCTGCTATGAACTCGATTAGCTAATCCTGCAGCAAGACAAGGACCTCCAATGGCAGAGATATTAACTTTATTTATTCCATTATCAGATAATAATCTTTTTAATTTATCAACTAATAACTCATAATCATTTTTAAAAATACTCAATCCTTTTGTAAGCATGAGTAAATTTGGAATATTTTTATTTTTAAAAATTTTACTTAGTTGCTCTGAAACCCATTCAATACCTTTAGAGCTTATTCCTAAAACAATTAGATCTGTGTTGTTATCTAGTAGATTTTTTAAACTTTCAAATTTGTAAATTTTAATCTTTTTATCTAATTTTATATTCAGCCCAGGATGAAAGTTTTCTTTAGCTTTTAAATTATCAATAAAATCATTTTCCAAATGTGTGCCAACGATGTTTACGTTATGTTTGTTGTCTATACATGGTAAAGCAAAAGCTGAACCCATTGCTCCAGCTCCAATTATAATGATTTTAGACATATTTACTCTTTAAATAAAAGTTTTTTGAACAAAATTAAAATAGATATTAACTCAATTTTTCCAATTATCATAAATATAATTAAAAATAATTTTGTACTGTTTAAAAGATTAGAAAAATCAATATCGCTCACGCCATATAGCGATGAATTAGTGGTATTTGTTAATGTGAGTATAGAAAGTTTGAAAGAATTTTCAAAATTTATATTATCAAGAACAAGTATGCTAGATAAAATAAAAATACTGATAAAAAAAGATATAAAAACTAAAAAAGATAAGTTTACCAATTCATTATCTATTTTTTTATCCGAGTAAAAAATTGTATTATTAAAAACATTGTTTGGTCTTACTAGTCTTATTATTTCTGCAGCAGCTGTTTTTATTAATATATAAATTCTTATAAATTTAATTCCAGAAGAATTAGAAATTAATGATCCTCCCATTGCACATAAAAAAATAAAAATAATCATTCCATCAGTGGT
>CACGMC010000009.1 GCA_902574035.1 uncultured Pelagibacteraceae bacterium
AATCTTTTAATAGAATTAAAAAAATCTGGATTAGACAATTGTAGAATTGAAGGCTATGAAAGTAATGATTGGAAACTTGTTGATGCGATATATGTAATTGTACATTTATTCCATCCTGAAAAAAGATCATTTTATGATCTTGAGAAAATGTGGTCAGAAGATTTACCAAAAGAAAAAGCTTTAATATGAAAAAAAATATAGTAAATATTTTAATAATTTGTTTTTTTTTATTTAGTGCTAAAGCATATTCCAATACTAATTCCGATAAACTTTACGAAAAAATAGACTTATTTGGAGAGGTCTTAGAAAAAATAAAACAGGAATATGTTGATGAGATAGATCAAGCAGATGTCATGGACTCAGCAATTAATGGTGTCTTACAGTCTTTAGATCCTTATTCAGCTTACATGTCACCTGATCTTTTCGAAAGTATGCAAACGGACTCTAGAGGAGAGTTTGGAGGACTAGGAATTGAAATAGGAATGGAAGCTGGTGTTGTAAAAGTAATTTCACCAATAGCGGACACACCAGCAGAAAGGGCTGGGATTAAAGCAGGTGACTACATTGTAAGAATTAACGATGAACAGGTTCAAGGCAAAACATTAATGGAAGCGGTGAAATTAATGAGAGGTCCTGTCGGTACAAGTATAGAACTTACAATAAGAAGAAAAAATGTGAAAAAATCTCTTACTTTTAATGTAGAGAGACAAATTATAGAAGTTAAATCGGTAGAGTCAAAAATTTTAGGAAAAGAAAAAAATATTGGATATATTAAATTAAAATCTTTTAATGAAAATAGTGATAAGCAATTTATAAAAAAAATAAAAAATTACGAAAAACAAAGGTTAATAGGTTACATAATTGACTTAAGAAATAATCCTGGAGGCTTGCTTAATCAAGCAATAGCTATTACTGACTTTTTTTTGGAACAAGGTGAGATAGTTTCTACTAAAGGTCGTAGAATAAGTGAAACTAGAAAGTTTTTTGCAAGAGCAGGAGATGGTGTTAAAGGAAAACCTGTGATCGTTTTGATAAATAATGGATCTGCGTCAGCATCAGAAATATTTGCTGGTGCTTTAAAAGATCACAAAAGAGCAATTATTCTAGGAGAAAATTCATATGGAAAAGGTTCAGTACAATCAATAATACCTCTTAAAAATGGAGGAGGTATTAGACTTACGATTTCAAAATATTATTTACCTTCAGGTAAATCAATTTCTGAAGTAGGTGTTTCTCCAGATATAATTGTGGAAGAACAAAATGAATTTGAATTCAACTCTGATAAAGATAATCAGTTAAATTATGCCGTCAAACTCTTTCAGTCATAAAATATGTTAAGTAAATTACCCATGAGACATGGTGTTGGTATTATTGTTTTAAATCAACACAACAAAGTTTTTGTTGGTAAAAGAAAAGACAATCCAATAGATAAGTGGCAAATGCCGCAAGGTGGAATAGATGAAAATGAAACTCCTTTTGACGCAATGAGGAGAGAGCTAGAAGAGGAAACAAGTATAAAAAAAATTGAAGTTTTAAAAGAGATTGAAAATTGGCTTGAATATGAATTACCTCCAAATTTGTTAGGTAAAATTTGGAAAGGTAAATATAGGGGTCAAAAACAAAAATGGTTCATAGTTAGGTTTACTGGTAATGAGAGCGAAATAAATTTAAGGACTGAACATCAAGAATTTATTGAATGGAAATGGATAGACTATAAATTGCTACCCAAAGTAATTGTAAATTTCAAAAAAGATGTCTACGAAAAATTGGAGATAGAATTAAAAAGTTTTTTTAATTAATTTGTTTTAAGGTATCTATTTTGTAATTTAAAATATACTTTTGTTTGTCAGAAACCTGGTTTTTTGATATTTTGTTTTCCGCATCTTTAAGCATAATGTTCTTTTTTTCAGAACTTATATTTTTAATATTTTGCGCAGTTGAAGACAGTATTAATAAATTATTATCTGAAAACTCTACAGTTCCCTCTTCAACATAGAAATTCTCATTTCCAACAGTTATCAAGCCAGGTCTTAAAAAAGTTATTAAAGGTATGTGGTTTCTTAGGATGGTCACTTGTCCCTCGAAGCAGGGTAAAATAGCCTCTACTATTTTTCCCGAATAAATACTGTTATCTGGACTGATAATTTCAATTTTAAATTCTTGAGACATCAAGTTTAATTTTCTTTTTCAAGTTTTTCAGCTTTTTCTATTACTTCCTCAATAGATCCTACCATATAAAAAGCTGCTTCAGGTAAATGATCGTACTCACCTTTGCATATAGCGTCGAAACCTTTAATTGTTGAGTCGAGGTCAACTAATTTTCCAGGTGATCCAGTAAATACTTCGGCCACAAAAAATGGTTGAGATAAAAACCTCTGTATCTTCCTTGCTCGGGCTACAGTAAGTTTATCCTCTTCTGAGAGTTCGTCCATACCAAGAATAGCTATAATATCCTGAAGAGACTTGTATGCTTGCAATATTCGTTGAACTTCTCTAGCTACTCTATAATGTTCATCCCCTACCACTCTTGGGTCTAATATCCTAGAGGTAGAGTCAAGCGGATCAACTGCTGGATAAATACCAAGCTCTGCTATCTGTCTTGATAATACCGTCGTTGCGTCTAAATGCGAAAAAGAGGTTGCCGGAGCTGGGTCTGTAAGATCGTCTGCAGGCACATATATAGCTTGAACCGATGTAATTGAACCTTTCCCTGTAGATGTAATTCTCTCTTGTAAATTTCCCATATCAGTGGCTAAAGTTGGCTGATATCCTACTGCTGATGGAATTCTTCCTAATAAAGCAGACACCTCGGAGCCGGCTTGTGTAAATCTAAATATATTGTCGACAAAAAATAAAACGTCTTGACCTTCTTGATCTCTAAAATATTCTGCTACAGTTAAACCTGTTAACGCTACCCTTGCTCTCGCACCAGGAGGCTCATTCATTTGACCATAAACTAATGCAGCTTTAGATCCCTTTCCATCTTTCTTAATTACTCCGGATTCAATCATCTCGTGGTAAAGGTCATTACCTTCTCTTGTTCTCTCTCCTACACCAGCAAATACTGAAAATCCCCCATGGGCTTTTGCAATATTATTAATTAATTCCATTATTGTTACAGTCTTTCCAACTCCTGCACCTCCGAACAAACCAATTTTTCCTCCTTTAGCGTACGGAGCTAGTAAATCAATTACTTTTATGCCTGTAACTAGAATTTCGGTTTCAGTAGATTGATCTGTAAACTTGGGTGATGGTCTGTGTATAGGCCATTTTTCTTTTGTCTTTACGTCTCCTTTTTCGTCGATTGGTTGGCCAATAACATTTATTATTCTTCCTAAAGTTTCAGGACCGACCGGAACACTTATAGGAGCGTTTGTATTTAAAACTTTATCACCTCTTTTTAGACCTTCTGTTGAGTCCATTGCAATTGTTCTTACGCTATTTTCACCTAGGTGCTGAGCTACTTCTAAGAT
>CACGMC010000010.1 GCA_902574035.1 uncultured Pelagibacteraceae bacterium
ACCTAAGTTTGGTGTTTATGCTGTAAACGTAAAAATTAACAATATATCTAAAAAAGGTATCGCAAATGTTGGATATAGACCAACATTTAATGGAAAAAAACTTTTATTAGAGGTAAATATTTTTGGAATTAAAAAAAACTTATATAATAAAAATATTAATGTGGTATTTAATAAATTTATTAGACCAGAAAAAAAATTTAAGAATATATTAGAATTAAAAAATCAAATTAAAAAAGATATAAAGCAAGCAAAATAAGATGTCTAAAGAAAGTTTACAGCTTCCCAAAACAGCTTTTTCAATGAAAGCTAATCTTCCAAATAAAGAACCAGGAATAATTAATCAATGGGAAAAAAATAATCTCTATAAAAGATTAAGAAAAAAATCTAATGGAAAAGAAAAATTTGTATTACATGATGGTCCACCATATGCCAACGGACATATTCATATGGGTACTGCTCTAAACAAAATACTTAAAGACATGATTACCCGTTTTCATCAAATGGATGGAAAAGACTCCATATATGTTCCAGGTTGGGATTGCCATGGTCTTCCAATTGAATGGAAGATTGAGGAACAATATAAAAAAAATAAAAAAAGTAAAGACGATGTTCCTATTAGGGATTTTAGAAAAGAATGTAGGGATTTCGCCAGTAAATGGATAAATGTTCATATAAGGGAATTTAAAAGGTTAGGTGTCGTTGGAGATTTCGAAAATTATTATTCTACTATGAGCTATAAGGCTGAAGCACAAATTGTCAGAGAGTTAGGAAAATTTCTCTTAGACAAAAGTCTTTATCAAGGATTTAAACCTGTGCTTTGGTCAACGGTTGAAAAAACTGCACTAGCAGATGCTGAAGTAGAATACTTGGATCATTTGTCGAGCACAATATACACGGCTTTTAAAGTCAAAAGCACTGATAAAGATTATTTAAAAGATGCAAATATTATCATATGGACTACCACACCTTGGACTATTCCAGCCAATAAAGCCTTAGCCTATAATAATAATATAGATTATTCATTAATTGAAATAGATAGTACAGATTTCTTTAATAAATGTAATATCGTAGTTGCTACAAAATTATTAGATAATTTTATTAGTTCTTGTAAAATTAAAAAATTCAAGAAACTAAAAACTTTTAAAGGTGATGAACTCAAAAAAACTGTTTGTAATCATCCACTCCATAAATTGGGTTTCGACCACGATGTACCTTTGTTAAATGCAGGTTTTGTAAATTTAGAGCAAGGAACTGGTATTGTTCATTGTGCACCAAGCCACGGTCCCGATGACTTCAATTTATGTTTACAAAATAATATTCCATCAAAATATACAGTTGATGATAGTGGACGATATACCAAGGAGATACCTTTTTTTGATAATTTACATATTTTTAAGGCTGATAAAGAAGTAATACAAAAGTTAAAAGATGAAAAAATGTTACTATCATCAGATAAGCTTCAACATAGTTATCCGCATTCTTGGAGATCAAAGGCTCCATTAATTTATAGAGCTACACCGCAATGGTTTATTTCCATGGAAAAACAATCTTTGAGAAAAAAAGCTATAAAATCGATAAATGACACAATTTTTTATCCGAGCAAAGGAAAAGAGAGACTATTGTCCATGATAGAAGGTAGACCGGATTGGTGCGTATCTCGCCAGAGAGTTTGGGGAGTGCCTTTACCAATCTTTATAAACAAAAAAACTAAGGCCCCACTAAGAGACAAAAAAATAATTGATAGAATTGCCAATATTTATGAAAAAGAAGGTTCTGACTGCTGGTTTACTGATGACCCGCAAAGATTTCTTGGAGAGGATTACAAAAAAGAAGATTTTGACCAACTTAAAGATATAGTTGAGGTCTGGTTTGACAGCGGATCAACACACAGCTTTGTTTTAGAGTCTAGGGAAGATTTAAAGTGGCCCGCAGATATGTATCTCGAGGGTTCAGATCAACATAGGGGTTGGTTTCATTCCTCGCTTTTAGAGTCTTGTGGTACAAGAGGAAAGGCACCATTTAAAAGCATCCTATCCCACGGATTTGTTGTTGATGGCAGAGGAATGAAAATGTCTAAATCTGCTGGTAATGTGATATCTCCTGAGGAAATACTTAAGAATTTTGGGGCAGATATTTTAAGAGTTTGGGTGACAGCTTCAGATTATGCAGAAGATTTAAGAATTGATAAAACGATATTAAATCAACATGCCGAATCTTATCGAAAAATAAGAAATACGTTCAGATTCATACTAGGGAATATCCAAGACAACTTTCAAAAAATAGATATTGAAGGTTTAAAAATCAAAGAGCTTCCAGAACTCGAGAGATATATTTTGCATAAAATTTTTATTTTAAATACAAGCTACAAAGAAAACTTAAAAAATTATAACTTTCATAAATTATATAAGGAGCTTTTAAATTTTTGTACTCTTGATTTATCATCTTTTTATTTCGATATTAGAAAAGACGTTCTTTATTGTGATAATATAAAATCGAAAAAGAGAAAAAACTGTATTACAGTTTTAAATATATTATTAGACTGTTTACTGAAATGGTTTGCCCCCATTTTAGTTTTTACAACAGAAGAGATTTACAATTTAGTTGAAAAATCAGACACAAGTATTCATGAAATGCAGTTTCCGAAATTAAAATCTGAATTCAAAGATAATTCTTTAGCCGAAAAATGGAAAAATCTTTACAAGATAAAACAAGAAGCAAATATAGCAATTGAGGAAAAAAGATCTATTAAAGAAATAGGCTCTAGTTTAGAGGCAGAAATTGAGATTTTTACTAATAATGAAAACTATAAACTTTTAGAAAAATTAGATTTACCAGAATATTTTATAACTTCGAAAGCCAAGCTTTCCAAAAATACTGCTGACACAAAAGAGACAATAATTAATGTTAAAAAAACCAATGGAACAAAATGTCCAAGATGTTGGAAAGTACTTGAAACAAAATGCTCTAGATGTGCTGAATTTTTATAAAATAAAATTATTCAA
>CACGMC010000011.1 GCA_902574035.1 uncultured Pelagibacteraceae bacterium
AGGTTTGGAGGAGTATTTTTTAATTATTTTTTTTATTAGTTGTGACTCATCTTTATAATTCTTATCAGTATAAAGAATATCGTAATATTTAGAATAATTTTTTTTAAAACTTAACATTTATTTTGAAGAATAGACGATATCTATCATTCTCATAACTTCTAATGCATCTAAAATTGAGGGTGAACAATTTTTATTTTCTTTCAAATTCTTGATAAACAAATCTATTTCTTGATTATATGAACTTGGCTTTATATCACTAAAATCTTTTTCATAAAACTTCTTATCATTATTTATTGACCAAAATATTTTGTCGCCACCATGGGTATCGAAACGTCCATCTACATTTATGTAACCTTTTGAACCGTTAAGTTCAAAAAAGAAATAGCCAGACAAGAGCCTCCAAGAACAAAAAATTGTTGAGGTTCTTCCATCTTTTTTTGTGAACATTCCACAAGCAGTATCTTCAACTTCTATATCTTTCCAATAAGAGTTTGATATCAATCCGTTTCCAGTTTCAAAATTTCCCATAAAATACCTTGATAAATCAATAAGATGACAACCATTATCTAACAAAGTGCCGCCGCCGCTTATCTCTTTTTTCCAAAACCAAGTATTTTTTAAACGTTCACCATTATGACCAATTCTTCCGTTAAAACTTAAAACCTCTCCAATTGTTCCTTCATCAACTAATTTTTTAGCATATTTTACACTCTCAAAATATCTATGGTTAGAACCTATCTGTATTTTTTTTTTTGTTTTTTTTGAAACATTATATATTTCTTCTGCTTCTTTAAGATTTCTTGCTAAAGGTTTTTCACAAAATACATGTTTATTTGCATTTAAAGCGTCTATAATTATATTTTTATGAAATTTGTTTGGAGTACATATTGCTATTACTTCAATATTTTCATCTTCCAAAATTTTTTTGTAGTCTTTTGAAGGGACTTGTAATTCCTTAGAAGCTTTTTGCAATATATCAGGATTACTATCATAAATGGCAGAAAGTTTACCAAGTTTACTTTCCTTTATTGCTCTAGCTCTTTTAATCCCAAAGGAACCTAATCCAATTGCTGCAAAATTCATTTTATTTTTCTGAAAATTCTATAATTTTATTACTTACTATATCTATTTCTTCATTTGTTATTGTGTTACCCGAAGGTAAGTAAAAGCCATTATCCATTATATAATTGGCATTTGGACAGCTCTCAGCTTTAAACTTATTGTATTTTTTTATAAGCACATCCTGCTTATTTATCGGAACAAAGGCATTTCTAGTATCGATATTACTTTCAGATAATTTTTTTACCAATTCGTCTCTTGAAAGTGGATATTTTGAGTCTAAATACAAATTAAAGACCCACATTATATATTTAGTGGCCCAATTTTTAACAATAGGTATATTTACACCTTTAACACCTTTGAGATTTTTAATATATCTCGAATAAATCCTCTCTTTTTCTTTTATAATTTTTTCTATATTTTCAAATTGACCTAAACCCATAGCTGCACTAATATTAGGTAGTCTATAATTAAAACCAATATCTTCGTGCATAAACTTGTCAACTTTACCGTAAGAAAGGTTTTTAAGGCTTCTTGCTTTTTCTGCTAATTCATCAGAGTTTGTAACAACCATTCCGCCTTCTCCACAAGTTATTGTTTTATTAGCAAAAAAACTGAAAGTTCCAATATCTCCAATTGATCCTACTTTTTTTCCTTTGTATTCAACTCCGTGAGCCTCTGCACAATCTTCTATGATAAAAAGTTTATGTTTTTTTGCTATCTCAATAACTGGATCCATATCAACCGGATGGCCAAATAAGTGCACAACCATTATCGCTTTTGTTCTTGGTGTTATATTTTTTTCAATTAAATTTACATCCATTTGCCAGGTCTCTTTTTCTATATCAATCGGAATAGGTATTGAACCACAATAGTCTACGGAAAATGCACAAGCCATATTTGTGCTAGAAGAAACTAATACTTCGTCATCATTGTTTAATCCTAATGTTGCACAAGCTAAGTGCAAAGCAGTAGTACCGCTGGTTGTTGTTATTCCGTGCTTACAGCTTACATACTTGCTGAATTTTTTTTCTAGCTCTTTTACGTAAAAACCTTGTCCAATGAAAGATTTATCCAAACAATCTTGAATATATTTTTTCTCAAGGTCCCCTACTTTAAAATCAAAAACTGGAATTTTTTTTAAATTATTTACACTCATTTTGAATATGTAGCATATTTTTTTAAAAACTCATTAATTATTTTTAAATATTATTCTTCCTAAAACTGGATTATCTTTTTTATAAATCGATAATCCTCTTCTCTCTGTTTTGAAAATTACTTTATAAGTGCATATTTTTAAAGTTTTTAAAAAATCTTTATAATTTATAAATCTTCTGTAATGATCTGTGTATGTCTCATTCTTGCTGATTTTTTTTCCAAAATTTTTTAATGGATCTTTGTCCGTTCTAAACTCACACATAGCTATAGCACCTTTTTTCATAATCTTTTTTAAATTCTTGAGTAATTTATTTT
>CACGMC010000012.1 GCA_902574035.1 uncultured Pelagibacteraceae bacterium
AGTCAACTTAGTATCCTCTATTTTTTCAAGTATATTTATTGGTTTTCTAAGTTCTTTTAATGACTGGGGTTTGGCGCCAACACACCAACCTTCAAAAATAATTATATCTGGTTTTTTTTTTATTAATTGCCATTGTTTTCTAGAAAATCTATCATCTATAGATTTATCAAATTTTGGTATTGCAACAGCTTTAAATTTTTTTTTTAAGAGACTTCTTAATACATTATAAAGCCATTTTACATCATGGGTCCCAGGAACACCTCTTGTCATAAACAAAGGATGAATAAATTTCGACATTTTTTTTCTCTCAAAGGCAGTTTTGTAAAAATCATCTAGTGAAAAACTTACTACGTTCAATTTATAATTTGAGTTTAGTATAATCTTTAAAATTTGTGATATTGTTGATTTTCCTGATCCCTGACTTCCTGATAAACCAATTATCATAGGTTTTTTTTTAGAATTATAAATTTTAAATAGCTTATCACAGATGGGTAAATAAAAATTTTTTAGTTGTTTTTGTTTATCCTGAAATTTTTCACCTGCTATCTCTTGTTTTTTAATAAATTTAAAATATATTTTTTTTAAATCTGACATCGTCAAAGTTAAAATGTTAATTCTTTTTATCTAAAGGATGGTTTTTACCGTCTGCTAGACTTATATTTTTGAGTTTGAAAGTGTCTAATTCTTCTATACAACCTAAATTAAAAGCTGTTAAAGATGGGTTAATTCTGGGGTTATGATGAGTATATATTCCACAATTAATACAAAAAAAGTGTTTCGCGATTTTCGAGTGAAATTGATACATTTTTAATTTATCTTTACCTTTAGTTATTTTAAAGTCTTCATTTTTAACCATTGACATAACCGCTCCTTTTCTTTTGCAAATAGAGCAATTGCATCTCATTATTTTTTCAAAATCACCTGTAGATTTGATTTCTGCTTCAACATCACCACAATGGCACTTAAGTTTTCTCATAGTAAATTATAACTCATTTCTTTGATTCAAAGTAATACTTATAAACATTGCAAATATTAGTATTTTAAATGTTCTCCTTTTGATTCTCTTTTGACTCTATTTTAGACTCTAAATTCAACTTTTTAGTGTGTTATTTTTTTTGTTTCTCCTAATTGTTTGTCCATATAATCAAGCTTTTTATCACTTGATTTTGTTGAAACTAAATAAATTAGAATATTAAAAATTACAATAAGGAGCTGACTTATTGGCGAAACTATTCCTATATGTTCCTGCAAATAACTCAGTAAAACTAAAAATAGAGCTGATCTAATAAACACATTCATTTTAAAAACGGCGATTATTGAAAAAGAGTGAATTATTAATTTTAATAGAGGCATCTTGGACGGGCCAAAATATCTCTTTCCTCTTATGCAATCAATATTTCCTAATTTTGAAGCATTATTTTTTAGTGTGCTAGCAAAACAATAAATTATTGTTGGATCTTTGATTATTGTTTCAGCATCTTTTTTTGTAATTATACTGAAATTACCGAAATTTATTAATTTTCCAGTAAATACAAGTGTTAATAATTTATGCAAATTATAAAAAAAGGTAAATATAAAACCTTCTGACCTCTTAACTCTTTTGGCAACAACTGAGATATTTTTTAATTTTTGGGCTTTATTAATTAAATCAAATATTTCCTGTGGTCTATCTTCACCATCTGCATCCATTAATATTAAACTGTCGAATTCGTAATTTTTTAATGCATATTTAATACCGTTTGCTAAACAAATTGCATGTCCTTGATTGATTTTCATATTTAAAATTTCAATTGTTTTGATGCTAGGCGGTAATTGAATCGGCGGAGCTTCATCTTTTGAACCATCATTTACAGCAATTAACTTAAAAGATATATTTTTAAAAATTAAAATTGTTTTATCAATCTCGTTAATTAATTTTTTAAATGAGTCCCAATCGTTATAAACTGGAGTAATAATAATAATATTTTTCACTTAGCCCCTATCATACAAATTCCAATAGGTTTAATAGTACCATAAATTCCAGGGCAGAATTTCTTTAAAATATTAGGATTGCCTGTATATATAACCCCTGTCTCAGAGGTTATGGAGGATAAATTATTTTCAATTGTATTAAACCAAATTGGTCTAGTGCTTAGATGATAAGATAAATTTCCCGCGTACCATTCATCACCAACAACAATTGAAATATTGTTATTAAAATTTTTGTCCCATCGTCTTTGGACTAAATTTGCTATTTCTCTTCCAGGATAATCTGTTCTTTTAAATTCATTTGAGTAAGAAACAAACAAATAACTGGCTGGAGATAAAATAAAAAATAGTGCAAAAGCGATAAAAAACTTTTTTAAATTATTTGAATTTAAATGATTTTTAAAAATTTGTATCAAAAGAAC